>MWCJ01000007.1 GCA_002069975.1 Bacteroidetes bacterium ADurb.Bin217 | reverse complement strand
TAGAAAGTTAAATATACTAAATTTCCCTATGTTTACCAAAAATTTAAGCGTTTTTCTTACGTCGAATTGACGTTAATTACTGTTTGTTTTTCACACGTTACACCTTAGAATTATAGCATAAAAAAACCTTCGAAGAGAGCTCTCCGAAGGTTTTCGAACAATAATACATTTATATTTAAATGTGACCTGAAGCCTTAACTGATTTTACGATTACCGCACCAATTTGGTATGGACAACCGTTCGATGCTGGACGACGATCTTCTAAACGACCTTTCCATCCATCTTCCACAGTACCTAACGGAATACGAATAGAAGCCCCACGGTTAGAAACTCCATATGAAAAATCATGAATAGAAGCTGTTTTGTGTTTACCTGTCAAACGTTGATCGTTGTATGCACCATAAACATCCATATGTTCTTTAATATGTTTTCCAAATTCTTCACAAATTTCATCAAATACTTTTTTATCACCACATGTTCTCATTTTACCATTTGAGAAATTAGCATGCATACCAGAACCATTCCAGTCTGCATCTTTGCCAAGAGGTTTTGGATGCCACTCTACAAATACACCGTATTTTTCGCATGTACGTTCTAATAAATAACGAGCAACCCAAATTTCGTCGGCAGCACGTTTTGCACCTTTTGCAAAAATTTGAAATTCCCATTGTCCTGTAGCAACCTCAGCATTAATACCTTCGATATTAAGACCTGCTTCAAGACATAAATCAAAATGCTCTTCAACTATTTCGCGACCATATGCAACACGGGCACCAACTCCACAATAATATGGACCTTGAGGACGATTGGGAGCTCCCCCTTTAGGAAATCCTAATGGAAGATTTGTATCTAAATCATATAAGAAATACTCTTGTTCATAACCAAACCAAAAATCATCATCTTCAGACTCAATAGTAGCTCTGTGATTTGTAGAATGAGGTGTACCATCAGCATTCAACACTTCGCACATTACTAAATATGCATTTTTTCTATCCGGATCTGGACATACAAATACTGGTTTTAGTAAACAGTCAGAAGAACCACCTTCTGCTTGCTGAGTTGAAGAACCATCGAACGACCAGTTTTTTAAGTCTTCTAATTTACCACTAAAACCATCTTTACTCATCATGGTTTTGCTTCTTAATCCTTGTGTTGGTTGGCTACCGTCTAACCAAATGTACTCTAATTTTGATTTCATAATACTATATTAAACAATTACTACCTAATTTTATTAATTATTATCGTTGTTGTAATTTTACATTGCAAATATAAAGTTTTTTTATCAAATAACTATCAATTTGTAATTATTTTTTACAAACGTATTACATTTTGTAAATATAATAAATCAGTAAAATTACTTAATTTTATATTTTTTGTAAAATAATTTGATTATTTTGATATTTATCAATATTTTTTATAAAATTATTAAAATCATTAAAATCTTTTGGTTCAATATTAAACGAACGAAATATAATTTGCGATTTTATATATAGTATATTTTCCTTATAGCTATTTTCAAAAAAATAATCACCCCATTGAGTTTCAACTTGAATATTAGATGGGATATAATTAATTGAATAGTTAGTAGGAATTTCGATAAAATACTCTTTAATTATCTGAAAATCATTATTATTCTCTATTGGAATTTGCAAATTTTCCATATAATAATTTGGCAATTTATATGAGAATTCATTTATAGGTATTATAAAAAAATTATCAATAATAAATTTTGTATTATTAATTTCATAATTTGAAGTAATTGAAGATATAGGATATTTAACATTATTACTATTATCTATTTTAAAATTATTTATTTCTTGAAACGAAGTGTTAAAGATAGTTTTATTAATTATTTCTTTTTGTTCATCAATACTATATTGATTTAAAATAATATAATTTAAATAATTATTACCAGACACTTCTTTTGTAGTTTTAATTTTTATAGTCTCTTTATCTATATTTGAAATTATAAGCCTTATTTTTTCATAGTTATTTTCAAGTCCATAACTCTGAGTTCTAACTAATTTACTTGAATCTTTTTGAATCAACAAACCAAATCTATTTGAAGTAAAGTCTCCAAGAAAATTAAAAGGTTGAAAAGGATTTGTACATTCTAACCATATAGTATCTTTATCAATTGGAACACATAAAATTACATGGTTAAAATAATTTTTCGGAAGATCCGGAATAATATATTTAGATTGCTCGCCTGCATTTACTAAAGTATAGTAAGATGTTATCCCGACAACATCAAGTATCGAATGCAAATAATTAACTAAAGCTTTACAATCGCCATATTTATTTTTATGAACATATTCTGCTGATAAAGGAATCCAACCGCCAACCCCTAATTGAATGGAAACATAACGGGTATTCTTTAGCATATATTCATATAAAATTTGAACTTTTTGAATTTTCGTTAATTCATCAGATATGAGATTTTTTATTTGCATTTTTGACTCATCGGATAAAATATTTTTTCCGGAATTTAATGAATCTATAAAATTTCCAAAACCAACCCAAGATGAATTATCAATTATAATATCCTTAAATTTATAATTAGTTGCAGATAAATATATATAAGGAAAAAAAGAATGAATAGATTGAACAAATTGAAACCCATCTGGAATAATTACATTTTTCACATTCCATCCTTTTACATACATATTATCTAATTGGAATGAAACAGAATCTGTAACATTATATGCTTTATAATTTATAAAATTTTGATTTTCAGACTTTAAAACAAGATATGAATTATCAATTTTTGTATTATTAAAAAAAACAGGAGACCAATCGTGTAAAAAGAAAGAATCATATTCCATAGAATACTCCCATTCAATAATTGTAGGATAATCAACTACAGCATTATAAAAAGCAAACATTTCTAAATCATCAACAAATGACTCGCTATATATTTTAGAGTGAACTACTTGTTTCTTTTTTATTTTTTTTATAACATTATTGTTCTCATCTAAAATCCTGCCTTCAATATTTAATATTATATGTAATGAACTATTATATTTTATTTCCAAATAAGATAATGGTTTTGATTTTTTATTCAAGATTTTAATTCTCTTTTTATTATATTCTACAACACGAGCGTTATTATTAAACACAAACGACGTACTATCTAATAACACAATAGCATCAAAAGAATGTGAAGCTATACAATAATTTGAAATACAAACAATAATAAATACTATACTTATAAATCTCATATATTCAATAAAAATTTGCTTATATTTTTTCTAAATAAATTCTTGCTTGTAATCCATCTATAATAAAATCATAAAATTGCTTTAATTCATTTACTTCTTGAGGAAAAAATAAAATATTAGATACTTTAATTTTAACAACACATTGCAAAGTATTATTTATTCTTTTTATCATTAAAGAATATTCTCCCGAATTATTTGGCAATACAATTACTTGCGACTGCGGCATTTGTTTTATATCATAATTTTCAGGAATCACAATATTAGTTATATAAGTATATTCAAAAGGGCATCCAAAATCAATTGGTAAAAAACGTTCGGTAACATTAAATGCATTTTCCAAAAAATCAAGTTGAATAAAAGATGATAATACTATCGCTTTATTGGGGATTATATCTTGTTTATGCTCAAAAGTAATAGACTCTTTAACAACGTCTTTTACAATTGTATCATGTTCAATGTTTACATTAATAATATTGTAATTATTATATATATTTTTTAAAGATTTAACATAATTATTCACTCCCCCCTGGTTTTCTATTTCATTTAATTTTTTTGAGGCCGATAAATTTTTAGATATTATTTGCAAATTTCCAACTATTTTAGTTGATTCTATTTGATATTTGCAAATTATAGTTTTAGAATACATTTCTTTCTGCAACAATGCTACCCAATTCGAAATCCCCTTATCAATTACGAGTCCTTCTCCATTTAAACATCGAAAAGGTAACCTTCCTATAGGTATATTTTTTTCGGTAGCATCCATTAATATAGATTGACCATCTATGATAGCCTGAACTATTACATAATCAAAATGTAATGGTGTAAAAACAAATTTATTTACTTTAATACTTTGCCTTGAGGCAAGAATAACCGGATTAGCTTTAATATTTGCTTCATGTAATAATGCACAAAGCAATAGATTAATTTCTGCAACACTTCCTTTTTTTTCTGTAAAAGCACCTTTTAATGGAAATGCACAAAAAACTTCATACGTTCCATTCCAAGTCATATAATTTTGAACATATTCAAAAATTTTCTGTATTTTCTCAATTTGTTGAAGCGAATCTAATTGCAGTTTTTTTATAATATCTTTGGTAAACAACAAATTTTTATATCGCAATCCAAAACTCTCATAACTCAACAACTTATTACTTACATCGTCATAAGAAATAAAAAAATACTCATTATAATATTTCGGCACATTTATTTGAAAAAAATTAAATTGAACACCTACTCTAAAATTTTCTATATTATTAGAATAAATCTCTTCTTTTAATTGTATTAATGAATCTGCTCTCCAATAATGGACTTTAGATTTATAATTTGTACCACAAAAATCTGTAACTTGTGATGTTTTAGTATACTTTACATCACTAAACCCCAACATAGTAAAATTATATAAAATATAATCAGATATTGTAATATATAAATCACTTCTAATTACGGGTATTTCTTTTTGAAAGAATTGTGGTTCTAAATAAAAAAAATGTCCTAATCCAACTGTAAATTTATATTCAATAATACTTCCCTTTTTAACATTTGGCATTGCAAAAGACATTGTATTAAAATCTCTATGTGTTCCTTGATTATATACATTTTCTTTTGTAATCGAAGAACTTATAATTTCATCATTTTCTACATTATACGTCTCGGCACGAAAATTAAAAAACTCTTGATTTTTGTGTATTAAAAATTTTTGATTTGCATATGAAAATCCAGACTCATTAACAACTAATATTCTCACATGATAATCCATGAGTAAATCTAAACAGGTATTAAACCTAATATTTTTATACTCCCCCAATACTATTGCCGATACACTTGAATCACCTTTAAACTCATTAATTTCAAATTGGTCTTTATTAATAGAACCAAAAACCATAAAATCTTTTTGTGAAAAAAGTTGTATAGTAATTAAAAAAAAGATGCTTGTTATTACTATTTTATTATAAAACATAGTATAATTGTTTATTTTTGACTAAAATACAAAAAAACATATTTATTTTGATATTACATAATAAAACAACACAATTTATAGGTACAATGTCGGGAACATCACTCGATGGTCTTGACATATGTGCAGTATCGTTTTCTGATCAGTCATTTTCGATATTATGTGCCGAAACTATCCCCTATTCGACAGAAATGAAACAAACATTGGCACAGGCTCACACATTATCCGGCATAGACCTACAACAACTTCATGTTGATTATGGCATTTTTTGCGGTAATAACATTCAAAATTTCATTACAAAACATTCACTTTCTATTGATTACATAGCAAGTCATGGACATACCGTGTTTCATACCCCCAACACCGGGCTCACCCTACAAATTGGCTCGGGTGCTCATATAGCGGCAATTACAGGCATTACAACGATAAATGATTTCAGAACTCTTGATGTTGCTCTCGGCGGGCAAGGGGCTCCACTTGTACCTATAGGCGACGAATTATTGTTTCCGCAATACGATTACTGCCTAAATATTGGAGGCTTTGCAAATGTTTCGTGCAAACAAAACAATACTCGTTTAGCTTGGGATATTTGTGCTACCAATATTGTACTTAATTATTATGCACAACAATTGGGAAATGATTACGATACAAATGGCGAATTTGGGAAACAAGGTATTGTACAAACTGATTTATTACATGAATTACAATCTATTCCTTTTTTTACTCAATCTCCTCCAAAATCATTAGGACGAGAATGGGTAGAACAAGAAATTTTTCCGATTTTAGAATCTTATAGAATATCGGTGTACGATACTATTCGAACTTTTTATGAACATATAGCAATACAAATAGGCTCAACATTACAAGGCACACACACACAAACTTTGTGTACGGGAGGTGGAACTTTAAACAAGTTTATGATGGAACTAATTCAGCATTATAGCGAATCTGAACTTATAATTCCATCGAACGAAATTATACAGTTTAAAGAAGCTCTCATTTTTGCCTATTTAGGATATTTACGTATACAGGAAAAACACAATTGCCTTGCAAGTGTTACCGGTGCTCACCAAAATGTATGCGGAGGTATAATTTGGAAAATCTAACTCCATAATATTGATTTCTATAATAATATAAAAATTAGCATACCAATTTTTTGAATTCTTTAGAATATGTTTATATCTAAATTCCTAAAATCATCAAGTGTGCTCCAAAACTAAATCTTCCCCCAACTCCAGAGCCTAACCTAATATAAATTGGAAAAACTATAAGAATGAAAGACCACCTATCTTGGCTTGCTCTATATATATAAGGTTTTTTAATTACAATTAACAGAGAATAATATACACTAAACAAAATCTAACAAATAAATAGATTAAATATTGACAAACACATAAAATATGACTATTTTTGTCATGAAATAAAAAGTCATACACAATGAAACTACAAGAAATAATAAAAAAAGCACGTATATCTCAAAACATGACTATGCTAACCCTCAGTAATCTTTCGGGTATAGACCAAGCACTTTTGTCAAAATACGAATCGGGACAAAGAATTCCTTCTGAAGCTCATATACAAAATTTATCAAGAGCATTAGAAATTCCCTATACAGAAATACGTACAGCATATATTACAGAAAAAATTTACGAAATCATACAATTTGAAGAAACCGCTAAAGAAGCATTACAAGCTGCTGAAGCTAGAATTGAGTATTTATCAAGTAAACAAGTTTTTAAACTTCAACAGATACATTCTTCTGTTCAAGAAAAACTTCAAATTGCAGATACATTACGTGAAGTGTGGCTTTCAAAAAAACCTTTAAACGCAACTCAATTACACAAAATGAAAGAATATTTTGCATTAAAGTATACTTTTGAAAGTAATAGAATTGAAGGAAATACCTTAACTCTGCAAGAAACACAACTTGTGGTAAACGAAGGTATTACTATAGGAGGTAAAAGTATGCGCGAACATTTGGAAGCTATTAACCATAGTGAAGCTATAGATTTTGTAAGTACTATGCTTGTTGGAAAAGAAGAAATATCGCAAAGAAATGTTTTAGAAATTCATCGATTAATATTAAAAAGCATAGATAATGAAAATGCCGGCACATATAGAAAAGTTCAAGTTCGAATTTCGGGAAGTGAGCATGTTCCTCCCGATTGGCTGCTTGTACCACAAATGATGAATGATTTCTTTACTCATTATAAAAAACAAAAAAAGAAATTACATCCAATTCTTTTGGCTGCCGAAATGCATGAACGATTGGTTACTATTCATCCATTTATTGATGGCAACGGTCGAACAGCTCGTTTGCTTATGAATTGTATATTATTACAACATGGCTATACAATTGCAATAGTAAAAGGAGATTCAGATGCTAAAAAACAATATTACAATGCTTTAGAACAAGTTCAAATTCATAACAATCCTAATACATTTTATGAATTGATTGTTCAAAATGTTATACAATCGTTACAAGAACATATAGAACTTGCATAGAATTATGAGCCTGTATACAAAAATGCAGGCTCATTTTTTAATAAAACAATTAAGTTTATAATCCAATTACTTTCCTATCAATTTTTTAATTTCATGTAAAGTATTCAGTGCTTGAATAGGGGTAAGATTATTAATATCTATACCTTTAATTTGATCACGAATTTGTGATAATACCGGATCGTCGAGTTGAAAAATACTTAATTGATATCCTTCGCGATGTTGTGCAATTTCTTTTACCGGTTTGGCGAGGGATTTTTTACGATATGTTCCCTCTAATTCTTTTAAAATTTCATGAGCTCGTTTCACTACAGACTTTGGCATTCCAGCCATTTTTGCTACATGTATTCCAAAACTATGTTCGCTCCCTCCACGCACTAATTTTCTTAAAAAAATAACTTTATTATCGTGTTCTTTAACCGACACGTTATAATTTTTGACACGAGAAAATGAAGATTCCAATTCATTAAGTTCGTGATAATGGGTAGCAAATAATGTTTTGGGATGAGCGGTTGCGTGTTCGTGTAAAAATTCAACAATAGCCCATGCTATAGATATTCCATCGTAGGTACTTGTTCCACGCCCCAATTCATCGAGCAAAATTAAACTACGATTTGACATATTATTCAAAATACTTGCAGCTTCGTTCATTTCTACCATAAACGTAGATTCACCTTGCGATATATTATCAGAAGCACCTACACGAGTAAATATTTTATCTACTACACCTATATGTGCAGTATCGGCAGGCACAAAACATCCTATTTGTGCCAACAACGTAATAAGTGCCGTTTGACGAAGCAAAGCGGACTTTCCGGCCATATTCGGACCTGTAATAATAATTATCTGCTGATGTTCGGTATCAAGACTTACATCATTGCCAACATACTGTTCGCCGGGAGTCATTCGTGTTTCAATAACAGGATGCCGCCCATTACAAATTTCTAATTGTGTAGAATCATCAATTGTTGGTTTGCAATATTTATTTTTTAGTGATACCTCAGCAAAAGAATACAAACAATCAATATTAGCAACAATAGAAGCATTTAATTGCAATGTAGAGATATACAAACACATTTCTTGTATACAAGCCATGTACAATTCTTGTTCAATTTGAACTATACGTTCCTCAGCTCCAAGAATTTGTTCTTCGTATTCTTTCAATTCTTGTGTAATATACCGTTCGGCATTAACTAATGTTTGCTTACGAGTCCAATCTTCGGGAACTTTGTCTTTATGAGTATTTCGAACTTCGATGTAATACCCAAACACATTATTATATGCGACTTTAAGTTTTGGAATACCACTCTTAATCTCCTCACGTTCTTGCAATTGCAAAATAAAATCTTTTCCGCTGTGCGAAATTTCTCGTAACCTATCGAGTTCGGCATGAACCCCATGAGCAATAACTCCTCCACGCTGAATAGCATTAGGTGGATCTGATACTATATGCGTTGTGATATGTTCAGTTAATTTTTCGCAGGGATTCAATTGCTCCGCAAATAACTGTAAGAGTTTATTAGTATGCGTTTTACACAATTCTTTAAGCGGAGCAATATCTTGCAATGTTTTTACCAACTGTATCATTTCGCGAGGTAAAATTCTGCCGGTAGCCACTCGGGCAACTATTCGTTCTAAGTCGCACATGTTGTGTAAAAGCGACTGAACGGTATCGAATAAAGAAAGATTAACTACAAAATCTTGAACCACATCAAGTCGTTGTTGAATTTGATTAACCTGTTTAAGCGGCAAGGCTATCCATCGTTTAAGTAAGCGAGACCCCATAGGGGTTTGCGTAAAATCTACGACATCGAGTAATGTTTTGGCTCCTTCGTTAGGCGACGAAAACAATTCTAAATTTCTGATTGTAAATCTATCGAGCCAGACAAATTCATCTTGTTCTATACGAGAAATAGAGCGTATGTGCTGAATTTGCTTGTGTTCTGTAATATCTAAATAGTGCAAAACAGCTCCGGCAGCAATAATTGCTTGCGGATAAATATCTATACCAAAGCCTTTAAGCGATGTAGTTTCAAAGTGTTGCAAAAGCTTATCGTTTGCAGCTTCTGTTGTGAAAATCCAATCATCTAATTTATAGGTATATAAACCGTTTGAAAATGAATCTTTAAATAATTTTTCTTTATTCCTGTCAAATAATACTTCTTTGGGGCGAAATCCACTAATAAGTTTATCTATATAATCTATAGAACCTTCGCCTACTAAAAATTCTCCGGTAGATATATCGAGAAACGCAACTCCTATAGCATGAGAAGAAAAATGTACTGCAGCTAAAAAATTATTTTCACGATTATTTAAAATAGTATCACTCAACGAAACACCGGGAGTAACGAGCTCAGTAACACCTCGTTTTACTATAGTTTTAGTTTTTGACGGATCTTCTAACTGTTCGCATATAGCAACTCGTTGCCCTGCACGCACTAATTTTGGCAAATATGTATCTAAGGCATGAAACGGGAAACCGGCTAATTCCACAAAACTTGCCGAACCGTTTGCTCTGCGAGTAAGCGTAATACCTAAAATTCGAGATGTTTGAATTGCATCTTCAGAAAAAGTTTCGTAAAAATCGCCTACACGAAACAAAAGTATAGCATCAGGATGTTTGCTTTTTACCTGATAATATTGTTTCATTAAAGGTGTTTCTACAATTTTTTCTTGCATAATTTTAGTTTTACACAAAAGTATTGTTTTCTGCATCACTCAACACATTCTATTCTAACAAAGCATTCACATTTTGTTAACATTTACCAAAACAATCTCTCAAAAACCTTAAATTCATCATATTTTTACATATAAAATTTCATACACATAAAAAACATGTTAGAACAAATGAATTATGAAAAGTACACATAAAAAAGTACTTTTGTATTCGAAATAAAAAAGGAATAGTGTGAGGATATACCATTCTTACATTACGAGTGGTTTAAAATTCAAAAACAGTAGTGTAATGACTCAATTACAAAAACAAATAATTAATTTAAACAACGTTACTATTCGATTTACGGGAGATTCAGGAGATGGAATGCAATTAGTCGGCACTTTATTTTCAGACACTTCTGCCCTATTTGGTAACGATGTTTCAACATTTCCTGATTACCCATCGGAAATTAGAGCACCGCAAGGAACCGTAGCCGGTGTTTCCGGATTTCAAGTTCACATAGGACACAATAAAATACATACTCCGGGAGATTATTGCGATGTATTGGTTGCAATGAATCCGGCTGCTCTTAAAGCAAATTTAAAATGGGCTAAACGCGGTGCTACAATTATTGTTGATGCCGACACGTTTGACGATAAACATTTACAAAAAGCAGGTTATATTTCGAATCCTCTTTCCGACAATTCGTTACAACCATATAATCTTATTTGTGCACCTATTTCATCGCAAACACAAGCTTGTTTAGTAGATTCACAACTCGACAATAAAAGTATAATGCGATGCAAAAACATGTTTGCATTAGGTATTACTTATAGTTTATTCAACAGACCGTTTGAACATACATTTAGATATTTTGAAGAAAAATTTGCGAAATATCCAGCGTTAATTGAAGCAAACAAAAAAGTATTGCGCGAAGGGTATATTTTTGCCGAAAACACTCACGCAATGCCTTCTGCGAGTATTGAACCCGGAAAAATTGAAAAAGGGAAATATCGCAATATGAACGGGAATATGGCGGTAGCATGGGGACTCATGGCTGCAGCAGAAAAAGCTCAATTACCTTTGTTTTTAGGTTCATATCCTATAACGCCTGCTACTGATATTTTACAAGAATTGGCAAAGCACAAAAATTTAGGTGTTAAAACATTTCAAGCTGAAGATGAAATTGCAGGAATATGTACTGCTATAGGTGCAGCGTATGCAGGAAATTTAGCTGTTACTACGACTTCGGGACCGGGACTTGCTCTTAAAACCGAAGCTATAGGGCTTGCATGTATTATGGAATTACCTATTGTTATTGTTAATGTTCAACGAGGAGGACCATCGACCGGGTTACCAACCAAGACAGAACAAGCTGATTTATTACAAGCTCTTTACGGCAGAAATGGTGAGGCTCCATGTATAGTAATTGCAGCAACTTCGCCTTCGGACTGTTTTGACTATGCATACATGTCGGCAAAACTTTCGTTAGAACACATGACACCCGTTATTTTACTTACCGACGGTTTTTTAGCGAATGGATCGCAACCATGGAAAATAAAGTCAATGAACGAATTGCCTTCGATTACGCCTCGTATTCAAAAGGACAAACTTTCGGAGCATACACCTTTTATGCGCAACAACGATACTCTTGCTCGCAATTGGGTTATTCCGGGAACTCCTGAATTAATGCATCGTATTGGTAGTTTAGAGAAAGATTACGTAACAGGACAAGCTTCTCATGTGCCTGAAAATCACCATAAAATGGTCGCATTACGCAAAGAAAAAGTCGACAAAGTTGTAACCAAAATTCCTCATATTCAAGTTGAAGGAGAAGAGTACGGAGATTTGTTGGTTGTAGGTTGGGGTGGCACATACGGACACTTATTATCGGCGGTACAAGAACTTTTGCTCGAGGGAAAACATGTTGCATTAGCTCAATTTAATTATATAAAACCCCTACCGGCTAATACAAAAGAAGTATTTAAACGATATAAAAAAATACTTGTTTGTGAATTAAATTTAGGACAGTTTGCAAATTACTTACGTATTGAATGTCAAGAATTTTCATACGAACAATACAACAAAGTTCAAGGCTTACCTTTTACTGTTGAAGAAATAAAACATGAATGTTTAAAATATTTATAACCAACAAGCATGACTCAATCATATACAGCCCAAGATTTAAAAAGTAATGTTGATGTAAAATGGTGTGCCGGGTGTGGCGACCATGCAGTTCTTAATGCATTACAAAAAGCCATGCCTCAATGTGGTGTTGCAATAGAAAATATTGTGGTAGTTTCGGGTATTGGTTGTTCATCTCGGTTACCATATTATATGAATACCTATGGCATGCACACCATACATGGGAGAGCTTCGGCTATAGCATCTGGAGTAAAATCAGCAAATCCTGAATTAAGTGTTTGGCAAATTACAGGCGATGGCGATTGTTTGGCTATTGGGGGTAATCACTTTATACATGCTGTTCGCAGAAATATCGATATTAATATTATTTTATTTAACAACGAAATATACGGTCTTACGAAAGGGCAATACTCTCCAACATCTAAAAAAGGTCAAGTAACCAAAACTTCACCCATGGGAACTATAGAAACACCATTTAATCCCGGTGAATTAACCTTAGGTTGTAGAGGAACTTTTTTTGCACGAGCTATCGACAATAATATAGCTTTATGTACCGATGTCATGATTCAAGCTCAAAACCACAAAGGGACTTCTGTGGTTGAAATTTTACAAAATTGTGTAATTTTCAATAATGGAGCTCATGAATATTTTGCCAATCGTAACGAAAAAGACGACAGACAAGTAATCTTGGAACATGGAAAACCAATGATTTTCGGTAAAAATAGAGAAAAAGGATTAGTTCTTAAAGGAATGGAATTGCAAGTGGTAACTATTGGTGAATCGGGAATTACCGAATCAGATATTCTTATACACGACGCACACTGCTCCAATACAGTAATTCACAACATGTTAATTACTATGAAAGCTCCGAATTTCCCTATAGCTTTAGGAGTTATTCGCGATGTAGAAGACCAAACATATGATAATGCTTTGACAGAACAATTGGAATATGCTCATCAAAATTCTAATATACATTCAATTGAAGCTTTATTTAGCAGCGGTGAAATTTGGGAAATATAAATTTTAATGCTTCAATCAATCGATTCAAAAAAAACAAAGCAGCATTTTTTATATTTATATATAGGACTTATAAGCATAACTGCTGCTTTTATAACTAAATATACGACAACTCTTTCGCTTGTTTATTATATTTTTCTTGGTATAGGAATAATTTCGAAAATAATTTTTTTACTCTATTCGTTTCGCAATTTTTCGCATGTACCTTTTAAATATTTCATGCCTTTAGTTTTAGGAGTTATATTCATTTCACTTTCTATGTATGCTAAATATGTATTATCGTGGTTGGATATAGCAACTATCCTAGTATATATAGCAATACCTTTAAAAATTATAGGTATTAGTATACTTATAATAGCAGCACGAAAAAATAATTGATAGCAGTAAGTGTTTCGAATTAATTCAAAAAACAACCCCAATATAGGTTGAAATTTTGATTATGAAATATACTTGGCATACCATGTTTGAAACACAAGTAATGCCCATATAACAGAGGCACTATCGCCCGGATTTGACGAATGTAATTTTTGTAACAAAAAGCCAACTCGCTCTTTCGAAAAAATTCCTTGTGAATTCAACATTTTATCTGACAATAATTCTTGAATATGAAGTTGTAATACATTTCCGGTACACCAACTATGTAATGGCACTTCGAATCCTTGTTTAGGTCTGTTATATAATTCTTGCGGCAACAAATGCTTGCACGAATCAAACAAAATACGCTTTTGCAAAGAACCGTGTATTTTATATGAATCGGGTAACGAATTAACATATGAAATTAATCTATAATCTAAAAATGGAGAACGCACCTCTAGACTATGAGCCATACTCATTCTATCAACTTTTGTAAGCATATCGTTTGCCAACACCAATAACTGATCGGCATACAATACGTCGTTTAGGTTTGAATGAGAATGTATACCTTGCACATACAATTGTTTGGCACTATTATATTTAAGCGAAGGGATATAATTGGGCAATAACATCTGAGCTTCGTGTTCGGACTGCAAACTGCACCACAACCAATACATATCTTGTTTACTTAACCGCAAAGCTTTAGAATATCGATAAGCTTTACGAAACATATCGGTAATTTTATTATTTCGTGATTGCGGAAGCATACGTAATATAGGTTCAGCATATGGTAATACTGAATTCGAAATAGATGGCACAAAACTCCTCATATGAGCAGCATGTTTTCTATATCCACCTAATAATTCATCGGCACCATCGCCAGACAATGCTACGGTAACATATTGTTTCACATATTTTGACAAGGCATATACAGCAATAGCCGAAGAGTCGGCAAACGGCTCATCAAATTGTTGTAATACGTGCGAAACAGATTCAGAGAAAACTGAATTCGAAATGGGAATAACCGTATGATTTGATTCAATTTTACGAGCTACAGCCTGAGCGTAGGAAGTTTCGTCGAAATATGGATTATCGGTGAAACCTATTGAATATGTTTGCAAACCAGTAACATGTTTAGCTGCAATAGCACTTACAACAGAAGAATCCAAACCACCACTCAAAAACGTTCCTAACGGAACATCAGAAACTAATCGAGATTGTACCGCATTTTCTAAAACTGAATAAAACTCTTGTTGAGCTTGCTCATAGGGGATAATTGGAGAATTATTAGAATATACAGGCAAGGTATAATACTGATGTTTTGAAATACCTTGTTTTGAAACTTCTATATAATAGCCGGGCATAAGCTTTTCTACATTTTGCAACATAGTAAGAGGTGCAGGAACATACAGCAACTGAAGATACATATATAATGCATCGAGATTAATGTTTCTCTCAAATGGAAACTGCATAAGCGATTGCAATTCTGACGCAAAACAAAAAAACGTATTAGAGCTGTAAACATATAAAGGTTTAACACCAAATCTATCTCGAGCTACAAACAACGATTCCGAGAGTGAATCGTATACTGCGAATGCAAAAAAACCTTGTATATATTGTAAACACGCAGCACCGTATTTTATATACAAATATAATAGCACTTCTGTATCGGAAGTAGTTCTAAACTCCACACCATCGGCACTAAGTTCTTTATAAAAATCTTTGAAATTGTAAAATTCTCCATTAAATACCATTGTATATCTACCGGTAGTATCGGAAAAAGGTTGATTAGCTCCTGCAGACATATCTATGATAGACAAACGAACATGACCTAAAACCGCTGAATTATTATGAAATACAGCCTGAGCATCGGGACCGCGATGATGCATAACGACTAAAGACTGGTCTAATGCATGTATATAATTTAATGCATTATTTGAAAAGGAAAAAAGTCCACTAATACCACACATACTCAAATAAAAAATCCGGTAGAAAGGTAGTACTTTTTACCGGATTTTACAATTCGTTTAAAAAACCTATTGTAATTTATTAATAGCTTCGTGAATTCGAGTAATAGCTTTTTCCAAATTTTGGTCGCTTGTTGCAAATGAAAAACGAATACATTCGGGATTTCCGAAACCTTCGCCAGAAACGGCTGCAACCCATGCATCAGACAATAAATAGAGAGCTAAATCGTATGAATTTTTAATAACAGTTCCACTCTGCGTTTTTTTACCAAATAATCCTGACACATCGGCAAAAATATAAAAAGCACCTTGTGGACTATCTATTTTCATTCCTTTAATGTTCGATAATCCTTGAACCATAAGATTTCTTCTACGCAAAAATGCTTCGGTCATCATCTGAGGAAATTCCAAACCACCCCGTAATGCAGCTATTGAAGCTTTTTGAGCTATAGAGCACACGCCCGAAGTTACTTGTCCTTGCAACTTATTGCAAGCTTTAGCAATCCATTCCGGAGCTGCCATATACCCTATTCTCCAGCCTGTCATTGCGTATCCTTTCGATACACCGTTAACCACAATTACCTGATTTTTAACTTCTTTGAATTGTGCTATTGATTCATGTTTACCTGTAAAATTGATATGTTCATAAATTTCGTCAGAAACAATAAGAATTTGCGGATTTTTTGCAAATAATTTTGCTAATTGTTGCAATTCCTCTTTTGTATATACAGCACCACAAGGATTTGACGGTGAACTAAAAACAAACATCTTTGTTTTAGACGTTATTGCTTTAGAAATTTGTTCGGGTGTTACTTTAAAACCCGAATCGATGTTCGAAGGTATATACACTGGTTTACCTTCGGCTAATTTAATAGCTTCGGGATAACTAACCCAATACGGTGTAGGTATAAGAACTTCATCACCCGGATCGAGTAAACTTAAAAAAATATTTGATAACGAATGCTTAGCCCCTGCCGAAACTATAATTTGGTTTGGAGCATATTCTAAATCATTTTCGTTTTTAAATTTTTCACAAATTGCCTGAATTAAATCTCCAAAACCTTCAACTGGTGTATAAAACGAATAATTATCATCTATAGCCTGTTTTGCAGCTTCTTTCACATAATCGGGAGTGTTAAAATCGGGTTCACCTACACTCAAATTGATTACATCTTTTCCTTCAGCTTTTAACTCTCTACTCTTTTGTGCCATAGCAAGTGTTTGCGAGGCAGCCAACGATGCAAGTCGTTTTGAAATTTGTTCCATCTATCCGTTTTTTTAAAAAATCATGCAAATATATACTTTTTTTAATATGAAGTTACAGTAATTTATTGACAGTACATTTTTTTATATTAAATATACCCTTTATCCTATATAGAATAAACTATTACACCTATACTCATCGCTATTTATTTAGCTTATACTTTTTAATTAAATAAAAAAAAATCATATATTTGTAACATATTATTTATACAATGGAGATACAAGGAACAATTATAGATGTATTAGCTTTACAAACTGGAAACGGACGTAATGGAGAATGGAAAAAACAAGAATTTATACTCGAAACTCAAGGGCAATTTCCTAAAAAAGTGTGTATTGCGGTATGGGGCGACAAAATACAACCAACTGTATTACAAAAAGGCAACAAAATAACAGCTCAATTTGATATTGAAAGTAGAGAATATATGGGACGTTGGTATACTGAAGCCAAAGCGTGGAAAGTAGAATTAACTCAGACTTCGCAAACCTCAAATCAAACCGAGCAAATACCTCCAAATTTCGATGCTCCCTTTCCATCTCAAGATGATTTTTTAATGCCACAACAAAACGACGAAGAACTACCATTTTAATATATATTATATGTTACAAGTAAACGAATATTTTGAAGGAAACGTAAAATCTATAGGATTACGAAATCAAGACGGGAAAGCTACTGTGGGGGTAATTGCTCCGGGTGAATATGAATTTGGAACTTCAACCAAGGAATATATGCATATAGTATCGGGAACTATTGAAGCTTTACTTCCCGAGCAAACTGAGTGGAAAAAATTTATAAAAGGCGATATGTTTATTGTACCTTGTTGCGATAAATTTAAAGTTCGTGCTACATCAGACGTTGCTTATCTTTGCATCTATGAATAAACGAATTTGTGTAAGTATTTTACTCAGTATTATTGGGTATATCAATTTTACCTATAGTCAAGGCGACAGTACTATTTTTCGTAATGACAAAATTTGTTATGCTATGATAGCAAATAGTAAACAATTTGGGATTTATAAAAACGAACAAGTATTTGTAGATTCAATTCAAAAGTTTAATGTAGAATTTTTATTCTCGTGCGACATGACCAAACTTTTTGAAGTTAAAAGTCAAAATTCGTGGAAGACATATTATATATTAACTACAGACGAAAGTGATGCCAGCACATACACATATAGCTGTTTGGGTACCGATAGTAAAAAATATGTTTTTATTCTCGACCTTGAATCAAACACACTTACCAAAATGCACGAAGACACACTTACATATGTAGAGATGAACACAATAGAAAGTTTACGGGTAATTCAAAATTAATTGTTTATTTTGAACCGGAATAAGCTACTCTATCTTTAATAGAACGTGCCAAAGTTGCTTCATCGGTATATTCCAATTCGTTTCCAACAGCAACTCCCCGTGCAAGCATGGTTACCACAATAGGTTTATCTTGAATTTTTTTGTATATATAAAAACAAGTTGTATCACCTTCGATAGTTACGGGTAATGCAAAAATTATTTCTTTCATTGCATGAGTCGTTATTCGTTCTAGTAAACTTTCAATAGTCAAATCTTGAGGCGAAACACCATCGATAGGCGAAATAACTCCTCCCAACACATGATACACACCTTTGAACTGATGAGTTTGTTCAATTACAAACACATCTTTGATTGATTCAACTACACACACAACAGACGTATCGCGTTTAGGGTTTGCACATATATCACACAATTCTGTATCGGATATTGTATGACATTCACGACAAAATTGAATAGATTGTTTAAGATGAATAATAGCATCACTTAACTTTTGAGCATACTCTACATCTTGTTTTAAAATATGTAAAGCAAGTCGCAATGCTGTTTTTTTTCCAATACTTGGTAATTTAGCAATTTCTAAAACAGCTTGTTCTAAAATTTTCGATGGATATTCATACTGATTCATACATACAATTTAAGAATATGAGATGCTACAGGGAGAGTTGCTGCCACCTGGTCTTTTTGTGTAGGTGTTAATTCCGAAAAACCTGTCAAAACCTTTCGACACAATGGTGAATTACATAAACAGGGAGCAAACAACAATTCTTTTGTTAGAGTCGTTTCGGTACTTGCATAATCAAATTGAATTTCATCGCCACCTATTATATCGCGAACAGAAACTAATAATATAGTAACATACGCAGCCCCATCAATATATTTTGAAATTACAGCGGCATTGGGCTGACAACTATGGTTAGCAAAACGAATACAATCGTCGGCTTCGGCATGAAACAATTCCGTAACTTGTATTGAAGTACGTGTTCGATGAGTTGACAACGCACATTGCTGAATACTTAATACTGTTTGAGCTGGAATAAATTCTTTAGTACGCAGAGCTTGTTGATTGGGCACATATATACTTTCATCTACATACAAACCTGCATGTTTATATTCACAAGTACTTTCTACAGAAATATTTTCACTAGTAAATAAATGTTCGTACATGATAGTTCAAAAAAAAGGGAACCCTTTCGAATTCCCTTTATATTAAAGACAATTATACTAATTATAAATTCATTTGAATTTTATCAGACGCATACATACCATTATCGAGTTTATGTTTAATTGCTTTAAAACATTCGATAGTAAATGCAACATCTTCTAAACTATGAGCAGCAGTAGGTATAATACGAAGCATGATTACATCTTTAGGAACAACAGGATAAATTACAATAGAACAGAACAATCCATGATTTTCGCGTAAATCCAATGCTAAGTTACCTGCCATAGCAACAGTACCTTTTAAGAATACCGGAGTTACCGGTGATTGAGTTTTTCCTATATCAAATCCGGCTTCTTTGAAACCTTTTTGTAACGCATTTACTACTGTCCATAATTTCTCACGTAATTCAGGACGGGTTTGAATTAATTCCAAACGCTTCATTGCACCTATTACCAAAGGCATTGGTAACGATTTTGCGAATATTTGAGAACGTAAAGAATACATTAAATAATCTATAATTTCCTCCTCTGCGGCAACAAAAGCACCAATAGATGCCATAGCTTTAGCGAATGTACTAAAGTAAATATCTATCTGATCTTGCACCCCAAAATGAGTTCCTGTACCGCTACCATCATGTCCCATAGTACCAAAACCATGTGCATCGTCAACCAACAAACGGAAATCAAATTTTTCTTTCAATGCTGCTATTTCATCAAGTTTACCAAGGTCGCCAGCCATACCAAAAACACCTTCGGTAATAACTAAAATACCACCATTGGTTTCATCGGTTATTTTTTTAGCAAACCCAAGCATTTTTTCACATTTTGCAATATCATTGTGAGGAAACACAAAACTTTTTCCACCTTTTGCTTTATGTAAGAATATACCGTCCATAATACATGCATGTGATTCAGAATCATATACAATAACATCATGACGAGATACAAGAGAATCAATAATTGAAACCATACCTTGATATCCGAAGTTTAAAAGATACGCAGCCGGTTTTTTAACAAAATCAGCTAATTTTTGTTCTAATTCTTCGTGATATTTTGTTTGACCACTCATCATACGAGCACCCATAGGATATGCTAGTCCCCAATCTTTTGCAGCTTGTGCATCGGCTTCGCGAACTTCTGGTAAATTTGCTAAACCGCAATAGTTATTTAAACTCCACGTCAACACTTCTTTTCCACGAAATTTCATACGAGGAGCTATTTCTCCTTCTAATTTTGGGAACATAAAATATCCATGAGCTTCTTTTTGCCAAATTCCAAGAGCTCCTCTGTTTTTCTTTACTCTTTCAAAAATATCCATTGTTAAAAAATTTAATTATACTTAAAAATTGTACGAGCAAATGTACATTTTTTTTTATTTCTGCACACATAAAACTATAAACATAATATCAACTGTAATTTTTCATAAAAAAAAAAAACATATTTTCTTATGTCCTATTAGTTTAAGTTATATATTTGTTCACAAAATTTTAAAAACATAAAAAACTATTTACGTATGAAACCAAGTCATATTGAACACATTGGTATAGCTGTTCAAAATTTAGAAGAACAAATTAAGTATTACGAAGAAGTATTGGGACTTACGTGTTACAATATTGAAGAAGTTGCAGACCAAAAAGTAAAAACTGCTTTTTTTATGGTAGGGCAAACAAAAATTGAATTGTTGGAATCTACAGACCCCGAAGGACCAATTGGGAAATTTATAGAGAAAAAAGGACAAGGTATTCATCACATTGCATTTGCAGTAGAAAGCGTGCAAGAATTTCTAGACCATGCTGCATCTAAAGAAGTAGCGTTAATAGATAAAGCTCCACGTGCCGGTGCTGAAGGATTACAAATCGGATTTCTTCATCCAAAATCGACAAATGGAGTTTTAACTGAAGTTTGTGAAAATCCAAAAAAATAAAACATATTTTTATATAAATTATTATGAGTAATCAAGATAAACTAAATGATCTAATTGCCCTCCGTACAAAAGCAAAGCTAGGAGGAGGCGAAAAAAGAATTGAAGCACAACATGCAAAAGGAAAATATACAGCTCGAGAACGAGTTGATATTTTGCTAGACAAAGGCAGTTTCGAAGAATACGATGTATTTAAGGAGCATCGTTGTACAAACTTCGGCATGGAAAAACAACAATTTTTAGGCGACGGTGTGGTTGCAGGTAGCGGAACTATTGACGGACGTGTAGTGTATGTTTTTGCTCAAGATTTTACAGTTATTGGCGGTTCGTTATCAGAAACTATGGCTCAGAAAATTTGTAAAGTAATGGATAACGCTATGAAAGTTGGTGCACCCGTAATTGGATTAAACGATTCAGGTGGCGCTCGAATTCAAGAAGGTATTCAAAGTTTAGCTGGCTACTCCGAAATTTTCCAACGCAACATTATGGCGTCGGGTGTAATTCCTCAAATTTCTGCAATTATGGGTCCTTGTGCCGGTGGTGCAGTATACTCTCCTGCCCTTACCGACTTTATTTTTATGACACAACAAAATAGTTACATGTTTTTAACAGGTCCTAAAGTTGTTAAAACAGTAACTGGCGAAGATATATCTGTTGACGATTTAGGTGGAGCTTATGTACATGCCTCAAAATCAGGCGTATCGCATTTTGTAGCAGAATCTGAAGAGGATTGTTTGATGAAAATTCGAAAATTAATTTCATTTATTCCTCAAAACAATATGGAAGAACCAATTATTACATCTTGCATTGATCCAAATAACAGAAATGAAGAATCTCTAAATGAAATTATACCAGATAGCGTAAGCAAACCATATGACATGATTAAAGTAATTGAATTGATTATTGATGGTGGTGATTTCTTTGAAGTACATAAAGAATATGCAAAAAATATTGTAGTAGGTTTTGCTAAAATGGGTGGTATGCCTGTAGGTGTGGTTGCCAATCAACCAATGTTTTTAGCTGGAGTACTCGATATTGAAGCTTCTCGTAAAGGTGCTCGTTTTGTTCGTTTTTGTGATGCATTCAATATTCCCATAGTAACACTTGTAGATGTACCTGGATTTTTACCTGGTAGCACTCAAGAATATGGCGGTGTAATTTCTCATGGAGCTAAATTATTATATGCATATGGTGAAGCAACTGTTCCTAAAGTTACTGTAACACTTCGCAAATCATATGGTGGAGCTCATATAGTAATGAGCAGCAAACAATTGCGTGGCGATATTAATTACGCATGGCCAACTGCAGAAATTGCAGTAATGGGTGCAGATGGTGCTGTTGAGGTATTATATGCTAAAGAAATAGCCGCACTTGACACTCCTGAAGCAAAAGCAGCAAAATATGAAGAAAAGAAAAAAGAATATAATGATTTATTCGCAACTCCATATCAAGCAGCTAAATATGGATTTATTGATGATGTAATTGAACCTCATACAACTCGTTTTAGAATTATCAGAGCTCTACAAAGACTACAAACAAAACGAGTAACTAATCCTCTTAAAAAACATTGTAATATACCTTTATAATTAAAATTATGAATAATTTATTATTAACAATATGGAGTAATGCATTTATTATTTGTGGTATAGGAATAGCTATTGTTTTTGCTGTATTAATAGTTTTGGTTTTCATTCTTAATATATTTAGTGCTATAATGACTACTAAAATTAAAATTCCAACAGAATCAAAAAATAAAGATGACTTTTATGAAATTCATCTTACAGCTTCTGAAAGTGCAGCAATAGCCGCAGCTATTCATCTATACTATTACAATGATATTGAGACTGAAAAACAACAAATTACAATAAAGAATATTGAAAGAAAATATTCTCCTTGGAGTTCAAAAATATATGGTATAAATAATTTAGTACGTTAAAACAATGAAAAAATTCAAATTCACAATAGAAGGAAGTTCTTTTGAAGTTTCTATACATGAGGTAAATAAAAATATTGTTGAAATAGAAGTAAATGGCACGCCGTTTACTGTTGAAATAGAAAAAAGTGAAACTTCAACAATAAGTGGTATAAAAACAGTATCATCTATAGCTACACCTCCACTTCCAATAACAATTCCTACGGCTATTAAATCTCCTCTTCCTGGTGTAATTAAAAAAATACTTGTAACAAAGGGACAAAAAGTAAAACGGGGTGATATTCTCTTAATAATGGAATCTATGAAAATGGAGAATAATATAACAGCTGAAAAAGATGGTGTTGTAAAAGCATTGCATATTAATGTTGATCAAACAGTAATGCAAGGTGATATTTTAATAGATTTTGAAGGTAGTGTTGAAGTTGTTAAGCAATCCTCAAAAACAAATGCTTCTGCCTCCAATACTAATGGAAAACATTTGGTAACATCACCTTTACCTGGAGTAATATTAAAAACATTAGTTTCAGTAGGACAAAAAGTAAAACGAGGAGACACTCTATTAATAATGGAATCTATGAAAATGGAAAATAACATATTGGCAGATAAAGATGGTGTTGTAAAATCAATTACTGTTGAAATTGGTCAAAGCGTAATGCAAGGAGATACTCTTTTTGAAATTAACCAATAAAAATAATTGAAATGGAAAAATTTAAAAAATATCTTTTATTACCGATTTTTGTTTTTATTACATTATCTATTTCGGCTCAAAATGAATCGAGTAAAAATACTCCGGATTCTTCTATACAAACAGAAAAATCAATAGAACAAACTGCTGATTCTGTAGAACCATTGGATCTTATTGATAGTTTTAATAAAATATTGAATAGCACTGGATTTGTTTTCATTGATTTCAAAGTAATTTTGATGCTTTTAATATCTTGTTTGCTTATATATCTTGCTATAGCTAAACAATATGAACCACTACTATTATTGCCTATTGCATTTGGAATGTTGCTCTCAAATTTTCCTACTGCAGGAATGTTTAATCCCGAATTATTTGCAAATGGTAAAATACATTGGGATATTTTCACAGATAAAGGCGGATTACTTGATTATATATATTTAGGTGTTAAATTAGGGATTTATCCGTGTTTAATTTTCTTAGGTGTTGGTGCTTTAACAGATTTTGGGCCTCTTATTGCAAATCCTAAAAGTTTATTATTAGGAGCAGCAGCGCAACTTGGAATTTTCGCAACATATATTGGTGCTATTGGATTAGACTTTTTACCAAGACAAGCAGGATCAATAGGAATTATAGGTGGAGCAGACGGACCAACAGCCATATACCTCACATCAAAACTAGCACCTGAACTTTTAGGTCCTATTGCTGTTGCAGCATATTCATACATGGCATTAGTTCCTGTAATTCAACCGCCAATTATGCGTTTACTTACAAGTAAAAAGGAACGATTGATTGAAATGAAACAACTCCGAATGGTTTCAAAAACAGAAAAAATTCTATTTCCTATTGTTGTAACTATCATAACATCATTAACTTTACCATCAGCCGCATCACTTATTGGATCATTAATGTTAGGTAATTTAATGAAAGAATGTGGCGTTGTAGAACGTTTAAGCAAAACTGTGCAAAATGAATTAATGAATATAGTAACTATATTTTTAGGTATTTCAGTTGGAGCTACTGCAACTGCCTCAACATTCTTAAACATTCAAACAATTAAAATTTTATTGATGGGTGTTACAGCATTTTGTTTAGGAACTGCCGGTGGTGTTTTACTTGCTAAATTCATGAACTTATTCTTAAAAGAAAAAATAAATCCACTTATAGGTTCTGCCGGAGTTTCTGCAGTACCTATGGCAGCACGTGTTTCTCAGAATGTGGGACAAGAATCAAATCCTCACAACTACTTATTGATGCATGCAATGGGATCAAATGTAGCAGGAGTTATAGGATCTGCTGTTGCGGCCGGTATTTTATTAAGTATTTTAGGGTAATTTTAAAAAAAATCAAAAAAAGAGGCTGTTTTTTATTCATAAAACAGCCTCTTTTTTTTGCATATTACTTTCGTTTTTTTAAATAAAAAAATGTATGTTTGCAAAGGTTTCAAAACCTTATACATTATAGAATTATATACAATGAGAAATGTGTTGATAGTTTTTGTAGTTAGTTTGTTATTTGCATCGTGCAGTAATGCCGACAAATACAAAAAACTCGAAACTTCGTTAGACTCAACTTCATATAGTTTAGGACTCCTATTTGCAAGTAAAATTCCTCAAAATTTAGAACAAAACAATATAGACAGCATATCGTTTCAGCATTTTATTCAAGGCATACGCGATTATTTTGACAGTACAGGTACAACTGTTCTAACTCAAGAAGAATCACAAAAATTGGTACAACGATATATTGAACAAATTATGAGTTCATCGAACAAGGCATATGCGTCGCAATTTTTAAAAAACGAAACCGAAGGCAATATTTATTTAGATAACAACAAAAAAAATCAAGGTGTTATAGAATTGCAAAAAGGTCTTCAATACCAAGTATATTATGCAGGTTGGGGACAATTACAACCCGATGTTCGCGATACTATACTTGTTCATTTTAAAATTTTAAACACAAGTCAAAAAGTATTGTTCGATTCACGTTCAAAATCGAGTGAACCAATAAAACTTCCGATGGACTCTGCAATTACAGCTTTTAAACGGGTACTACCGTTAGTATATACCGGAGCAAAACTAAGAATTTTTAGTTCGCATGAATTTGCATACGGAACACAAGTTACCAAAAAAGATGTAATTGAACCATATCAAACATTGCTATTTGATATAGAATTAGTTAAAACTTTAAAAGGAAATTATACCGACACAAGTAGAGATTCCTTATACGCAGATACCGTAAAAAAATAATCATTAATATAATAAAAACACATGAAATCACTTGTAAAAATTACAACAATTGCTACCGTAACTATCGGATTATTATCTTGTAACGGATTAAAAAAAGACAAAGATGCTTCACTTAACGATTTACGCGACAGTGCCAGTTACTGTTTAGGATTAAGTGTTGCTACCAATTTGGCTCAAGACAAATTAGATTCTTTAAATTTAGATGCATTTATTGCAGGATATATGGATGCAAAAGATCCGGAATCATATAAAATTGCTGTTGCTGAAATTACCAACACAATTCAAAATTTTGCAATGCAAGAAATGAAAAATCAATATGCTCCAAATATTGAAGCAGGTAATAAATTTTTAGAAGAAAATAAAAAACGTACAGGTGTAACTACTACCGCTTCGGGATTACAATACGAAGTAATTACTTTGGGAACCGGAGCTAAACCACAAATGTACGATTCGGTTACTGTTCATTACCATGGAACTAAATTAGACGGGTCTGTATTTGATAGTTCAAAAGGAGCAAATCCTGTAACATTATCGTTAACTCCGGGTAGACTTATTGAAGGTTGGGTTGAAGGTATGACTTTATTTCCTGTAGGAAGTAAATTTAAATTATATGTTCCTGAAAATTTAGCATACGGCGTAAATGCCCGTGGCTCTATTCAACCATACGAAACATTAATATTTGAAGTAGAATTGCTTGCAACAAAAAAAGGAGAAGCTCCTAAAATGGACATGAATGCAATGCAACAAATGATGGGTAATTAATAAAAAATGCATATATTTGAAACACATACAATTTATTTTTGTATGTGTTTTTTTATTTTAACAATTTAACAATTTACACAATAATGAACATTACAATAGTAGGAACAGGATATGTTGGATTAGTTTCGGGTGCTTGTTTTGCGGAAACAGGTATTAGCACTACCTGTGTGGATATTGATACATCAAAAATTGAACGACTTCAAAAAGGTATTATTCCAATTTTTGAACCGGGACTCGATACGTTAGTTGTGCAAAATTTTCAGAAAAAACGATTACTTTTTAGTACAAAATTATCGGAATGTTTGACCAATTGTAGCGCTGTGTTTATTGCCGTAGGTACCCCGCCCGACGAAGACGGTAGTGCGGACCTAAAATATGTACTAGCAGTAGCTCGCGAAATTGGTCAACACATGACTGACTATTTGGTAATAATTACCAAAAGTACCGTTCCTATTGGAACTGCCGAAAAAGTACGAACGGCTTGCCAAGAAGAACTTGACAAACGTGGCGTTTCGATACCGTTTGATGTAGCATCGAATCCTGAATTTCTGAAAGAAGGTGCAGCAATAGACGATTTTATGAAACCCGAACGTATTGTTATTGGGGTAGATTCTGACCGTGCCGAACAAGTTTTGAGAAAAATATACAAACCATTTTTACTCAACGGACACCCTATTATTTTCATGAATATTCCGTCGGCTGAAATGACTAAATATGCAGCAAACTCAATGCTTGCAACACGCATCAGCTTTATGAATGACATTGCAAATTTATGCGAAATTGTAGGTGCCGATATTCACATGGTTCGCAAAGGTATTGGCAGCGATTCTCGTATAGGCAGTAAATTTTTGTATGCCGGTATTGGATATGGAGGTTCCTGTTTTCCAAAAGATGTGAAAGCACTCATAAAAACTGGGAAAAAACATGGCTACGATTTACACGTACTTGAAGCTGTAGAACGAGTAAACGAGCGACAAAAAGAAGTATTATACGATAAAATTATCAGCTACTTTGAAGGAAACTTAGTTGGTAAAAAAATTGCTCTTTGGGGACTATCGTTTAAACCAAACACCGACGATATGCGCGAAGCGCCATCATTAGTAATTATTCAAAAACTATTAGAACAAGGAGCTAACATATATGCGTACGACCCTGTTTCAATGCACGAAACCAAACGAATTATAGGCGATACAATTACATATTGCAACGAACCCTATGAATGTTTGAATAATGCCGAAGCACTCATAGTTGCTACCGAATGGCAAGAATTTAGAATGCCAAATTTCGAAATTATGGGAAAAATAATGAAACGCAAAGTGATATTCGACGGCAGAAATATATATGAAACTCAAGATATGCTTGACAATAGTTTTGATTATTTTGGAATAGGAAAAAAACCAATAATTCAAACATCGTGTGTATAAAAAAAACAATACAAATAAAAGTAATTAAATGAAACGAATTCTCGTAACCGGAGGTGCCGGATTTATTGGTTCACATTTGTGTGAACGATTACTCAACGAAGGCAATGATGTAATATGCTTAGACAATTTTTTTACCGGAAGTAAACAAAATATTCTACATTTATTACCGAACCCACATTTTGAACTTGTTCGTCACGATGTTACCAGTCCATACTACGCCGAAGTTGACCAAATTTATAACCTTGCTTGCCCTGCATCACCGGTACATTACCAATACAATGCTATTAAAACCATTAAAACTTCGGTAATGGGAGCTATACATATGCTTGGCTTAGCAAAACGAGTAAAAGCTACCGTTTTACAAGCATCTACCAGCGAAGTATATGGCGACCCGCAAGTGCATCCGCAACGCGAAGATTATTGGGGACATGTAAACCCTATAGGTATTCGCTCATGCTACGATGAAGGCAAACGATGTGCCGAAACATTGTTTATGGATTATCATAACCAAAACAATGTAAACATTAAAATTATTCGCATATTCAATACTTATGGACCACGCATGCATCCTAACGACGGTAGAGTTGTGTCAAATTTTATAGTACAAGCCTTACAAAACAAAGATATTACAATATATGGTGACGGTTCGCAAACACGAAGCTTTCAGTATGTTGATGACCTTTTGGAAGGTATGATTCGCATGATGAATTCAGAAAAATCATTTTTAGGACCAGTAAATATTGGCAATCCCGGTGAATTTACCATATTGGAATTGGCACAAAAAGTAATTGCTCTTACCGGATCTTCATCAAAAATAACATTTCAACCATTACCACAAGACGACCCAATGCAACGCAAACCGGATATTAGCTTAGCACAAGAAAAACTAAATAACTGGACACCAACTATTGGACTCGACGCCGGGCTTGTAAAAACAATTGAATACTTTAAACAAATAATATAAATACGTACATATGAAAGGAATAATATTAGCAGGAGGTTCGGGAACACGCCTCTACCCTATTACCAAATGCGTTTCGAAACAATTAGTACCAATTTATAATAAACCTATGATTTATTATCCACTATCGGTACTCATGCTTGCCAATATTAAAGAAATCCTTATCATTACCACTCCCGAAGACAATCCTTTGTTTAAACAATTGTTGGGTACCGGAAACCAATGGGGAGTATCAATAGAATACGCTATTCAACCATCACCCGATGGTTTAGCACAAGCATTTATTATAGGCGAGGAATTTATAGGTAACGATACTGCATGTTTAATCCTTGGCGACAATATTTTCTTTGGACACGATTTCGCAAAAATATTGGAACAAAGTAGAAACCTGAGTTCGGGAGCACATGTATTCGGATACTACGTAAACGACCCCGAACGCTATGGTGTAGTTGAATTTAATGCACAAAAACAAGTTATAAGTTTAGAAGAAAAACCAAAAGAACCTAAATCGAATTATGCGGTTACCGGCTTATACTTTTACGACAATTCGGTAGTTGAGAAAGCTAAAAATTTAAAACCATCGGCACGTGGTGAATTGGAAATAACTGACTTAAACAAATTATTTTTGGAAGAAGGCTCGCTGCAAGTAAAATTACTGGGACGTGGCATTGCATGGCTCGACACAGGAACGTATGATAGTTTATTGGAAGCATCGAATTATATTGCAGCTATAGAAAACCGTCAAGGACTTATGGTCGCGAATTTAGAAGAAATAGCATATGTGAAAGGGTATATTACAAAACAACAATTACTTGACTTAGCCGAACCACTTAAGAAAAATAGTTACGGACAATATCTTATAAAAATTGCAAACAATAAAGTTATAGAATAATGAACATTACCCCAACCCATATAGACGGTGTATATATTATAGAACCACGAGTATTTAACGATGCACGCGGTCACTTTTTCGAAAGTTATAATAAACTTAGATTACAAGATAAAGGTATAGAATACAATTTTGTACAAGACAATCAATCGAAATCGAGCTATGGTGTGATTCGCGGATTGCATTTTCAAAAGGCTCCGCATACGCAAGCTAAATTATTACGGGTTGTTGAAGGCACTATTATAGACGTTGCGGTAGATATTCGCAAAAATTCACCAACTTACGGACAACATGTAGCTATAGAACTCAGTGCCGACAATTTTAAACAATTACTCATTCCACAAGGATTTGCTCACGGCTTTTCGGTTATAAGTGAAACCGCTATTGTACAATATAAATGCACCGACTATTATTACCCCGAAACAGAAGGCGGTATATCGTTTAACGATAGTAGTTTAGGAATAGATTGGAAAGTCCCCACCAACAAAGCAATTATTTCAGAGAAAGATTCAAAATTACCACTATTACAAGATTTCATTACTCCATTTATATAAGATATGGCTTCAATATTAGTAACCGGATCGAATGGACAACTTGGAAATGAATTGCAAGTATTGGCAAAACAAACATCACATACTTGGCATTTTACCGATATTGCAGAACTCGATATTTGTAATCCTGCAGCAATTTCCAAATTTCTATCAACACACACATGCGATTTTATTATAAATTGTGCAGCATATACTGCGGTAGACAAAGCAGAAACTGATGTAGATACTGCCAATAAAATAAATGCCGAAGCACCGAAACATTTAGCAGAAGCGTGTAAACTACACAACTCACTTTTTATACACATATCAACCGACTATGTGTTCGATGGAACCAAACATACGCCATACATTGAAACAGATACAACAAATCCACAATCTATATATGGTACCAGCAAATTACAAGGAGAACAAAATGCAATAAGCATACATGCAAACACCTGTATAATACGTACCTCATGGCTCTACTCATCGTTTGGAAATAATTTTGTAAAAACTATGATACGATTGGGGAAAGAACGTGACCAACTCAACGTAATTTTTGACCAAATAGGAACACCAACGTACGCACGTGATTTAGCTACAGCAATAATTCATATTGTAAACATTTCATCGCAAAACACACAAGCATTTATACCGGGAATATATCACTACTCAAATGAAGGAGTTTGCAGTTGGTACGATTTCGCAAAAGAAATTCATGATTTACAAAACATTGCATGTACAGTTTTACCCATAGAAACCAAAGACTACCCTACTCCGGCGAAACGGCCACATTATAGTGTATTAAATAAAACTAAAATTAAAAGTACATTTAACATAAGCATTTCACACTGGAAAGATAGCTTGAAAGAATGTGTACAACAATTATAAAACAGCCCAAAAACCTATATACCCATTACCCCTATACCTATAAACCTCTCATTCATGAAACAAATCATAATTGCCTTGACCATCGTATTCATGCTTTCGTGCGAAAAAGAATGCTATGAAGAACGCGATACATTACCACAAGTAGATGCATTAAACGTGCTTCCGAATGGAACATATACCGTAGATGAAGCATTTTCAAAAGACAACATCACATGGAATCTCAATGATTCCACAGCAACTATAAAATATAGTGATAATGACACTACATACGAATTTATTTACTCCATAAAAATTACAGGCAATGAAATTACGAATCAAAAAAAATTTTAAGTTCATAATCATTGTTTGTATTGCCATGTGCATACTTCCGTTAACAATGTTTGGTGATGGTGGAATGCCGCGCAGAAAGTGTACAAAATTCGTGTATTACGATATACAACCTACAAACGTTTCGCGAATTCAATTGGTTTTAAAACAATTGAAAATAAATGGAAAAACAAAAAACATAGAATCGATAGAAACTATAATCCCTATTCAAAACAATGGATATAGAATGAAACGTTCGTGTATGGATACCCTTACAATTCAAGACATGAATATAACCCAAGACAATACACAAATTACCAGTTTTGGTATTATATATAACAATGCGTATATGTTCACCCCTTTTGTAAAAAAATAGCATATGCAATTGTATCTCGCTCCGCTTCAGGGAATTACCGATTGGATTTTTCGCGAAGCATTTTTTAAACATATAGCACAATTCGACAAAACATTTTCGCCTTTTATCCGCATTGAACAAGGAGAATTTCTCAGAAAAAGTCAATGTAATGATATACTCCCCCAACACAATACGTTTCAGAAACCTATTCCGCAATTTTTAGGTAACGACAGTAAATCTTTTAAGGTATTTGAAGAATTATGTAAGCTCCACGGATATAGTGAAGTAAATATAAACATTGGATGCCCGTTTTCAAAAGTAAGCAAACATAAATTAGGATCTGGTTTGCTCCCCTATACCGATGATATCAAACAATTATTTGATGATATTTTTTCAACATCCACTCTTACCATTTCAGTAAAATGCAGATTAGGACAAGAACACGCTTCGGAATTTAATGCATTGATACCTATTTTCAACTCATATCCACTGCATGAAATTATAATACATGCTCGTACCGGATATATGCAATATAAAGGAGATGTGTTATTAGATGAATACTCGCAAGCGGCATCAGAGCTAAAACACCCAGTGTGCTACAATGGAGATATATTGAACATACATGATATTAAAAAATTACAATTAATCTCACCGCACACACAGGCTTGTATGATTGGGAGAGGAATAATTAAACATCCTTTTATACTCCATGAAATTCGAGGTATACCTGTACCAAAATCAGAACAAATAGACGCATTACGAGCATTTCATACTGCAATTTTAGAGTATTGTTCTCAAAAATATTCGGGTGATTTTTCTGTACTTAAACGCTTAGAAGAAATGTGGACTCTGCACCACGAAGCGTATGATGATGGAAAAAAAATTCTGAAACAAGTAAAAAAATGCAAAAATATTGTACAATATAAAAATATACTATTCAGCAATTTAGAATCTATACTTTAACTAATTGCACACAACATATTTTGAAACTATTAAAACAAACCATACAATATCTGTTTTACTTCATAAAATATAAGTAAGCTCTAAAAAAAACTGTAATTTTGTAAAAAAAAACAATGAGAGATTTTATAAAACTAATTCCATATTTACGTCGCTACAAAAAATACATAGCACTTAATGTCATTTTCAACTTATTTGGAGCAATATTTTCATTTGGTACTATAGCTACGATTATTCCCTTTTTAAGTATTTTATTCAATACCAACGAGATAGTTGCAGACTCTATACCCTTTGAATTAACCAAAGAATCGTTGCAACATAATAGTAATTATTTACTTTCGGCAATAATACAAACCTATGGCAAACCAGCAACATTACTCTTTATTTGTGGATTTTTGATATGTATTACGTTGCTCAAAAACATATTTGAATATTTATCGCAATACTTCAATATACCGGTAGTAAATGGAGTTCCCAAAGATTTATATAATGCTACATTCGATAAAATTTTACATTTACCTATATATTATTTTACCAACGAACGCAAAGGCGATATTATGGCTCGCATGTCGTCTGACATTACAGAAGTGCGAAACAGTATGGTAAATTCATTTACCGGATTTATTAAAAATCCATTATACATAGTTATATACTTCGCCGGTATTTTAATTATTAGCTGGCAAATGACATTAATAATACTTATATTACTTCCTATAACAGCAATAATTACCGGCAGAATAGGGAAAAATTTAAAAAAGGCTCTTCACAAAGCTCAACACTTACAAGGCGACATTTTAGTATTTATAGACGAAACCCTCTCGGGTCTTAAAGTAATTAAAGTGTTTAACGGCATAGGATATATGCAACAAAAATTTAAAAGCAATAATTATGAGTATTATAAAACAATGAATAATGCTAATAGGAAACATCAGTTAGCTCACCCTATTACCGAATCATTAATCATTATAACATTATCATTTGCAATATTTTACGGAGGATCATTAGTACTCAAAAACGATGGCTCTATGAGTGCCGAAGGTTTTATTACTTTTTTATTGGCATTTACTCAAATTGTTAGTCCTGCCAAAGCATTTACCAATTCATTTTACGGTATAAAACGCGGTGCAGCCAGTATAGAACGTATAGAGAAAATTCTCCACGCCGAAGTTCAAATACTTGATGCACCCAACGCAAAATCAATAACAACATTTGAAAAAGACATAGAATTTAAAAATGTATCGTTTTCGTATACAAAAGAAAGACCTGTATTACAAAATATTTCAATAAAACTGGAGAAAGGAAAATCTATTGCATTGGTTGGACAATCAGGTTCGGGAAAAACTACAATAGCTCACCTTTTGCCACGATTTTACGAAGTAGAGCAAGGAGATATTGTAATAGACGGAATATCTATTAAAGATATTAAATTACAGGATTTACGAAACTTAATAGGCATAGTAACACAAGATTCAATTTTATTTAACGATACTATTTTTAACAATATAGCTTTTGGTATTGAAAACGCAGATGAAGCAAAAGTAATAGAAGCCGCAAAACTTGCTAATGCTCACGACTTTATAATGGAAACACCACTGGGATACCATACCAATATTGGCGACCAAGGTGGTAAACTTTCGGGTGGACAACGACAACGTATTAGTATAGCACGAGCTATTATGAAAAATCCACAAATCCTATTGTTAGACGAAGCAACTTCGGCACTCGACACCGAATCAGAACGTTTAGTTCAAAATGCATTAGAACATTTAATGAAAGACCGTACATCTCTTATTATTGCTCATCGACTTTCAACAATAAAAAATGCCGATCAAATAATTGTATTGCAAGATGGTGCAATTGTAGAGCAAGGTACACATAACGAATTAGTTGCACTAAAAGGTGCATACCAACGATTACATAGTATGCAAATTGTATAATGTATAAGAGTTCATAAACACTACTACGATAATTTATAAAATATACGTACATTTGCATACCCATTTAATAATACATGCACAACGACTCAATACTACATAGCAATATTCAATCACTTGTAAAAACAAGTTTAGGAGAATCTATTATTTCTATTGAGCTTTTACCTGGTGCAGGTTCAAACAGACACTATTATCGAGTATACACTGCTCACAATTCGTATATTGTATGTAATGGTACTCAAGTAGATGAAAACAAATCTTTTATATACCTATCTAATCATTTTTATAACAAAGGATTGCGAGTTCCAAAAGTTTATGGGCACACTCCTGAATTCAACATGTATATACTGCAAGATTTAGGCAATACAGATTTACTTTCATTTAAGCTACAATCTCAAGAACATGAATGGTTGCCCTTATACAAACAAGCACTCACAGACATTGCTCAGTTTCAGTGCAAAGGTATAGAAGGACTTGATTTTTCACATTGTTATGCTCGTAACGAATTTGATTCGGTATATATGAATTGGGATTTATCGTACTTTAAGTATTATTATTGTAAGCTCACCGATATTGAAATAAACGAACAAAAATTAGAAGAAGATTATAATACGTTAATTTCATTTTTACTACAATCACCCCGTTCATTTTTTATGTATCGCGATTTTCAATCGAGAAATATAATGCTTCACAATAACGAATTGTGGTATATTGATTTTCAAGGTGGAATGCGAGGAGCACTACAATACGATGTAGTTTCATTGCTATATCAAGCAAAAGCAAATTTTACAGAAAAACAACGAAATGAATTATTAGAACACTATCTTAATCAGGTTTCGAAATATATGTATATTGACCTACAAGAATTTAAAACTCTGTACGAAGGTTTTATTTGTATTAGAATTTTACAAACATTAGGTGCATATGGATATAGAGGCATTATTCAAAAAAAACCACATTTTATAGCTAGTATTCCCCAAGCATTAGAAAATGCGAAACAGCAATGCAACATAGTATCTCAAATCATACAAATACCATACTTACAAACACTTATACAACAATTACCTCTTATTTCAAATACACATGAATAAACCTACCTTAACTGTTAGAATTACTAGTTTTTCGTTTAAAAAAGGATTACCAAATGACCCCAGTGGTAATGGTGGTGGATACGTATTCGATTGCAGATGCATTCCAAATCCGGGTATCATTGAAGAATATAAACAACTTACAGGATTAGACTCTAAAGTAATTACTTACCTAGAAGATTTACCCTTTACACAAACATTCATTTCTCATATTACCGAAATTGCCAAACTAAGCATTGCTCGTTATATAGAACGTGAGTTTACTCATATAATGTTCAACTTTGGCTGTACCGGAGGACAACATAGATCGGTATTTTTTGCTGAAACTCTTTACGAATATGTTCGCAAACAATTTCCGAATGTTTCAATTGTACTCCAACACAGAGAACAAAATATTGAAAAAACATTATAAAAATCATTGAAAAACACAAAGCATTTCGTAGTAATAGTTACGTAATCAATCATTTTTTTTTGTTTTTTGCATAAAAAAAACATGGAAATTATTTTTCACATAGATACTATTTCGAATGCTGCCAAAGAATTTTTAGCAGCCACATCATCATACTCAGTATTTGCATTTAACGCTGAAATGGGTGTTGGAAAAACAACATTTATTAAAGCATTGTGCAAAGAATTGGGAGTAATTGATACCGTAGCGAGTCCTACATTTGCAATTATTAACGAATATAAAACGGATAACAATAAATTTCTCTATCATTTTGATTTGTATAGACTTAATACAATCCAAGATTTACAAAACATTGGTGCTGAAGACTATTTTTATAGTGGTAACATGTGTTTTATTGAATGGCCTGATTTAGCTCAAACAATACTTCCCCCACATACCTTACGCATCTCAATTACCGAAACAGAAAAAGGGTATCGAAAAATATCGTTTTAACCCAAATTACACAATAAGAATAGCTTAATTGTAAAGACCTATTTTTTGTTCACAACTGCGCAAAAAAAAAGGGATGTAATGTACATCCCTTTTTTAATACATTCCTAAGAAAATTATTTTTTACCACCTTCTTGTTGCATAGCTCTTGCTGCCGAACGAGTAAGATTAACGCTACATACAACGGCACTTTTAGACTCTTCAATTGTTAAATTTGAATAATTCAACGAATCCATTTTAACAGATTGTCCAATACCTAATTTTGTAATATCCACATCAAGTACTTCAGGTAAATCTTTTAATAAACCTTTCACTTTTATTTTTCTCATTTTCAATTGCAATTTACCACCTTGTTTCACACCTTCAGAAACTCCAATAATATTTACCGGTAATTTTATACTAAATGGCTTGTTATCAAAAATTTCGTAAAAATCTACGTGTAATGCTTTATCGGTAACCGGGTGAAATTGGATATTTTTAATAATTGCTTTATAAGTTTTGCCATCAATAACTAAATGAACAACATACACTATAGGAGTAATGTAAACTTTACTAAAAGCAATTTCATCTATAGTAAAATGTACATTTTCTGTTCCACCATACAATACACAAGGAATACTTCCGCTAACTCGAGTTAATTTTGATTCTGTTTTTCCAATTGTTGGTCGTAATTGACCTTGTAATTCAATACTTTGCATATTACCAAATTTTTATGTGCTACTTACAACTGCCGTTGTCCATTACACGGTTAATATATATAAAAAAAGCCCCGATATTTATCGAGGCTGCAAATATAGGTATTATTTTTATTTTTCAAACATTACACTATAAAATTTGAGCTTACAGATTCATTTGTAAATATTTTTTTAATTGAATCGGCAAAAAATGGAGCACACGACAGAACAGTAACTTTAGACGACACATTTTCATGAGGAATAGTATCGGTAATTAACAATTCTTGAATTGCACTATTTTCGATGCGTTCCCAAGCCGGACCTGAACATACCGCATGTGTAGATAATGCTCTAACACTTTTTGCTCCGCGTTCCATTACTAAATTAGCTGCCATAGTTATAGTTCCCGCAGTGTCAATCATATCATCAACAATAATTACATTTTTGCCACTCACGTCACCTATAATTTCCATAGAATCTACAATATTAGCTTTTGTACGAGTTTTATGACAAATAGCAATATCAGCATTCAAAAATTTCGCATATGATTTTGCTCGTTTTGTTCCCCCCATATCGGGAGCGGCTATAAGCAAATCGGGAATTTGCAAACCTCGTAAATACGGAACAAAAATAGTTGAAGCATACAAATGATCAACAGGCACATCGAAAAAACCTTGAATTTGACCTGCATGCAAGTCCATAGTAACGACTCTATCAACACCTGCTGCAGTCAACAAGTTTGCAATTAATTTTGCTCCAATAGACACTCGCGATTTATCTTTTCTATCTTGACGTGCAAAACCATAATATGGAATTACAGCTGTTACTTGACGAGCCGATGCTCGTTTAGCAGCATCAACCATCAACAACAATTCCATTAAATTATCCGAAGGTTGAAACGTTGATTGTACAATATACACATCTTTTCCTCTCACAGAAATATCAAAACGCGGTTCAAATTCTCCATCGCTAAAAAAAGTAACCGATGAATCTCCTAAGTCTGTACCAAAATGTGCAACGATTTTTTCTGAAAGATACCGTGATGCTGTTCCGGTAAAAATTTTAATTTGCTGATTATTAGACATGTATTTGTATATTATAAATCTATTATGAAACTTCAAAAACCAAATAAATACGAAGTAAAACTACTAATTTTATTTAATTGTAATAATAAGTGATTTAAAAAATATTAAAAGTTTGTTAACAATAGGATACTGTTTTAAAAGTCTGAGTGTCAGAGTGTCTCATTGTCTGTGAATATAAATGGGGCAAGGGTTTAAATAAAAACCTGATTATTTACAATTTATATAATCGTTTGAAAGCAATAAAAAACAAAAATTATTTTGGATTTCCATGATTGAAACTATGGGCTATATATTGATATGAGATATTAATATTAAGTAAAACAAACTCCAATAGCACAATAAAAAACTAGCCCTCTGTTCCATGGTCTATTACTTGAATAGTTTTCCACTTGCCTGTTTTAAAACGGAAGTAAAAGACTATACAAAACAATAAAAACATGAAAACTAAAACAGTCCATGCCCATACCGGACCTATATTGAATACAAACAACGAAAGATACGTAACCGGAACAAATGTCCAATGTATTGCCATAGATACCCACATAGTCCACACTGTATCACCGGCACCACGTAATGCTCCAACAAACGAAACCAATATAGCTTCGGCTAATACATACAGCGATGCCAACTGCAGCATTCGTATAGCCAACGGACGAGCCTGTTCAAACACAGTATCGTATTGTTGAGGCTTAAACACATCTACCAACACATGCGGAATAAATACAAACATAAGCACTACAAAAGCAGAAAAGAACCAACCTAAACGAACAGCTGTATATGTGGCACGTTCTGCCACGTGTAATTTTTTAGCACCTACATATCGTCCTACCATACTTGTAATTCCTATTTCAATTCCAATTAATGGCACAAAAGTTACCATATCCCAATTAAACATGATAGACGCAGCTGTTGCTGTATGTTCATTATATGAATGAAACAAAAAAACAAGAAATGAGAATGCAATAAAATTCACAAAAAATTCAGTCCCCGCCGGAGTTCCGTATCGCAACAATGTTGTTATTGTTTTGGCATGAAATCGAAACGCTTGAAATACTTTAAAAGCTTTAGCATTTTTTTCTTCGAAGAAAAAATATACCATAATGGCGACACCACACAATGCAGATAATATTGTTCCATATGCTGCCCCCCGTATTCCCATAGCAGGAAAACCCCAGTGACCAAAAATAAATATGTAATTAAACCCAATATTTATGAGCATAGTAACTATAGCAGCTATCATAACTACTTTAGTTCTACCAATACCTGAAAAATAACAACTTAAACTATGCCTTATAAGCGAAATTATAGAGCCAAACACTAAAATTTGTACATATATTTTTTGATATTCTATTTGACCTGCCGAAATGTGTGTAACTTCAAAGTACCAATACAATAAAGGTAATGCAAGAATTATAAGTGGATATGCCACAAACGAAATTATACCCGATTGAACCAAAGTTACCGAACATTGTTCATACTTTTTTGCACCATAAAATTGAGCTATAAGTGCTGTACTAAAACCTATAAGTCCCATAAAAAAAGTGAGTAACAAAAACGACGAAATACCACCGCCCGTTGCTGCATTCATTTGTTCTGAGCTCAATTTTGATAAAAATACCCTATCGGTAAAAACCATAACCGTTTCGCACGATTGTGATGCAATAATAGGTAATGCCAAAAATAATAACTCTTTCATTCCTCCCATTTTATGACGCTTGGGAGAAACCAATTTCGAAGTAAAATTCATACGTATATTTATTGTTCGCGACGCTGAAACAATCGAGTACGTTTATTCTCAACAGCCTCAATTTGTTGTGTTTCCGATGGTTTTATTTCAGGCTTATGAGACACAGACACATCTTGAATTATAGGTACTTCCAGTGAATCTAATTCCATTTCTTCAATATCTAAAGTATCCAAAGTATCGCGAGGAACATATTTGGTATAACAAGAGTATGGTCTATTTTTAAGTCCTTTTAAATGTCGAGGAAACATGCCACGCAAATAATCATAAGCAGTATCGCGCATTACCTTTTCCATAAACAAACCAAATGTTGGCAAGGCTGTTTTCCCGCCTTCGCCCATATGTGATGATCTAAAATGCACACATCGTTCTTCTGCTCCTACCCAAGTACCTGCAACTAATTTTGGCGAAACACCAATAAACCAACCATCAGAATAATTTGACGATGTTCCTGTTTTTCCACCAAAATCAGTTTTATACTTAAATAAATCGTACGAAAATAAATTTTGAGTCGTTCCATATGGTTCCGACAATGATGCTAAAAACATTTGCTGCATCAAAAACACCGTTTCTTCGTTTAATATTTTTTCTTTTTCAGGTTTAAATTCAGCCAAAATTTTGCCATCTTTATCTTCAATACGAGTTACAAACATTGGGGTAACGCGATATCCACCATTTAAGAATGGACAATACGAAGTTGTTAATTCCAATAAGGTAACATCACTAGATCCTAAACAAACAGAAGGCACTGTGTCTAATGGAGCTTCTATTCCCAATTTATGAGCATAATCTATAACTGTTTCTATTCCAAATTTTTGTGTAAGTTGCACACTTATAGTATTTAATGAATGTGCAAATGCATATTTAAGTGCAACGTTTCCTCCTACAAATTTTCTATCGGAATTCTGCGGTGTCCATACTTTTTCTTCGCCCTTTTCCATATATTTAATAACTTGCGGTACATCTGGAATACTATCGCAAGGCGACATACCTTTATCAATAGCTGTAGTATATACAATAGATTTAAATGTAGAGCCAGGCTGTCTCATAGACTTAACATTATCGTGTTGAAAATGATTAAAATCTATACCTCCCACATAAGCTTTAACTGCACCTGTTTCTGGATCCATAGCTACAAAACCGCTATGCAATAATCGTTTCAGATAATTTGTTGCTTCAACAAAACTACAAACTGTATCAATAGGTCCATTCCACGAAAACAATTTCATGGGTTCTTTTTTGTGTAGGTAATATTGTATAGAATCTTGATTTCCTTTGAAGCGAGAATCGAGTTTATAATAAAACCAAGAATTTTTAACTACACTTTCTATAAAATTGGGTATCTCAACTTTATTTTTATCAATCCATGGATTCTGACCTCGCCAATGATTATCAAATTGCCGTTGTACTCGCTTCATATTCTGAGCAACAGCTTCTTCGGCGTATACTTGCATAGTATAATCCAATGTCGTATATATTTTCAATCCATCGGCATACAAATCCAAATCGTTTTCTTTGAGCCACGGTTTTAAATATTCGAATACCGCACGACGAAAATAATTAGCAATTCCATGAACATTTTTTTCGACTTTATATTGTAGCACTATTGGTTTTTTAGTATATGTATCGTATTCTTTTGCTGTAATTATGTTGTCGCGTTTCATAATTCCCAACACCACATTGCGACGCATCGTAGAACGTTCCTTATTTAAAATAGGACTATATGCTGTAGGAGCTTTGAGCATTCCAACCAAAACAGCACATTGTTCGGGCTTAAGACGCATAGGTGTTGTATTAAAATACGTTTTGGCAGCAGTTTTTATTCCATAGGCATTACTTCCAAAATCTACCGTATTTAAATACGATGTTATAATATCTTCTTTTGAGAAAAACAATTCAATTTTTACAGCTCCAATCCATTCTTTTGATTTAACAATAAAAATCTTTAAAAATGGAATTTTACCTAACAATCCATGATTTCGGTTACGAGTTTTAAATAAATTTTTCACCAATTGTTGTGTTAAGGTACTCCCTCCACGCGGATTACCTTTAATAGCATCCATGATTACCGGAGGCAATGCTCTAAAATCGATTCCACTATGTTGGTAAAATCGAGCATCTTCTGTTGCAATAAGTGTTTTAATGAGTAATGGCGATAATTCCTTATATTCAACAGGAGTTCTATTTTCATAGAAAAATTTACCTAATAATTTACCATTTGATGCGTACATCTCTGACGCTACATATTGATTGGGATTATTAATTTCACTTAAATTGGGGGTATATCCAAAAAGCCACAAAAAATTTAATTCTACTGCTAATATATACACAATTAGCATAGAAAAAGCAAAGGCAGACCAATGCAATATTTTTTCGTACCATTTTTTATCTTTAGCCCGATAAAAAGCACACAATTTTTTAAAAAAATACTTTGTTTTACCAATAAAATTTCTGAGAAGCGAAATAATTTTTTCTTTATCAATACTCATACAACACACTAAATTTCACGAAGTAAAAATACATTATTTATTGATTTGAAATAATTTTTTACTTGTATATTTTACTTCATTTTATATTCGCTGAATTGCAAAGTGTTGCACCCACCCTACCTTACCATCGGGCAATCTAATACTAAGCCATTCGCCACTTGCTTTTTCTATATACACTTTTAGTCCGCCATGTACTACAACCAATTCTTTAGAATGCTGCTTCGGTTCGGTAAGTATTGATAAACTTGGCTCCATAACTATTGCATATGAATTTTGCGTTAATTCTTTGTATCTATATTTTGCATTACTATATGAAAATAATGCAATGCCTGCCAAGAATAAAGCTCCAAAAAACGATATTTTTTTATTCAATCGAATATTTGAAAATAAAAACCATAAAACACTAATAATAGCTGTTACAAAACAAATAATACTCATTACTGCCCATGTATTTGAAGAAAAAACTCGATACACATACGGATACCATATTTGAAACAAACTCTCTTGTATTTGTTCCACTTTATCGGGTTGCGAAGCTTGTGCTATTCGTAAATTATTGCGAATATCATCATTATAGGGGTCTAACACGAGAGCTCGCTCGTACCATAATATAGCTTGAGCTATTTCACGTTGTTTGTAATAGGCATTTGCAAGATTAAAATATAATTTATCGCTTACATTTCCGCTACTAATTAATTGATTATATAATACAATTACACTATCGTACTGTTGAGTATCATATAATATTTTTGCTCGCTGCAAAGTACTATCTATTGATTGAGCCGAAAGTACATTTGACACTAGTATAGTTATAAGTACAATAGAATATATTAGAGGATTTTTTTTATTCATAGCATTATACATTTTGTTCAATTCCTTGAATAATTTCGGCAGTTTTTGTAAACAATAATTCTTTACCTTCTATAGTTTGTTTAGGTGCATACCTTGCCATTTCGCATTGTTCAACTATGTGGGTACACGCAGTTATAATTTCAGACGGAACATGCTTTTGTTGCAAGGTTTCGGCTATAGTATCTGTAGTAAACTGCATCATTGGAATTGTAAGTTTGTGACTTAAATAACCGAGCAATGCTTTAGATACAGCCTCATAATAAGCAGAATCATTACCTTGATTAAGAAATTCACGAGCTTGTTTTAAATATGTTTTAGACACTTTAGCTGCTTGTTTTTGCCGCAACAAACTTGTATTGCTATATAATTCAATACGTTTGCGAGCTACAATTATATACAAAGCGGCAGCAATAATTATAATAGCATACATACCTATAAACCAAGGTTGTGCAACAAGATATGACGAAATTCTATGTATATCAAAATCATCGGTATATATATATCTAAAATCATCTGCGGAATATTGTATTTGCTCCTTATTTGCACCAAAATTTGCCGAAACGGTTGGTGTTGCAGAACCTTTAGATACGTGAATAGGAATAGCTTGGGCTGTAATTGTTTTGTATGATTTTGTATGAGGATTAAACACCTGCATAGTTACCTGAGGAATACTAAACTCCCCTTCGTGACGAGGAATTACAACATATTCAAATGTTCTAGAACCTTTATCGCCTTGTGTTGTTGTTGTATATGAATCAATAATTTTTGGTTCATATACTTCAAAATCTTTAGGAAATTCTATAGTTGGTTTTTGCAATAAAGCTAAATTTCCAATACCCTGAATTGTAAATCTATAGGTAATAGCCTCGTTTGCGGGAATCGATTGCACATCGGTTTTCGATGAAATAGTAAAATCTCCTACAGCTCCGGTAAACGCTTCGGTTTTCCCTTGAGGAAAAGGTAATACGGTAATAGTAACGGGTTTACTTTCTATAACTCTCCGTTCTTGTTTGTTATACATATTCCAAAAGCTGTTACCTACTTGTGTTATAACATTACAATCGAGTTTGAAGGGGGTAATTTTCAAATTCCCTGACTTTTGCGGAAACAATACCAATCGCTGAAACAATACCGAATAATATTCCTTTCCATCTATGACTTCTCGTTCAAATTTAAGTTCTTGGGGTTGTTCAATTATTTTTTTATAAAATCCAGTATAATCGGGAAAGGTGTGAGAATTAATATTAAAATTTTTCTGTGTATATAATTTTATTGACACATATATAGGTTCGCCAATATAAACACGCTGCGTATTTACATATACACGAGCAAACACATCAGCACCTGCCCCCGATGGTGTAGGATCTTGCGATTGCGACGCACCTCCTCCTGCAGATTGCTGTCGCTGAGCTGTAGAATTAGAACCAACCACTTCTATTTCCTGAGACTTCGAACGAATAGTTTTACCATTGATTACAACACTTGCTATTGGAATAGAAAATACTCCTTTACGAGTTGGTCTGAATTGATGAATTTCGCTATATGTATATTCGGAGATTGTTTTTCCGTTAATTATTTGAATACTATTACTGGAACTTGTTTGAGGTCGCCCCGAAGCTTGTAAACCGTCAACTGATGATACTTTAAAGTTATCACCGGGACGAACATTTATAGAATACGTTATATGAAAATACTCACCTTCCTCAACGACTTTGGGGGCTTTTACAGTAATAGATTGCGCAAATACAACTGCACTACAAACGAGTATAGTAGCAAGTAATACAAAACGTGAAACATATGTTTTAAAACTGTTCATAGTATTAATTGTTTACCAATTTTTCTCAATAGTTTGTCGTTTTTGTTGTTCTTTTTTTTGTTTTTGCAATTTCAATTGTATTGCTTTTTCGTTGTTTTCTATAGTTCGCAACAACATTTCGGCTTCATTCTCAGATATTTTTCCTTTAGTGTACTGTTCTTTACCTTCTTCACCGGGCTTTGCTTGCGATTTTTTCCCTTGTTGTTGGTCTCCCGATTGTTGTTGTTGATTATTTTGTTTGTTCTCTCCCGATTTAGAATCTTGTTCCTTTTGCTCATCTTTATTTCCTTGATTCCCCCCTTGCGAAGAATCATTAGAGTCTGAATTGGAATCGTTGTTCTGATTTTGGTTTTGCTGTTGATTTTGCTGTTGATTTTGTTGAGAATTATTATTCTTTTTTTGTAAAATTTCTAATAATTTTTGCAATTGCTCATCTTGTTCAAAAACCTCCAACCCTCGTTTAGTAAGTATCAAAGCCTCTTTCTGATTTCCTTCAACATACAATTGCGAAGACATATTAAAATATTCTTTTGCTGTTTTTTGAGCATGAACAGCAATAGCACACACAGTAATAATTACAAGTAAAACTATTCGTAATTTCATAGCTATTTTATTGAATCCGTTAATTCCGAAATTTTTTGCAATCTATCTATAAAATCTTTATATTCTTGAACTGTTTTATCTTTTTCAAGCCCCTGCTTCATAAGAGAAAATGCTTCCGAAAATTTATACTGAGCCACCAAAGCATCAGCTTGCTGTTTTAGTTGTTGAGCATACGGAGAAATTTGCGGTTGCTTGTGTTTATCTTGATTCTTTTTTGAATCATTTTGTTGTTTTTGTTGTAATTCCAAAAGTTTTAAAGCAAATGATAGATTATAGCGACAATCGGGTTGTGATGGATTAAGCAACAATGATTTTTTATATAAATCTATAGCTTGTTTAAAATCTTCTTGTTTCATATATGCATTTCCTAAAGCATACAAAGTCTGAGCTTGCAGTTGCGCATCAGGAGTATTCTGTAATGCTTTAGAATACGCATCACCTGCAAGAATATATTTTTGTAATTTATACAATGCATTTCCAAAATTGAACCACGCATCAAAGCTTGTAGAATCTAATATACAGGCATGTTTATATGTTACTGCAGCACTTCTAAAATCTTGCTTTTCGTACAATTCATTCCCCTTGTCAATATACTTTCGTATGTCGGTTTGTGCATGTACATGCAGCCCCCAAAGCACACCTATAATATAGAGAACAATTCTATTCATACAATTACATCAAATACAACACACTAAAATTCATAATCTACGGCAGCTCGTCCGCTTACAACTTGCTTAGCAAATGTTACCACTTTTTGATGTTCGGGGTGCACTGCATAAGCTTGCAAATCAACCCAAGTTTTAAATTCGGTAATCAACACCACATCATAATTATCGGCAGGAGAAGCAGCTTGTTTTGCCCCTACTTCGAGTAATTCAATTCCTGGCACTACGCCTACTAATGAAGTTAACATAGTAGTAAATTTTACTATATTTTCTTGCTTTGTTGCACCTTCTGCATGGTCTTTAAAAGTCCACATTACCACATGTTTTATCATACCTATTTAGTTTTTAACTGTAAAAATATCAAATTGTTTTAACCATTTATTTTTTCGCTCTAAAAGTAAGAATTCTAAACATAAACAAACTACAGCAACGAGTAAAAAATAAGGGAATTTTTCATCATATTTACTGAATTGTTTGGTTTCAAATTCTGTTTTTGTCATACCATCTATTGCTTTTATTACAGGCGAAAAATCTTCGCGGGAATACACCCCATTTCCAATTTGAGCTATTTCCTGTAACATCATTTCATTTAATTTTGTAGTTACCGGTCTTCCGCTACGGTCTTCAACAAATCCACCTTGCGAACGTGGAATAATAGCACCTTGAGGACTCCCCATACCAACGGAATGTATTACAACTCCAAGATCTACAGCTTTGCGAGCTTCAGCTTGAGCATCATCTTCATGATTTTCGCCATCGCTTATTATAATTATAGCTTTACCTGTTTTTGGATTATCGGTAAACGACCGTAAACTTTTGGTTATTGCTGCACCTATTGCAGTTCCTTGTTTACTAACAGTACCGGTAGAAATAGACTGCAAAAACATTTTAGCTGCATGTATATCGGTTGTTAACGGTAGTTGAATATATGCATCGCCTGCAAAAACAACTATTGCAATTTTATCATCATTCAATTTATTTATAATGTTCTGTATCGAAAGTTTTGCTCGTTCCAAACGTGATGGTTTTACATCTTGTGCCAACATACTATTAGATACATCGAGTGCTATTACCAATTCTATTCCTCGTTTTTTAACTTCATCTATTTGCATTCCAAATTGCGGACGAGCCAATGCCAATACTATACAGATATATGCAATACCAAACAACATGCACTTAATAGTAAATCGAATCGGAGAAAAATCGGGAAGCACTACAGGCAACAAATGAGCATCGGCAAGTGCTTTTCTTTTTTTAGCACGAATATATCGAAACCACATACACGCACCAACAAACACTACAATACCGGCAAGAGCATATAGATATTCGGGATTGGCAAATCTAAAATTTGTTTCGTTCATGAATTTACAAATATTTTTTAGTAACAAATAGTTTAATTACAAATTCACACACAACAAGCAGCAATGCCCATAATACAAAACCGACATACATCTCGTGTTTGGTTGTAAATTTATAATCTTCAATTTTTGTTTTTTCCAATGAATCTATTGTTTGATAAATTTCCAATAATTCTTTTTTATTGGTTGCTCTAAAGTAGGTTCCACCGGTAGTTTTAGCAATTTTTTTCAATACTACCTCATCTATTTCTACCGGCATCATTTGAAACTGAACACCCCACATTGTTTGAACTGGATACGGAGCTTCACCTTGTGTTCCTACACCTATAGTATAAATACGTATTCCGTATTTCTGAGCCAATTCGGCGGCTGTTAGGGGGTCAATATCGCCACTATTATTTACGCCGTCGGTAAGCAACACAACTACTTTACTTATAGCTTTGCTATCTTTTAAGCGAGTAACACTCAATCCCAAACCTGTTCCTATAGCAGTACCATCTTCAATAATTCCCGATTGTAATTCGTCGAGTTGGTTTAACAGTGTAGCATGATCTGATGTAAGAGGACATTGAGTAAAACTTTCGCCACTAAATACTACCAGCCCAATTCTATCATATGGTCTATTTGATATAAATTTTGCAGCAACATCTTTAGAAGCTTCTAGTCTATCGGGTTTCAAATCTTGAGCAAGCATACTGCTCGAAATATCCATAGCTAATACTATATCTACTCCATAGGTGGTAGAATCGGCAAATGTATCGTATGAAACCGGACGTGCTAAAGCTGTAATAATACAAGCCAATACAACCATACGAATCACAAATGGAGCATGTATACTATACACATACCACGATTGGGGTATCTGCGAAACATTTGAAAGCGATGACACATACACTTGAGTAGATCGGGTACGGTTGGAGTATATGTACCATACAATAAGAGGTAAAAGGATTCCCAATCCCCACAAAACCTGCGGATACAAAAACGATTCAAATTCAAACACATGCAGCATTTGTTTTATCATATACCCTCCCCTTGTTCTGTTTTACTACTTTCTTTTACACAAAATACTGCCAATCCTCCATGAATCTCGCTTTGTTGTATAGAAGGAATATATTTAGCAAATTTCACTAAATCGGCTTCATGTAAAAGTATTTGTAAATTTTGAATTACCGCCACCTGCAAATCACCTGTCCTTGAAACATCACGAATAATTTCGTCGGTAGTTCGCTCAAACAAAGGAATATGCAAACGAGCTTCGAAATATTCACGCAGCACATCGGAGATTTCCGAATAGTACTGTTTATATAAATTCTTTTGACATAATTGTTTTTCATTAATTTCGGCAAGTAATCGTAATGCTCGTATATGAGGTAATTCGAGCTCAGCTGCTTGAATTAAAACAGGCTTCTGTTTATGCTTTTGTATATACCACCATACTCCTGCAGCAACAATTAAAAAAATAATACTTGCAACAATCCACACTATCCAAGTTTTATTTTGTTCAAACCAGGAATATTTCGACTGTCGAATAGGTGGAACATCACGAATATCAGCTTGCACATCAACATCTTCGGCTCGCACACTAATACGAATAGTAGGTGTCCAAATTGTATCTTTCAAATTATACAAAATTGGTCCTAATTGAAATGAATATTCTCCCGGATTAAAAGAAGTAACACAATACGTATATGAAATTTGGAATGAATCTTTATCAATTGTAAGAGTATCAATATCAGGCAATTTACATTGCACAATGTGTGGTATTAATTCTTCGCCATATACCGGAAGCTGATATTGAGAATGAGGAGAAACGGTATAGGTAAGTGTTATGTGTATTTGCTCTCCTATAGTTATAGCATTTGTATCGGTTGCTATTTGCACCGAATAATTTTGAGAGTACACGAACGATGAACTCAGCCACAGAAATACAACTAAAAATATGTGCTTCAACATTGTTATCGTCTTTTAAATAAATTCATAAGAGGTCTTACATAATCTTCATCACTCTGAATATGAACAGCATCAACACCCGATTTTACAAATACCGATTGCAAATTTTGAATACGTTCCACATAATTGTGAGAATATCGAGCTCTGGTATTTTTATCAGAAGTATTTATCCAACGCTGTTCGTGCGATTCTACATCATACATTTGAATAAGTCCAACATCAGGTAACTTTTTTTCAAACGCATCGAACACACGAATAGCAACAATATCATGTTTTCTGTTTGCTATTGACAACGCATCTATTGAAGGATGAGCATCGATGAAATCGGAAATTACAAAGGCTGTACATGAACGTTTGATTGCATTTGTTACATATTGTAATGCTAAAGGAATATTAGTACCCGAAGCGTGCGATCTATATTCGAGCAATTCACGAATAATACGTAAAATATGTTTTCTACCTTTTTGAGGAGGAATACATAATTCTATAGTATCGGAAAAAAGAATTAAGCCAACCTTATCATTATTTTGCAAAGCAGAAAATGCCAAGACAGCAGCTATTTCGGTCATACAATTTCGTTTAATTTGACCGCGAGTACCTATAGAATTTGAAGCACTAACGTCAACCATTAGCATAACAGTCAGTTCTCGTTCTTCTTCAAATATTTTCACATAAGGCTTATTAAAACGAGCAGTAACATTCCAGTCGATATCGCGAATAGCATCGCCGTATTGGTATTCACGAACTTCACTAAAAGCCATACCCCTACCTTTGAACATACTATGATATTCACCGGCAAATATATTATGTGATAAGCCACGTGTTTTTATTTCAATAGCACGCACACGCTTTAGCAATTCGGAGGTTTCCATTTTTTACGGTATACGGTTAAGGGTATAAGGTTTACAAATCATAATTCACAATTAATTACGGTACTTCTACTGCATTAATAACTTGATTTATAATATCTTCTACTTTCACATTTTCAGCTTCGGCTTCATAAGTTAATCCAATGCGATGACGAAGTACAGCATGACATACCGCACGTATATCTTCGGGAATTACATACCCTCTACGTTTTATAAATGCATATGCTTTAGCAGCTTTAGCCATGCTAATTCCTGCACGAGGCGAACAACCATATGAAATTAAATGTTGTAAGTGCGATAAATTATAGGCTTGCGGGTTACGAGTAGCAAATAAAATATCTACGATATACTTCTCTATTTTTTCGTCCATATACACTTCGGTAACTACTTCACGTGCTTTACAAATTTGCTCAACAGATATTACTGCAGATGCTTGAGGAAATACTTTTTGCAAATTTTGACGAATTATACGTTGCTCCTCTTCTTTGGTAGGATAATCAACTATAATTTTGAGCATAAATCGGTCAACTTGAGCTTCGGGAAGTGGATATGTACCTTCTTGTTCTAAGGGGTTTTGAGTAGCTAAAACTAAAAAAGGTTCATCCAATGCATAACTATGATTACCAATAGTAACCTGACGTTCTTGCATAGCTTCGAGCAACGCACTTTGAACTTTTGCCGGAGCACGATTAATTTCGTCGGCTAATATAAAATGTGCGAAAATTGGTCCTTTTTTTACAACAAACTCTTCATTTTTTTGACTATAAATCATAGTACCTAATACATCGGCAGGCAATAAATCGGGAGTAAATTGTATACGATTACACGAAGCTTTGACAGATGTTGCCAAAGTATGTATGGCTAATGTTTTTGCCAAACCGGGCACACCTTCAAGCAATATATGCCCGTTACTCAATAACCCTATAAGTAAGCCTTCTATTAATTGCTTTTGCCCCACTATTACTTTATTCATTTCCATAGTAACAGCTTCGACAAACGCACTTTCCTGCTGAATTCTCATATTCAAAGATTGAATATCAACCGACTGATTTTGATTGCTTTGTACTACTATATCCTCCATTATGTATACGTTTTATATGGTTTACTAAAAAATGCACACGAAATTATAAAAAAACACTATAAACAACAAAGTAAATTTTGCGGTTTTTTTTACGAAAAAACAGAAAAATTATTGTGTAACTCATATAGCAAACTACTGTAAGTGTTTAAAACATATATCTAATTCAAGTATTTGAGTAAAAAATGCATAAAATTGAATATATTTGCAAAAAAATACAATATGAGCGGAATAATAGCAATAGTGGGTAGACCAAATGTAGGAAAATCAACTTTATTTAATAGATTAATCGAAAACAAATCGGCAATAGTAGATGCTACAAGCGGAGTAACACGCGATAGACATTATGGTAACGGAACATGGAACGGTAAAGATTTTATGGTTATTGATACTGGAGGATTAACGGTAAAATCAGATGATATTTTTGAAAATGAAATCCGCAAACAAGTAATGCTTGCTATAAATGAGTCTGATGTCATCCTTTTTTTAGTTGATGTGCAAACCGGGATAACAGATTTAGATGAGCATGTTGCCAAAATGTTGCGAAAAACAAATAAACCATTTTTTTTAGTCGCAAATAAAGTAGACGAAGGTAGCAAATTATATGATGCAACTGAATTTTATTCATTGGGCTTAGGCGATTATTACACATTATCTGCTATTAATGGAAGTGGAACAGGTGATTTGCTTGATGCCGTAGTAGCATTATTACCCGAACAAAAAGAAGAAATAATAATTGAAGAAATTCCTAATATTGCAGTAGTTGGTAGACCTAATGTTGGTAAATCATCGTTTGTAAACGCATTGATAGGCGAAGAGCGAAATATTGTAACACCTCTTGCAGGAACTACTCGCGACAGTATTAAAACCAGATTTTCTAAATATGGTTTCGATATGAATTTTGTTGACACTGCCGGAATTCGAAAAAAAGAAAAAGTGAGCGAAGATTTAGAATTTTATAGTGTACTTCGATCGATTCGTTCTATAGAAACAGCCGATGTTTGTATACTTATGGTTGATGCACGTGATGGTATAGAATCGCAAGATATGAACATAATGCATTTAGCCGTTAAAAATAACAAAGGCGTGGTTGTATGTGTTAACAAATGGGACTTAATAGAAAAAGAAACCAATACTGCTCGCGATTTCGAAAACAAACTTCGTGAAAAAATGGCTCCTTTTAATGATGTCCCTATTATTTTTACTTCGGTTCTCGAAATGCAACGGGTACAGCGAGTACTCGAAAAAACAATGGAAGTATATACAAATCGTAAACAACGTATTCCAACCTCGCGACTTAACGAAGTTATGTTAGAAGCAGTAGAACGATTCCATCCACCTTCGGTAAAAGGCAAACTAATTAAAATAAAATATATAACTCAACTACCTACGCCATTTCCATCGTTTGCATTTTTCTGCAGCAATGCCAAATATGTTCCCGAATCATACAAACGATATTTAGAAAACCAATTGCGTAAAACATATAATTTCGAAGGAGTTCCATTACGAATTTACATGCGTGAAAAATAGATTATACATACTCGGTATTTTTTGCTTGCTCGGAATTCAGTATTCGTGCACCGACTATCCTGAGTATCCCGACACTCCCGAAGTTGAGTTTGTACAAGCATATACTTCAGTAACGGAAACAGATAAAACTATACAATTTAATTTTTTACTCAAAGACGGTGATGGCGATATGGGACTTGGCGTTGCCGATACTACAAGCCCATATATCGATAGTTTGTATTATAATTTTCATGCGTCAATACTAGCCACAAAAGATAATAACACACAAATACTTCCGTATGGACTACTTTATAGAATTCCTCAAATACGAAGTAAAGACTCAAAAAAATTTATAAAAGCCGAAGTTACAATAGACATGTATTTCGCCCGCTCACTATTCCCGTACGATACTATTCAATTAATATATCATGTCTACGACAGAGCTCTTAATAAAAGCAATAGAGATACGAGTGATGTAATTGTGTTTATACCATAATATTAGAAAACTCTCTAATATATTGTCCTTTTTATATTTAAAAACCAATTATAAAAAATTAATCAAAGTTTAATAATTCAGAAAAAGATATTTCCAATTCTTCAGAAATACAGTGAAGTAACCAAACGGAAATGTTTGTACGACCTTTTTCTATACGCCTTAAAGCCGAATCTTCAATTTCCAATTTATCAGCTAACTCATATTGTTTTAATCCTTTTTGAAGTCTGTATTTTACAATATTAGCACCTAATTTTAATTGAAGTTCTTCTTTTGTCATTGTAGATGAATATATTCTACAATGATTACATTTTTTACATTAAATTAACCGAACATATTTGTTCTGTATTTAAAAAAATATTTATACATTTGTATTAATTATTACTATTTTTTAACTTAAAACTAAAGAGCTATGAAAAAAAAATTATTAATTTTATTTACACTTATTAATGTATTATTGTTTAATAGTTGCACTAAAGATGATGTAAGTCCTGAAGAACAAAAAAACAATACTAAAATTGAATTTACAGTTCTAAATTCAGCTGGAAATGCTGCTGCTAATGCAACAGTTTCATTGTACAAAAACTCAACTGATTTCGATTCTAAAACTAACGCTGTACAAACAAAAATTTCTAACTCAAATGGAATTGCTTTATTTGATAATTTAGAACCTTTAAAATACTATTTTTATGCAGAGAAAGATTGTCAAAATAATTTAAATTCAGGTGTTGTATTTGTAAATCCAATTGTTGAAGGAGTTACAACTACAGCTAATATTTTAATGACTGAAGCCGAAAGCACAATTCATGTTTCTAGTTTTTTTGATGGAGCATACGAAGTTTATGTTAACAATGTCTATAAAGGTGATATTTCAGCATATGGTGATAAATATATTACTGTTGAAAGCGGTAGTTATACTATTAAATTAGTGCAAATTGATTATATATTTTATGCTGACGAATATACTCAATCTACGAATGTTTCATGCGGCAATGAGGTAACTTTAGAATTTAGATAAAATCAATAATAGAAATGAAAAAAATGCTTACATTTTTATGTAGGCATTTTTTTTATAATCTAGTAATAAAAATTATAACTGTTATAAAACTTTTTTTTTAATTTTGAATTTTAATACAAACTACTAACATAATCAATTCAAAAAATAACATTCTATTCAAAATGAAACTATTAATTTTATTATTTTTATCCATTTTCACCTTTAGTTGTTCAACACACAAGCAATCTAGTAATCAAACAAATAGTTTTATTGAAATAAAATATGGTAGTAGTGGCGGATATACTGGAATGACAAATGAATATTTATTACTACAAAACGGTAAAATATATAAAGTATCTAATGAAAAGCTTAATTTTATTAATCAAATTGAAGACAAAGAGATTAAGAACATTGAAAAACAAATTGTTGAGCTAAATTTTAAAGATATAAAACTCTATGAAAATGGGAATATGACATATTTTATTGAAATACAAACTTCTACATATAAAAATAGAATTACATGGACAGACCAAACTCAAAATGATAGCATTAAGCAATTCTACAAATCTTTAGTAAAATTATTAAAATAATAATATTATGAAACAATTTTTACTCTTTCCAATAATTGTGTTTGCATTTTCTTTCAATTTACAAGCACAAATAGGCAATAATTTTAAAGCTTATTCAAAAAAACAATTTGGCACAACTAATACTAGTTTGAATTTTAATAAAATAACAGGAAAATCATCTTTAAAATCAACAACAATAAGCAATTCGCAAAATACCTTTTCTATTTCTCAAAACATAAAGAAACCTGAATTAAACAAAAATGAAGTTCCTAGGTTTTTAGTAAAAGAAAAATCTGCACTAAAATCAGCGAAAACTCAAACATCCGAAGAAGAATTTTATGCTTTTCATAACTCAATAAAGCAGAATACGAAGTTGTCAGATCCTTCAAAACAATTAAAAATAACAGGAATCCATACTGACAATATAGGTATTACTCATATTAAAGCACAACAATATTTCAAAGGACTAAAAGTATATGGTGCAGAATCATTTGTTCATATAGGTTCAAAAAAAGATATTTTTAATGGATACATATATGATTTAGCCGATATAATTACAATTACGCCAAATATTTCTAAAGCAGAAGTATTACGAATTGTAAATACAGATTTAGCAATAAAAACAGTTATAAAAGAATTATCTGTAAAACAAAAAGAAATATTAAAATATGATACTCCTCTGATTAATCTAATAATTTATGAGAATAAACTTGCTTATGAAATTTCAATACGTCCGAATTTTATTCAAGAATGGAAATATTTTGTAGATGCTCAAAGTGGAGCAATAATAAATATGTTCAATAATACTCATTCCGATGGTCCAACTACCGCTACCGCATACGATTTAAATAATGTTTTAAGAACAATTGATACGTATCTTGAAACTGGCTCTTACATTTTACTAAACGCATCAGAAAGTATGTATAATTCGACGTCACAGGAAGGGGTTATTTTAACTTTAAATGCAAATAATACATCTACAGCAGATTTGGACTATTCAACTATCACTTCATCAAATAATACTTGGTCTAATAAAACCGCTATTTCTGCACATTATAACACAACTGCTACTTATAAATATTTTTACAATACATTTGGACGTAATTCTATTAATGGTCAAGGTGGCAATATTTTATCTTTTATTAATATTGCAAATGAAGATGGGAGTTCGATGGGGAACGCTTTTTGGAATGGAAAAGCTGCTTTTTACGGGAATGGTGATTCTTATTTTTATGCTCTTGCAGGTGCTTTAGACGTAATTGCTCATGAATTAGGACATGGTGTAGTTTCAAATACCGCAAATCTTGAATATCAAGGACAATCAGGTGCAATAAATGAAACATTTGCTGATATTTTCGGTGCAATGGTAGACAGAGATGACTGGTTAATTGGAGAGGATGTTACAAAAACAGCATTCTCACCATCTGGTGCTTTAAGAAATATGTCAGACCCACACAATTTAGGTAATTCTTCAAATGATTATTGGCAACCTAATCATATAACAGAAATGTATATTGGAGAAGGAGATAATGGCGGCGTTCATATAAATAGTGGTATTGGAAATTATGCATATTATCTTTACGCTACTTCAATAACAAAAGAAAAGGCAGAACAAGTATTTTACAGAGCATTAACAAATTATCTAACAAGTAAGTCTCAATTTATAGATTTTAGAATTGCAGTTATACAGGCAGCTAAAGACTTATATGGTGATAGTTCTACAGAAGTAGTAGAAGCCGGGAATGCGTTTAATGCAGTTGGGATATATGATGAGGAAAGTATCGATTATGCACAGGACTATCCCGTAAATCCAGGTCAAGATTATTTATTGACTTATGACACTAATTTAGCAAACTCAAATACATTATATAGGTCATCAATCACAGGAACAGATTTTTTTGCTCTATCCACTTCTGAAATGAAAGGGAGCGTTAGTGTTTCTGATGATGGCAGTGGAGCTGTATTTGTTGCAACTGATGACAAAATAAAAATAATAAGTACAGACCCAAATGATAAACAAGAATTTTATCTCTCTGATGATGCATTTTTTGATAATGTAGCTATTTCAAAAGATGGAAATCGTTTAGCTGCTATTTCCACAGAAATAGATACAGCAATATATGTTTATGATTTTATAAGTGATCAATGGTCCAAATTTAGTTTATACAATCCTACTACTAGTCATAGTGGAACTGATGCTGGAGGTGTTTTATTTGCAGATGCTATAGAATTTGACCATACTGGCGAGTATTTAATATATGATGCATTTAATGAGTTAAAAACTTCTACCGGTGATGATATTAATTATTGGGATATAGGTTTTATTAAAGTTTGGGATAACATTACTAATGATTTTGGTGATGGTACAATTAATAAATTATATGGTTCACTTCCTGAAAATGTAAGTATCGGCAACCCTACATTTTCTAATAATTCGCCCTATATAATTGCTTTTGATTACTTAGATAGCGAAACTAATGAATATGCAATATTTGGAGCAAATTTATTAACAGGCGAATTAGATTTGATAACAACTAATGCAACAGTTGGTTATCCAAGCTATTCAAAGAATGATGATAAAATTGCCTTTTCAGCTTTAAATTTGAGTGATGAAGAAGTTGTTGCATCTATTTCAGTAGCAACGAACAAAATAACTGGTATTGGGTCTACTTCTATTATTGTAAATGATGCTAAATGGCCTGTTTTTTATGCTGTAGGTACTAGAAGCTTAGATTTAACTCCAATTGCAAATTTTACTGCGGATGTTAAATCGGGTGTAACCCCTTTCTATGTTCAATTTATGGATTTATCTATAAACAATCCAACATCATGGAATTGGACTTTTGAAAGTGGAATTCCTTCAACATCAAACCAACAAAATCCAGCGGTTATATATAATTCAGCAGGAATATACCAAGTATCATTAACTAGCACAAATAATATAGGTAGCAATACCATAACAAAAACTAGTTATATTTCAGTTACAACAAATACTAATTCTGTTGATAATGTAGGCGAAGAAATAATTTCATTTTTCCCAAATCCAACAGATGGACTTTTACATATTGAAACAAATAAAGACTTTGATTTAGAATTGTGTTCAACTACAGGTTCTGTATTAGTTAAAACAAAAAATAAAAACAGTATTGATTTATCAGATTTGGAAAATGGTATATATATTTTAACAATAAGAATTGAAGGAAAATTATTATCAAATAAAATAATTAAGCAATAACTACTATGTTTATATGTTTTTTTTTACAAATGTAAATCTATCAACTAAAGAATAAATTCAAAATAAAAAAGTAATACATAATGTATTACTTTTTTATTGATTAACAACTATTTTATAATAGTTAGGTCACAAAAAATAATTTTTTATAAAAACCGCAATTCTACTCGTCTATTTTTCGCTCTTCCCTCAACAGTTTCGTTGGTTTGTGCCGGTTTGGTTTCGCCATAACCTTTTACTTCGAACAAGGCAGAATCACAACCATGTGCTACTAAGAAGTCTTTAACAGCCTGAGCTCGCCGCAGCGATAAATCCATATTAAAATTATCTTCTCCTACATTATCGGTATGCCCACTGATTTCAATACGCAACTGATATGTTTGTATAATCTTAGCTACACGTTGCAATTCGGGAATTGAATATGGCAACAATTCACTTTTATTGGTATCAAAAAATAAATTATTTAATCGAACAGCTATTTTTTCTTGTTTCATTTGATCAAAACTCACAGCTTTAATATCTTCTCGAACAGTCCGCGATTCTTTGCTTTTTGTTAAATCAACAAAATGTGATTGAGGGTAATAGGTATCGTGTTGTACATAATACCCATATAATTTACCGTTGGGTAATACTATAAAATATGAACCATCAATAGGGTCGGTTTTTGCCTCGCCAACTATAGTTCCTAAAGTTAAATCTTCATAGATAATAGTTGCCGATATAGGTTTATTTTTTGAGTCCACCAAAGTTCCGGTGAGGCATACCACATGTTCGGGTAAAAATTTGGCAGGAATAGACACATACATAATATCGTTAAATTTTTCGCCTGTTTTACGAGCTGCAAAATAAAAATTCTTAGCATCGGGAGAAATTCTATATCCCCAATTTTCTTCGGGAGTATTTATTTCTTTTCCTAAATTTATGGGAGTACTCCAGCAATCCCAGCAGGTATCGCTCAAACGAGTAGTTTTAAATACATCTAAATTACCTACTCCACCATGTCCGTCGGAACTAAAATATAAAGTTTTCATATCATGATACAAAAATGGACTTCGTTCGGTATAAATAGTATTTATTACAGGTCCCAAACTTTTAGGTTTACCCCATGCACCGCTCGATTGCTTAATACTTACATATAAATCGGACTGATGATGAATGGCTCCATGATATACTCCAAGATTTGCATTTTGCTGCGTATAATAATTCATACCTTCGCTTCTAACGGCAGCAAATATTAATGCTTTACCATCTCCTGTTATCCATGCATCACCTGTCCATTCGCCACTATTAATATAATCGGATACAGAAACTCCTTGCGACCAACCTCCAAATGATTTTTCGCTATAATAAATAATTCCCTCTCTAAAATAAATCATTTGAGTACCGTCGGTGCTTATACTTATAACAGCTTCGTTATACTGCGGGGTACTCAATTCACGCAAAAGCTTTGGTTTTCCCCATTCTCCTTGTTCGTTGTCGCTTATGAATATATCTTCGTTACCAATATTATCGGGGCGTTTGCTTCCACAAAAATACAAATGTTTATTGTCGGCGGTAATTATAGGTGCATATTCGCCTCCCGTTGGAGTATTTACTTGTCCGGGAATTGAACGTACTATTATATTAGCATCGTATGGTGCAGATAATATTGCTATTAAATCGAGTATTTTCGGATTATTTTTCCCAAAATACGGTTCAAATGTTTTAACTTTTGTAAGTGCTTGCTTCCAATTTTTTGCTATAACATCGTTCGAAATATATTTTTGTAATGCCACAAATGCTTTTTCTTTTGGCGCCGCCAATTTGATATATTCTTCAAAATACTTTGCCATAACTGTATCGTAGGGTTTTGCCAAATCTAACCGTTCACCTTTTTCAGCAATTTTAAATTCCTTGGCTAATAATGTATCTAAGAACGACCGAGGATATTGTTGCACAAATGTATATAAAGTTAAATATTCACCATCTTTCGTAAATTCTTTGAAATATTCATACAAGGCATAATTATAATGGATACCAACGCTATAATCTACTGTTTTTTTTAGCAATTTTATATCTTGTTTTTGTTTTGCGATATCTACCATATTTTCAATTGCCAATGGTAACATAGGATTCGAAGGATTATCTCTGATAAATTTCTCATAGCTCTTATAATCTTTATTTTTGGTAGCCTCAGCAAATAATTGCTGTGAATACAAGGTATTAATTTGTTTGTAAAATGAACTTTGAGGGTATTCTTTCATAAATTGCCTGAACGCCTCCAGAGTATTAGTTTTCATAACTTTATTGTAGGCTATTTCGTCGCGTAATTGTATTGCTGTTTCTACCTGTTGTGCTTTCGAATATGTTTGAATAAATGAATTATATGCTTCTATGGTATTTTTTGTTTTTGCATCGGTAAACGCCAAATTATTACGATACTCTACAGCTTGTTCTTTAATAGGTTTAGATGCTTTATCATAATTGTTTATAAATGCATTACAAGCTTCTATTGTGTTAGCATCTAAAGCTTTGTTCCACAATTGCTTACAAATAGTATCCAAATCTTTGTTAATACGCGATTGTGTTAATCCTAATTTAGAAAAACGCTCTTTATCGTTCACACTAATGTTGGGATACAATGTTTTTGCTTGAGCAACATATTCGTAGGCTTTGTGTAAATCATGTTTTTGGTATTGCGTATGAGCATATAATAATCCGTACACATGATTAAATAATACATTCTGAGGCTGATTTGCAATAGCTTGTTGCAATCGTTTTTCTAATTTATCGAATTCCCCATTTGAATATAATGTATAATACATTTCTTGCGATAGACCTACACCAACTTGTATACATAGTATTACTAACAGTATTATTATTTTTTTCATCTGATACAATATTTATTTTTAAAATTACTACGAACCCCTTTGAAATATGGAAGTATGTTTAATGTAGCTTTATTTTATTGTACAACTACTTATTTTAAAAGAATGTAGAAGTAGTTATAACATAGAATCGCACATTAAAACACTATTACAAATCAAATGTCCCTTTTTTCTCTTCTAATTTTTCAAGTATAGAACTCTCTCCTTTACTTTTATTAATTTGATACGAAATAGCCAAGCAAATAAGTTGAGATTTTTTAAACACCGTAAAATCGCCCAAATCGCCTTTATATGAATGGTTTAAAAAATCATCGAAATAATATTTTACTTGAAAATTAAAATTTGATGGTAATTGATATCCCACAAATACCGACGGTAAAAACCTTTGAGTTGCCGAACTTAACCACTCACCTTGTTTTTCTACCTTATTACTCGATTTTGCATATAATTTTTGTCTATAATGAAAAGCCATTTCATATTCGCCTCCGGCATATACAAAACTATGATTACTAAACGAACCAGCTTTAACAGCAAAGGAGCCCCCTAATGCAAAAACCCTGCGCTTAACTTTATCGTATTCAAAATTTTGTATTGTTTCGTCAAAGGTTTTGATGCCTACATTACGAACAGACAATCCTGTAACAATTCCCAAAGCATTGGAAACATCGATATGTAAAAACTGTCCATAATTAAATACATACGTAGTACGCACTCCATTTTTAAGAGCATGATTTGCAGTATCAACACAATCGCTAAAACCAAACAACAAATCACTCACGCTTTGGGTATACACCTTTTTGCCTGATTTATTTTCCGGCGTCTGTCCTTTTACTGTTAAATTACAAATAGAAAAAACAACTATTACAAATGCTATGGTAGATATATTTCTCATTTCATTTTACATTTTATAAACTCGTTGTAGAGTCCGTTTATACTTATATTAATTAAACAACTCACTCAAAATGGTTCCTGTACTCATAGACGGCTGAGGTATAGAAAGCAAATTTGATAAAGTAACTATAATATCGGGAGTGTAAACCGTTTTTTTAATAGTTTTAGGAACAATACCAGCCCCATACCACAATAAAGGCACATGCGAATCGTATGTGTATCCCGAAGCATGACCTGCTACCACATCGGTTAATTGTTCGTTCCAATGTGGTTTTAATTGTATAAAAATATCGCCTGAACGTGATTGATAAAAAGAATTATCAATTTTATGTTCAATGGCATTATTGCAAAAATCAGTTTTTTGTAAATCAGTTGAAATCATAACATGCTGCACACCACTTAATTGTAGAATAAAATCTGCAGCAGCACGTTGAACATCTTGTAAAGGAATATGCTTTTTCTCGATAAACGTATGATTCAAATAAATTTGCTGCGAATTATAATACAGAATCCAATCGCCGTTACCAAAAACTGTATCTAAATATTTATCAATAATATACATAGACTCTACATGTTTAAAAATACCGGCATCACTTTGTTTCAACATCGTATATTTTGACGAATATGCCACCCCATGATTTGAAGTGAGTACAATCAAAAAATTATCTTTTCCGATAGTTTCTTCCAAATATTGCATAAAAAACATTAACTCATAATCTAAACGCACATACGTATCTTGCAACTCTTTAGATAATGCCCCATATTTATTACCAATTTCTTGCGTTGCAGTAAATACAATACTTAAATAATCTGTAAATTCATCTTTCCCCAACTTTTCTTTGTCAATTATTTCTATTGCCAAATCTTTAGTAAATGTATTTCCAAAAGGAATTTGTTTTAAGATTTTATATGGACGAGAATTGTCGCGTAATTTCATAATAGAATACGGAAATGTAATTTGATTTTGTATACCAATTTCGAAATTACAAGTATCGCCCAACGATTCTGTATAATAATTAATAGGTAACAATGTATTCCAAGTTCTATCGACATACAATTCTGCGAATCGTTTTGCATTGAACGATTGCAACCACAGAGGCAACTGCGACGAATAACACGAACTAGTAACCCAATTGCCCGAATAATCGTCGAGCCAATATACACCGGAAGCTTGTTTACCTGCCATAAGCACGGCAGATTGTGGTTCTAAAGCAATGCTAAATATTTTTGATTTCCCTTGACTTGCAACATATAACTCTTCAGAAAATGTTGAAGAAAGTAAATGTTGTGCCGAAACGGTATATGATCCGGAATTTTTACAACCGACACAAGTTTTCGTAGCATCTTGCACGCTATATATTTTTGATTGCGAGCTACGATTATACCACGTATTACCAACTATTCCATGCATAGATGGCGTGGTAGCGGTAGCAATAGAAGCAATTCCACTTGCACTCTGAGTATATGCATAATTTGTATGAGCATTTTCGCAATTTACACCTTGGTACAATAACTTTTTGAAGCCTGCTTTACTAAAATGAGGCAAAAACCGATTAATATAATCGTAACGCATTTGTTCTACCACAATTGTAACTACAAGTTTTGGCTTTTTTACTTGTGCAAAAGAAGATACATACGCACAAACAAATAACACCACACTAAGTATTCGAATATATCTAAAACTCACTACACGTAACATTTAGTAAGCTTTTAGACTTAAATCAAGACTTTTGATTTGATGCGTTAATGCTCCTACTGAAATATAGTCTACTCCTGCCTCGGCATATGCTCGTATACTTTCTTTAGTAATACCTCCCGACGATTCAGTTTTACATCTTCCATTTATAAACGCTATAGCTTCTTTGGTTTGTTCTGGAGTGAAATTGTCTATTAAAATTCTATAAATATCGGTAAACGTGAGTATTTCGGCAATATCTTGCATTGTACGAGCTTCAACCACAATTTTCAAATCTAAATTATTATAAAGCAAATACTCTTTGGTCATTGTAATTGCAGCAGTAACACCACCTGCATAATCTATATGATTGTCTTTAATTAAAATCATATCATACAAGCCTATACGATGATTTTCGCCTCCACCGGTTGTAACTGCATATTTTTCGAGCAATCGCATCCCGGGAGTTGTTTTACGCGTATCTAAAATTTTGGTATTGGTTCCTTCGAGTAGTTTTACATATTCATTAGTTTGAGTAGCTATACCACTTAATCGTTGCATAAAATTCAACACCAACCGTTCTGTTTGCAATATTGATATTGTTTTTCCGTGAACCGTAAAAGCTACATCACCTTTTTTTATAGGAGTACCATCATTGAGTAACACATCGATTCTAAGAGTTGGATCAAATGTTTGATATATTTTTTTTGCGACTTCCACGCCACACAAAATTCCCGCTTGTTTTACTAATAATTGTGCTCTGCCTTGCAATTCATGAGGTATGCACGATAATGTTGTATGATCTCCTTCGCCTATATCTTCTTGTAATGCTATAGAAATAAGACTATCTATTAGTTGATTATTTATCATGTTCTATTCTTATTTTTTGTATTACTCTTGTTTCATTTGATTTTTTAAACAGAAAATACACTCGATACGATTTATCGTTCGAAACTAATTTTCCAATTATATATTTAGATTGTTCGCCTCCCCCTTGATGTTGCATAGTAAATTTTGCCGGAGTATTGGCTGCAAAAAAATTCTTTAAAATAACCTTTGATTGAGCTTTACTATATATTCCTTCGTTTTGGAGAACTGTTAAATCAATATTTTCGTCGAAATACGTCGATAATTTGTCTACATCTCCTTGTTCAAACGATGTTAAAATTGATTCGTAATTCTGTGCATACAGCGTTATTTGAAACGCCAAAAAGCATGCGAGTGTCAATACTTGTTTCATACTCATACTATTTGTTTGTAAAAATACAATAAATACCTAATTTTTCAAAAAAAAATTAATACAAACAATGTACCTTTGTAATGTATTTGTAAATTAATATTTTTTAAAATTAAATATTTATATGAAAGCACGTATTTTTATTAGCATTGTATTATGTATTGCATGTTTTAGTGCCTGCGAAAAAAAAGAGGCAGACAATGAATTTTCAAATCAAATTACATTAGGTACTGGTCTTAACCATTCAAATTATTTTGAATTATCGGGCGAAAGTTCTGATTTTTATCGAGTAGGCGGAAGTGCAATTATATATGTTCGTGTAGAATCTACCGAAGATATTGCAGGGAATCCTATATTATTAGAATTCAAAACATTAGATAATTCTTTAATCAACTCTATAAGCAGACCATCAACTCAAGATTACGGACATATTCTAATATCATCGTTTGAATGGATGTGGACTGCCGGCACATATAAAGTAGTAGCATATATAGTACAAGGCGACGACAAAAAATTTGTAGCGGAAACTGTATTCACTGTGCATTAATTGCTGTAAATCAGTTAAAATAACACCTCATAGAAAGCCGCAAAAAGCTGTTAACAACTCGTTAATTATATTTTTTTGGCAAACTATTGTACTATTATTTTTTTTGGCATATATTTGCATTACTGTTACGCTTTATTATTATTCCTTTAATGAATGGCGCGGACAAGAGAACTTCCACCTCTCTTTCCGCCCTTTTTTTTTGCGTATTTTTTACTACAAATAGTAGTATTTGTATGTATAATGTTGTATCTTTATGGTTTCAATTTAAAAAAGAGAATAAAACATTCACATAAAAAACTTAGAATTCTATATGCAATCTACTTCAAATATATTCGAACGTCCATTAGAGTGTAAGCTACAAGGCAACACTATACGATATTACCGAGAAGGTTCGGGACCGGTAGTACTTTGTATACATGGAATAACTACCTACTCATTTATTTGGCGTAAAATAGCACCTGCATTCACCTCATCGTTCGATGTTATAATCCCCGACTTATTGGGCTGTGGAGATTCGAGCAAGCCGCTTCACGAAGATATTTCGCTCAAACGACAAGCTACACTGTTGGCAGATTTCTGCTCACACATTGGAGTGTCGCAAGTACATTTAGTTTGCCACGATGTAGGTGGCGGTATAGGACAAATTTTTGCCGTACAATCTCCACATATGGTATGCAGTCTTACACTTATTAATACCGTAGCATATAATTTCTGGCCTGTACAACCCATTATTGCAATGCGAACTCCCATCATACGACAAATAGCTATGGCATCGCTCAATAAAACAATATTTGAAATAATAGTACGCCGAGGGTTGTTTCATAAAGATGCATGCACCAAAGAACTCATGGATTTATTTTGGCAACCTATGACAACTTCTATCGGGCGAAAAGCATTTTTACATTTTGCTCATTGTTTAGACAACTCAAACTTAACAAGTATTACACACGAAATTTCTGCTTTATCTATTCCTGTTCTTATAATTAGAGGCGATGCCGATGTATATTTATCGTCGAACATTGCCGAATCGTTGCATTCGGCTATTCCACACAGCACATATGTATGTATTCCTACAGCTGGTCATTTTATACAAGAAGACGAACCCGAATTAGTGGCTCAACATTGTTTACAACATTTACATTCAGCTCTATAAAACTCTCAAATAATGAAGCATTCCAATTCACATATACATGATTTACAATCGCAATTAGAAATTTTAGAGCGCGAAAATGAAACATTGTCATCAATGGCGGAAATAAATTTACTACTGTATAATGCATTTTCCGAAATCGACAATAATTCTGATATCGACCATATGTATCAAAAAATACTTGAACATATTGCAATAATTTTGCATGTACCATTTACCGGCATTTTTACTTGTAACAACAAATCGTTTACTTGCACTCACAGTTATGCATTATTCGACAATCAAAATGAAACCGACACCGTTGTATTTACCTATTCAAAACCAAAAACACAAGAATCACACTTACATTTACTCGAACATGAATTTACGTTTAACTATCCATCACAAGGAATACATGCACTCGAAGCTTTATGCATTCACATACAATCCAATTATTACCCATGCTCGTATTTAGTGTGTATTAGCAATACAACCGAACAATTTACATCAGAAAAAATCGATGTTTTACTTACCGTTAGTCGTATTATTTCATCAAAGTTAGATACACTTTATTACAAACAACAATTAGAGCAAACAAATACCGGCTTGGAGCAAATTATTGCTAAACGAACCAAAGATTTAGTTCAACAAAATAATGAATATGCTACACTTAATAATGAATACAAAAAACTAAACGATGAATTATTTACCGCAAAAACGATAGCGGAACAAAACGAAATTCGATATAAAGAAATATTTCATTCTTCGATTGATGCTATTTTTATACATTCGGTGTTAGACGACACGATAGAAGACGTAAATGATGCCATGCTTACCATGTATGGATATAATCGACAAGAATTACCTGTAATTAGAATAAGTTCGTTAAGTGCCAACTCGTATGGGTACACCAAAGATAAAATTAAAGAATATTTAGAACTGGCTGAACGCGAAGGAATAGCATCGTTTGAGTGGTATGCAAAAAAGAAAAATGGTGAATTATTTTGGGTATTTGTAGTATTGAAACCCATACTAATACAAGACAAACGACGCATAATGGCTATAGTTAGGGATATTCACCAACAAAAAATCACTAAAGAAGCAATTCGAATATCCGAAGAAAAATTTTCTAAAGCATTCAAATCAAGCCCCGATGCAATAATTATAAGTTCATTTGAAGACGGAATATATATTGATGTAAACGATACGTTCTTAAAACAAACAGGCTACACACGCGAAGAAGTAATAGGAAAATCATCGACAGAATTACATGTATGGAACAACGAAGATGATAGAATTCGATACATTACAGAATTACAAAATAAAGGCAATGTGCGTAATTTTGAAGCTGAATTCCGAACAAAACATGGCGAAATTGGAATAGTTTCTATCTCGTCAGAAATCATTCAAATACATGAACAAACATGTATACTTTCGCAATCAAAAGATATAACCGAAAGCAAACGCATTCAACAAGAAAACGATTATAGACGACAAATTATTGATACATTATTAGAGAATTTACCTATTGGAGTATTTATGGTGGAAGCTCATACCGGCAAACCAATAGTAGCAAATGCCAAGGCTTGTGAATTATTGGGCAGAGGTATATTACCCGATGCTAACGAAACTACCATAAACGATGTGTATCAAGCATATGTATTGGGCACTCAAGAAAAATACCCTCTCGAAAAAATGCCTATAATTCGGGGTATGCACGGCGAAAAATCGCATGTAGACGATATGATAGTGTATAAACCAAATGGCGAATTTTCTATTCTCGAAATTTTTGGAGCTCCTGTGTGCGACGATGCCGGCAACGTAGTGGCAAGTCTTGTAAGTTTTTTTGATATTAGCGAGCGTAAGTATGCTCAGCAAGCGTTAGAGCAAAAAACAAATGAATTAGAACAATTCTTTACAACAAGTCTCGACTTATTAGCAATTGCCGATATTAAAGGTTATTTTATTAGAATTAACAAACAGTGGGAAGTTGTATTAGGCTATAAGACTGATGAATTAGTGCAACATTCGTTTTTAGAATTTGTTCACCCCGACGATTTAGAAGAAACAGTAGACGCAATTGCTCAATTAAGCAAACATGTTTCGGTATTTAATTTTACAAATCGATATAGATGTAAAGACGGTTCGTACCGATGGATTGAATGGCGAAGTGCACCGAAAGGAGAATTAATATATGCTGCAGCACGTGATATTACCGACAGAAAAACAGTAGAACAAGAACTATTGCATGCAAAATTAAAAGCCGAAGAAAGCGATAATTTAAAAACCGCTTTTCTACAAAATATGAGTCACGAAATCCGTACACCGCTCAATGCTATTATGGGATTTTCTGAATTATTGCCCGAAACATTCGGTGATATGGATAATTTACAAAAATATTCATCGATTATTCGTCAGCGGAGTCCTGACTTGTCCCTTTT
>MWCJ01000006.1 GCA_002069975.1 Bacteroidetes bacterium ADurb.Bin217 | reverse complement strand
TTCATGTTTTTGTTTTTTAGAAAATACAAAATTAAGCAAGTTATCATTTATAATGCTACTTCCCCCTTCCTTTGCTTCGTTCCGCTGCGCTCCACTTCGCAAAGGAAGGGGGAAGTTTATCCATTAACAACGTGGTGAAACTTTACAGTAACTCTTTAATTATTAGCAGTATACGAAATTGGTTATTTTTACCTATGTAAAATAAGTATTAAAAATTTGTATATTCTACACTAAGAGTTTTATATTTGTACTCGGTAATCATAACAGAAAATCGTTGTTTTTTTTAATGAAAATTAGTATTAAATAAAATTTTCTGTACAGATTACATTAGTTCATTGAGATATAAAATAGTTATTTAAAAAAACTATTTTTTACAATACACGGGCAACCTGGTCTTCTCTTTTTTTCATGGTGTTGCGACTTTTTCATGATTGGTTATGTGGTGTTTGAGGTTTAAGGTAAGGTAGGTTGTATTAGTTTCTTCTTCTCAGGTTGCCCGTAACCTACTTCCTTACCTCTTTTTTTATTTTTTCTTTTCACATATAATTTTATCTTTGTTCCTGCGTTTACAAATTTTGATATGAAAAAATATTTTCACTTTTTCATCTCTAAGGTTTTTTTAATAAACATAGGGATAATTACTGTTGTTACTATAATTGGATTTATAGTATTTAAATCTTGGTTGGCTTCATATACAAATCATGGAGAATATATTTTAGTTCCTAACTTTACAAATCTTGATGTTGAAACTGCTAGTATTTTAGCGAAAGAACATGATTTGCAATTAGTTATTACGGATACTGTTTATTCTAAAGAAATAAAGCCGGGTGCAATAGTAAATCATAAGCCTGCTCCTAATGTTTCGGTAAAGGAAAATAGAACTATTTATGTTTCAATAAATTCTAAAACGCCTATATTGGTGCGAATTCCTAATGCTACTAACGTTTCGTTACGACAAGCTACTCAAGTATTAGAAAGTGCAGGATTAGTAGTTGGGAATATTGAATATAAACCCGATTTTGCCGATAACTATGTGTTTGAACAAAAGGTTAATAATAGAACCATTTATCCCGGAGCTAAAATTCCTAAAGGAAGTCGAGTAGATTTAGTTGTAGGAAAAGGAGGAAGTAATGAATTAATTTTTATTCCCGATTTTCAAGGATATTCGTATAAAGCAGTGTTAGATTCAGCCTCAGCTAAAGGGATTATGCTTAATTGTATGTTTAGTGCCGACATATTTGCTTCTTACCAAGATTCGCTCGATGCAAAAGTGTGGAAGCAGTCTCCTATGTTTTCTGAAAGTACAAAAATCATGGTAGGGCAAGTTATTGATGTGTGGTTGAAAAAAGAAGAATAAATATGAAGTTTTTATCTGCAATTTTATTGGTATGTTTCTCTTTTATTGGATTTTCTCAATCCGAACAGGTTGTGTTTATTCAATCCGAACAATCTCAATTAAAAAACGAAAAAAAAGGCAGTAATTTTTCGCTTATTGAACTTCCGTTTTTCGACGACTTCTCATATCCATATTCTCAACCCTTATCGCAGAATTGGATTGATTCGTATGTGTTTGTAAATAAATCGTTTGGAAAAAACACTTTTACAATAGGGGTTGCAACATTTGATGCTCTTGATGATAAAGGAAAATTGTATTCTCATGTTTCATCAAATCCTTCAATAGCCGATTATCTTACATCGCAACCTATCAATCTTGAATCATATAAAAAATATTATCCGACCGATAAATTGTATATTAAAAATCCAAGTTTTCAATTATTGGGCAATGACTATTATATTTATTATAATCAAGCGTTCGAACCCGTTGCTAAAGGTCTTTTGTTTGCGGCAGGCGATACAATTTATCAGAAAGTTGGTGCAGATTATATTCCACTTATCGATTCTATTTATTCACAATCGTTTGAATATATTCAAGGTTCATATGCCTTTGAGACTGTATGGAACAATTACCTACCTACCGATTCAGTGGCATTGAGTTTTTACTATCAATCGGGGGGCAATGCCGATAAACCGGAGTCAATAGATAGTTTAGTGTTGGAATTTTCTATACCTTTTGACCGTCAAGGAGTTTTTATTAACGAAATTACTCAAACTTGGGTCGAACTTTATAATGCTACCGATACTGTGGTGTCTATAAAAAATTGGTTTATTGTACATGATACTATTTCGAAAATTATTCAAGCTCAAACATTGAATTCCTATAGTATTACGCAAGATTTACAAATAGCTCCGTATTCTTATGGAGTTGTGAATGCAAATCAATTGGGTATTTCTGCATTTGAAACAACAATGTGTATGCTATACAATGCCGATACGGTGTTAGTTGATAGTATTGATATATTTGAGCAAATTACCCAAGATGCTTCTTACGCACGTATTCCCGATGGTAATCCTCAATGGAGTTTTTCAATATCACAAACTTGCAATTACACAAATCCTTCATGGCAACGCATCTGGGGTTCGTCTGCCGATACCGATGAAAAATTCGACTCGGTTTATCTTCGAATTTCACCTCAAATGTTTAGTAAAGGATTTCGATTTCGATTCAAAAATTATGTAAGTCTTAGTAACGACCCTAGTCACGCTCGAAACGAGGATTTTTGGAATATTGATATGGTTTGGTTAGATTCCAAGCGAAAACCTTCGGTTCCAAATCCAAGTGATGTTGCTTTTGTTAAAAATATTTCGCCATTATATAATGCCTATTCTGCTATTCCATTATCTCATTTTTCGGCAGTTCAATCATCAAATTTTCGCCTTACTATTGATGCTTCTTTTAATAATTTTGATTCTGTGTATAGAAAAGTGAAATTTGGTTTTGAGGTAGAAAAGCTCCATACCGATGAGGTTTTATCGTATCAAACATATGAAACAGATATTCCGGCATATGCACTTGCTAACGAACGAGATGTATTAACCGATTGGAATGTTGATTTTGTTGATTTTATGAAACAAGATATTGGATTATTTGACCAAACAGAATATGAGTATCGGTATTTCTATACTGATAATGCAAATTCAATGTATGAACAATATAGATGGAATGATACAAATAGGGTTTCGTTTACTATGGCAAATTATTATGCATATGATGATGGAATACCAGAGGCGGGATATGGTTTGCGTGAAGCCCCTATGGGGAGAGTCGCTTATAAATTTTCAATTCTAAGTCCCGATACTCTGAAAGCTGTAAATATGTATTTCAATCCTACATTACTATCATCTCCGCCTATTTTTAATCTATGTGTATGGGCTGCCGATAACAATGGGCTACCCGGTGAATTATTATATAAACAACCTGGAGAAATTGTCAAATTTGTTGATGGCATGTTTACTTTTGTAACTTATCCAATTACAAACGAAGGAATACTTACTGGTGAAAAATCCGGTATGTATATTACCAATGATTTCTTTGTTGGATGGGAACAACCGTATGATGTTTTACTAAATGTAGGACTCGATGTTACTAGTAGTTTGAAAAATAAAATTTATTACAATACAGGTTTCGAATGGTTAGCTTCGTCCCAAAATGGTGCACTACTTATTCGTCCGGTTTTTGGTAAATTATTGCCAACACAAGCTATTGATGAAGTTTTTGTTGATAATACTATTATACTATATCCTACTGTTGTATCACACAATTTATATATTGATATTCAAAACACAAATGTGTCAATTACATCTGTTACAATAAAATCAATGTTCGGACAACAAGTGCATTCGCAAATAGGCAATCAGTCAGAAGTTTATTTACCTAATTTACCCAATGGTATATACATTTGCGAAGTTGTTTGTTCTAACAATGAGATAATAAGCAAAAATTTTATTGTGCGTAAATAGGTAATTTCTCTGATATTTTGATTTTTTCTTAATGTTTAGCATTAGTCTTCATATTGTAACGTGCATTTTTTAATGTGTTTTTTTATTAGATTTCATAGAGATTGCTATATTGCAACAAAATAGGAAAAATGGTACTTACAAAGGAATATATAGTAGAAATAGCAAAACCTTATATTAAGGAACGCGATATTCCCTATATATATAGTGCATATGAAAGAGCATTGCAACATCTTACTATAGAACAATTACAATCGTTATTACAATTAGCTCAAGTAGCTATTCAAGAAATTGGATTGGGGGGAAAGGCGATTGTAAGTTTATTTTTATACCCTTTGTATATTCAAAACAATATTTCAGAATCAAATATTTTAAATGATTATGGTGAAAAAGTTTTTGGAATAATTACAGGTTTACAAAGAGTTCAAAAAATAGATACTTCAAAATCAAAAATACATTCTGAAAATTTTATAAAATTAATTCTTAGTCAAGCCGATGATGTTCGTGTAATATTAATATTAATTGCTAAAAAATTATATGAATTACGGTCAATTCATGAGTTTGCCGAAACAGAACAAATTCGAATTTCAGAAGAAATTTCATCATTGTATGCACCTATTGCACATAGATTAGGATTATATGCAATAAAAACAGAAATGGAAGAAATGTCGATGAAATATCTTCATAATGAAATGTATAAAACAATTGCAAAAAAATTAGCCGAAAAAAAAACGCAACGAGATGAATATATTCAAAAGTTCATTGAACCTATACAAAAAGCATTAGAATCAAAAGAATTACAATTTGAAATAAAGGGACGTCCAAAATCTATATATTCTATATGGAATAAACTAAAAAAAAGTAATGTAAGCTTTGAACATATATATGATTTATTTGCAATAAGAATAATTGTAAATTCAAAATTGGAAGACGAAAAAAGTGATTGCTGGAATGTGTATTCTATAGTTTCCGATATTTATCGACCAAATCCTAATAGATTACGTGATTGGATATCATCACCAAAACATAGCGGATACGAATCTTTACATACTACCGTATTAGGGCCGGAAAATAGATGGGTTGAAGTACAAATAAGAACAAAACGTATGGACGAAATAGCAGAAAAAGGATATGCTGCACATTGGAAATATAAAGAAGGTGCATCTGCTGTTGGTTCTGTAAGTTGGTTAGCTCGAATTCGAAGTATTTTGGAAAATCCTGAAGAAGAAAGTCTTGAGGAAGATAAAAACTCGCGAATGCAATTATATACCGATGAAATATTTATTTATACTCCTCAAGGTGATTTACGTCGGTTAAAAGCTCAAGCTACCGTACTCGATTTTGCGTATGACATTCATGGTGATATTGGCAATACGTGTACAGGAGCAAAAGTAAACGGTAAGGTTGTTCCTATAAAACATGTATTGCATAATGGTGATAAAATTGAAATTTTAACAGCTAAATCACAAACCCCAAAGCAAGATTGGCTGTCTTTTGTGGTTACATCGAAGGCTCGACAACGAATTAAAAAATATTTAAAAGATCTTGAATATAAAGAAGCCGAAGCCGGTAAAGAAATTATTGTCCGAAAATTTACTCAAAATAAAGTAAAATTTGGTGATGATAATGTACATAAATTATTGAAATTCTATGGTGTAAAAAGTGCATTAGATTTATATGTGGCAGCGAGTCAAAATAAACTCGATATATCTTTGCTCAAAGATTTTTTTGAAGATTTAAATAAAAATGAGAGTGAAAAAAAACCAATTACTATAGATTCTCAAGAATTTAAAGAAAAACTACACAAACGTTTAAATGCCGAACACGATAATTTATTAATAATAGATAATAGTGTAGATAATGTTGATTACAAATTGTCTCCCTGTTGCAATCCAATCAAAGGTGATGAAATTTTTGGTTTTTTAAGTGCTGGTGGAGGGATTAAGGTGCATCGTCTTAATTGCCCTAACGCTATGAATATGCTCGAAAAGTATCCATATAGAATTATTAAAACTCGATGGACGAATTCTCAATCCAATAAGGAGTTTAATGTGGGGATACGAGTAATAGGGAACGATGATTTAAGTATTATAAATAATATAACTCAAATAATATCGCGAGAATCTAACATTAAGATGCGTAGTATTAATATATATTCTAATGATGGGAATTTTGAAGGTAGATTATCATTATATATAACAGATAATCATCATTTGCATAAGCTCCTCGAAAAAATTAAATCAATTAAAGGTGTGCATACGGCCGAACGTTTCGATATTTAATAAGTGTATACCCCTATTTTTAAACTATTTGTAAAGAAATAATTACAAAAATCATAAAAAATATTTTTTTTTTTAGTCTACCTATTTGTAATTAAAAAAAATGTTTACCTTTGCAACCCGTTTTTAAAGGGAAAAAATATAAATAATAATTAGATATAAGTAAAGTATTATGCCTACAATTCAGCAATTAGTACGAAAAGGAAGAAATAACATAGTTGATAAAAGTAAGTCTCCAGCATTGGATTCTTGCCCTCAACGACGTGGTGTATGTGTACGTGTGTATACAACAACTCCTAAAAAACCAAATTCGGCAATGCGTAAGGTTGCTCGTGTGAGATTAACCAATCAAAAAGAAGTAAATGCGTATATTCCGGGTGAAGGTCATAAATTACAAGAGCACTCTATAGTATTAGTTCGTGGAGGAAGGGTAAAAGATTTACCGGGTGTTCGTTATCACTTAGTGCGTGGAGCATTAGATTCATCAGGTGTTGAAGGCCGTTTACAATCGCGTTCAAAATATGGTGCTAAAAGACCGAAAAAAGATCAAAAAAAATAATTTAGATTAGATTAATTCATTGATAAAATGAGAAAAAGTAAACCAAAAAAACGCATAATTCTTCCAGATCCAAAGTTTGCTGATACGGAAGTTACAAAATTTGTTAACAATTTAATGTTTGACGGTAAAAAAAGTGTTGCATACGACATTTTTTATGATGCATTAGAAATAGTTGAACAAAAAAAACAAAGTCAAGATTTATCTGCGTTGGAAGTATGGAAAAAGGCTCTCGATAATGTAACTCCTTTGGTTGAAGTAAGAAGTAGAAGAGTAGGTGGAGCAACCTTCCAAATTCCGTCAGAGATTCGTCCCGGAAGACGTCAGTCTATTGGAATGAAAAATTTAATATTATTTGCTCGGAAACGTTCGGGGCATTCTATGAAAGAGCGATTAGCTGCTGAAATTCTTGCCGCATTCAACGAAGAAGGTGCTGCTTACAAAAAGAAAGAAGACACGCATAGAATGGCAGAAGCAAATAAAGCATTCTCACATTTTAGATTTTAATATATTATTATTGGGTTACAACAATGGCTAAAAAACACGACTTAAATTATACAAGAAATATTGGTATAGCAGCTCATATTGATGCTGGAAAAACTACAACTACCGAGCGTATATTATATTATGCAGGAGTTACTCATAAAATTGGTGAAGTGCATGATGGTGCTGCAACAATGGACTGGATGGCTCAAGAGCAGGAACGCGGTATAACCATTGCTTCTGCTGCAACTACTTGTTTTTGGAATTATAAAGATAATTCTTACAAGGTAAATATTATAGATACTCCCGGACACGTTGATTTTACCGTAGAGGTAAATAGATCTCTTCGTATTCTTGATGGTCTTGTGTTTTTATTTTCTGCTGTTGATGGTGTTGAGCCTCAATCAGAAACAAACTGGCGTTTAGCTGATAATTATAATGTAACTCGTTTAGGATTTGTTAATAAAATGGACCGTCAAGGTGCCGATTTTCTAAACGTAGTTAAACAAGTTAAAGAAATGCTTGGTGGTAATGCTATACCTTTACAATTACCAATTGGTGAAGAAGAAAATTTCAAAGGTGTGGTTGATTTAGTTACCAATAAAGGTATGATTTGGAATGAAGCCGATCAAGGAATGACTTTTCAAGAAGTTCCTATTCCTGCAGATATGGCTGATGAAGTAATAGAATGGCGAGGAAAATTATTGGAAGCTATAGCTGAATTTGATGATAATTTAATGGAGAAATTCTTCGATGATTCTGATTCTATTACGGAAGAAGAAATTCTTAAAGCTCTTCGTCAAGCATGCGTAACGAATACTATAATTCCTATGCTTTGTGGTTCTTCTTTTAAAAACAAAGGAGTTCAAACAATGTTGAATTATGTAATGGAATTATTGCCAAGTCCGCTTGATCGTGAAAAAATTAAGGGTACAAATCCAAATACAGGGGAAGATGTTTTTAGAAAACCAGGTGCAGAAGATCCTTTTTGTGCTCTTGCGTTTAAAATTGCTACCGACCCTTTTGTTGGAAGACTTTGTTTCTTTAGAGTTTATTCAGGTCATTTAGATGCTGGTTCTTATGTGTATAATACTCGTAGTGAACAAAAAGAAAGAATTTCGCGTATTTACCAAATGCATGCAAATAAACAAAATCCAATAGAATTTATCGAAGGTGGTGATATTGGTGCTGCTGTTGGTTTTAAAGATATTAAAACGGGAGATACATTATGCGATGAAAAACATCCTATTGTTTTGGAATCTATGATATTCCCTGAGCCTGTAATTGGTTTGGCAATTGAGCCTAAAACGAAAGCGGATGTTGATAAGTTGGGAAATGCGTTGGCTAAATTAGCTGAAGAAGATCCTACGTTCCGTGTAAAAACTGATCAAGATAGTGGTCAAACTGTAATTAGTGGGATGGGTGAATTACACCTTGAAATTATTATAGACCGATTAAAACGTGAGTTTAAAGTTGAATGTAATCAGGGAGCACCTCAAGTTAATTATAAAGAATGTATTACTCAAATGGTTGAACACCGCGAAGTATTTAAAAAACAATCGGGTGGTCGTGGTAAATTTGCTGATATTTCATTCAAAATAGGTCCTGCAGATGAAGGTAAAGACGGATTGCAGTTTGAAGATTATGTTAAAGGTGGTAACATTCCAAAAGAATTTATACCTTCAATAGAAAAAGGTTTCAAACAAGCTATGGAAAATGGTGTGTTAGCTGGATTTACAGTTGAATCTCTTAAAGTTCAACTTATGGATGGTTCATATCATGATGTTGACTCGGATGCATTATCGTTCGAAATTTGTGCGAAATTAGCATTTAAAGAAGCTTGTAGAAAAGCTGCTCCAAAATTGTTAGAACCTATCATGAAAATTGAAGTTGTAACTCCAGAAGATTATATGGGTGATGTTGTTGGTGACCTTAACAAACGAAGAGGTCAAATCAGAGGTATGGATTCGAAAAATAATGCTAGTGTAGTAAAAGCATATGTTCCGCTTTCAGAAATGTTTGGATACGTAACAGATCTTCGTACGATTACATCAGGTAGAGCAACATCTACTATGGAATTTGATCATTACGAACAAGTACCTGCAAATTTAGCAGAAGCAGTAATTAATAAAAGTAAATAATAGATAATTAATACATAAAGGCATGAGTCAAAAAATCAGAATTAAGTTGAAATCTTATGACCACAATCTTGTAGACAAATCTGCCGAAAAGATTGTTAAAACAGTTAAAACAACAGGTGCTGTTGTATGTGGTCCGATTCCGCTGCCAACTCATAAGAGAATTTTTACAGTTTTACGTTCTACTCACGTAAACAAAAAAGCTCGAGAACAGTTTCAATTAACATCACACAAACGTCTACTTGATATATATAGTAGTACGTCAAAAACAGTTGATGCACTTATGAAACTTGAGTTGCCAAGTGGGGTAGAAGTAGAAATAAAAGTGTAATAATTTTTTAAATTTGTAAAAATGCTCGGAATACTAGGAAAAAAAATAGGTATGACCTCCATCTTTTTACCAGATGGAAAAAATATAGCATGTACTGTTATTGAAACAGGACCTTGTGTGGTTACTCAAATTAAAACTAAAGAAACTGATGGATATAATTCAGTGCAGTTAGCTTTTGATGAGAAAAAAGAAAAAAATACTACTCGTGCAGAGTTAGGTCATTTTAAAAAAGCAAACACATCACCAAAACGATCAGTTGTTGAATTTCGCGATTTTGATAAAGATGTAAATTTAGGAGATGTGCTTGATGTATCAAGTTTAATTGAAGAAGGTGATTGGTTAGATATAACCGGCACTTCGAAAGGAAAAGGTTTTCAAGGTGTTGTAAAACGTCATAATTTTAGTGGTGTTGGTGAGAGTACTCACGGTCAGCACAACCGACTCAGAGCTCCAGGTTCTATTGGTGCATGTTCTACACCTTCTCGCGTATTCAAAGGAATGAGAATGGGTGGACAGATGGGGGGAAACCAAGTTAAAGTTGAGAATCTTGAAGTGGTAAAAGTTTTACCTGAAAAAAATGTAGTATTGGTGAAAGGAGCTGTTCCTGGAGCTAAAGGTGGATATTTAATATTGACGAAATAATGGAAATAGTAGTTAAAGATATACAAGGAAAAGATACTAACAAGAAAGTTGTTTTAGATGAATCAATTTTCTGTATCGAACCAAATGAACATGCTGTTTATTTAGATGTAAAAGCTATTCTTGCTAATAAACGTCAAGGTACACATAGCTCTAAAGAACGTAATGCAATAGCAGGTAGTACTCGTAAAATTAAACGACAAAAAGGTACTGGTGGTGCACGTGCAGGTAGTTTAAACAACCCTCTTTTTCGTGGTGGAGGTAGAATTTTTGGCCCAGAACCTCGTAATTATACTCAAAAAATTAATAAAAAGGTAAAAGATATTGCACGTAAATCTGTACTATCGTCAAAAATAAAAGACAATGCTGTAATTGTTGTGGAAGACTTTGATTTTGAGACACCTAAAACAAAACGACTATTGCAAATAAAAGAAAATCTTAAAATAGACAATAAAAATTCTTTATTAATATTACCAAATATAAATAAAAATGTATATTTGTCCTCTCGAAATTTACAGGGTTTTTCGGTTGTAAGTGCTTCAGATATAAATACTTACGATCTTTTAAAGGCAAAAAATGTGATTTTATTTGAGAGCTCGGTAGAAGAAATTGAGAAAAATTTAAAAAATTAATGTGTGATGGAAATTTTGCAAAGACCACTTATAACTGAAAAAATGTCAAAAAAGTCAGATGCTTTAAACCAATATGGTTTTATAGTAGATGAAAGAGCTGATAAAATTCAGATTAAAAAAGCGGTAGAAGATATGTACGGTGTAACCGTAGAGTCTGTAAATACTATTCGCTATGCAGGAAAAGTTAAAGCACGTAACACTAAAAGTGGTGTTGTGGTTGGTAAAACTAATTCATACAAAAAAGCAATAGTATCTTTAAAACAAGGAGAACAAATAGACTTCTATAGTAATATTTAATACGATGGCAATAAAAAAGTTAAAACCGGTAACTCCCGGACAAAGACATAAAATTGTAGCAGTTAATACTGGTATTTCAAAAGTAAAACCTGAAAAATCTTTAATTGAAAGTATTAAAAGATCAGGTGGTCGAAATAATACAGGTAAAATGACTATGCGATATATAGGTGGTGGTCATAAGAAAAAATACCGTATTATCGATTTCAAAAGAGATAAAGAAAATGTTCAAGCAGAAGTATTAACTGTAGAATATGATCCGAATAGAAGTGCTAATATTTGTTTGATTCAATATTCTGATGGAGAAAAGAGATATATTATCGCACCTCAAGGTATTAAAATTGGTCAAACTGTAGCTTCTGGTGAAGGTGTAGAACCTGAAATTGGAAATAGTTTATATCTCAAAGAAATTCCTCTTGGTACTGTTATTCATAATATTGAATTAACTCCTGGAAAAGGTGCTCAATTAGCAAGAAGTGCAGGAACGTATGCACAATTAGCTTCTCGAGATGGAAAATATGCTATAATTAAATTACCATCGGGTGAAACACGTATGGTGTTGATTACTTGTAAAGCTACAATTGGTGCGGTATCAAATTCAGAACATTCATTAATTCGTTCAGGTAAAGCTGGTAGAAGTAGATGGTTAGGACGTCGTCCTCGAGTTCGTGGTGTTGTAATGAATCCTGTTGATCACCCAATGGGTGGTGGTGAAGGTCGTGCTTCGGGTGGTCATCCACGTTCACGTAAAGGTTTGCCAGCAAAAGGGTATAAAACTCGTGCACCTAAAAAAGCATCAAGTAAATTAATAATTGAAAGTAGAAAAAAATAATATAACTGAATACGTATTATGAGTCGTTCACTTAAAAAAGGTCCATATATTGATTTTAATTTGGAACGTAAAGTTCTTCAAATGAATGATAATGGAAAAAAATCGGTAATAAAAACTTGGGCAAGAGCTTCAATGATTTCTCCTGATTTTGTTGGTCATACAATAGCTGTTCATAACGGAAATAAATTTATCCCTGTGTATGTAACAGAAAATATGGTTGGACATAAACTCGGAGAGTTTTCGCCAACAAGAAATTTTAGAGGTCATGCCGGTAAAAAGAATAAAAAGAAATAAGATCTAAGTCATGAGTAATAGAAAGAAAATTAAAGCTGACCAAATAAAGGAAGCAAAAAAAATAAAAGCATTTGCAATTCTTAGAAATTGTCCTTCGTCACCACGAAAAATGCGTTTAGTTGCAGACATGGTTAGAGGTAAAGAAGTTAATAATGCACTAGATGTATTACGATATTCTACAAAAGAAGCTTCACGAAAAGTTGAAAAACTTGTTTTAAGTGCAGTAAACAATTGGCAACAAAAAAACGAAGGTAAACGAATTGAAGACAATCAATTGTTTATTAAAGAGATTTTTGTTGATGAAGGTAGAATGATTAAACGTATTCAACCTGCTCCGCAAGGAAGAGCTCATAGAATTCGTAAACGTTCAAATCACGTTACGGTTGTTGTAGATACTATTCAATTAGAAACAGAAGCATAAAATTACATTCATGGGACAAAAAGTAAATCCAATAGGAAACAGATTAGGAATTATAAAAGGTTGGGATTCTAACTGGTATGGTGGAAACGACTATGTTGAGAAATTACACGAAGATTATAAAATTCGTCGTTATTTATATGCTCGTCTTGCAAAAGCTAGTATCTCTAAAATAATAATAGAAAGAACTCTAAAATTAGTTACTATTACTATAAATACTGCTCGTCCGGGTATTATTATTGGTAAAGGTGGTCAAGAAGTTGATAAGCTAAAAGAGGAATTGAAAAAAATATCAAATAAAGAAGTTGAAATTAATATATTCGAAATTAAACGTCCTGAACTTGATGCAATTATTGTTGCTGATAGTATAGCGCGTCAATTAGAAGGTCGTGTTGCTTATCGTAGAGCCATTAAAATGGCAATTGCATCTGCTATAAGAATGGGAGCCGAAGGTATTAAAATACAAATTTCAGGTAGATTAAATGGTGCGGAGATGGCTAGGTCTGAAATGTACAAAGAAGGAAGAACGCCTTTACATACATTAAGAGCTGATATTGATTATGCTACTGCAGCAGCTTCAACTACATATGGTAAACTTGGTTTAAAAGTTTGGATATTCAAGGGAGAAGTTTATGGAAAAGTTGATTTGTCGCCCAATAGTAATGTGGCTTCAGCTCCAAAAAAATCTATGAGAAAACGTAAAAAATAATTTTTAAGAATATACAGCAATGTTACAACCTAAAAAAACAAAATTCAGAAAGCAACAAAAAGGGAAAATGAAAGGTATTTCTCAAAGAGGTCATGAATTAGCATTTGGATCTTTTGGGATTAAATCTCTTGAAACTTGTTGGATTACCTCACGTCAAATCGAGGCTGCACGTATTGCAGTTACACGTTATATGAAACGTGAAGGTCAAATATGGATTAGAATTTTTCCTGATAAACCTGTAACTTCTAAACCTGCTGAAGTTCGTATGGGTAAAGGTAAGGGAGCCCTTTCGCATTGGGTTGCACCTGTTACTCCAGGTAGAATTTTATTTGAAGCTGAAGGTGTGTCTCTTGAAATAGCTAAAGAAGCTCTAAGATTAGCAGCTCAAAAATTACCTATAACAACAAAATTTATTGTTCGTAATGATTATGTTCAAGAATAGAAAATAATATACAAATGAAAGCAGCAGAAATTAGAGAATTATCAACAAAAGAATTAGAGGAAAAACTTCAAGTTGAAATAGAAAATTCAAATAAAATGAAATTAAATCATTCTATCAATCCACTTGAAAATCCCAATGTAATAAAAGAGTCTCGTAAAAAGATTGCAAGAATTCAAACAATTTTAAGAGAACGAGAACTTAATAAATAAGATAAGAAATATCTAAAATGGAAAGAAATTTCAGAAAAGAACGAATCGGTATCGTTGTGAGCAACAAAATGGATAAATCTGTTATTGTTGCTGTAGAAAGAAAAGTAAAACACCCAATGTATGGTAAGTTTTTGAAAAAAACTACCAAATTTGTTGCTCATGATGATAAAAATGAGTGTAATGAAGGTGATACTGTAAGAATAATGGAAACACGCCCATTAAGTAAAACAAAATGTTGGCGATTAGTAGAAATAATAGAAAGAGCTAAATAAAATGATACAGCAAGAATCTAGATTAAATGTTGCAGATAACAGTGGAGCAAAAGAAGTTCTCTGTATTCGCGTACTAGGTGGTACTCGTAAAAGGTATGCATCTATAGGTGATAAGATTGTTGTTACCGTTAAAGATGCTATTCCTAATGGTAATGTTAGAAAAGGTCAAGTTACAAAAGGTGTTATTGTACGCACAACTAAAGAAGTAAAACGTCCAGATGGTTCATATATCCGTTTTGATGATAATGCTGTAGTTTTATTGAACGAAGCCGGTGAGATGAGGGGAACTCGTATTTTTGGTCCTGTTGGACGCGAATTGCATGATAAACAATATATGAAAATTGTTTCATTAGCACCTGAAGTATTATAATTTAATCGACTAAAAAATGCAAAATAAATATCATATAAAAAAGGGTGATACAGTAGTTGTTATTTCCGGTGAATATAAAGGTACCGAAGGTAAAGTATTGGAAATGGTTACTAAATCCGATAAAGCTATTGTTGAAGGAGTAAATTTGATTTCGAAATCAACGAAACCAAATGCTAAAAATCCACAAGGAGGAATTGTTAAAAAGGAAGCTCCTATTCATGTTTCTAACCTTATGCTTGTTAATCCTGCTACAGGAAAACCTACAAAAATTGGTAGAAAAATGAACGATAAAGGTAAATTAGTTAGATATTCAAAAAAGACGGGAGAGGAGATTAAGTAATGAGCTATACACCTACATTAAAAAAATTATATTTCGAAAAAGTTCAAGGAAACTTACAAAAGGAATATGGCTATAAATCAAAAATGCAAGTGCCTCGAATTGAGAAAGTTGTTATAAATCAAGGTATTGGTAAAGCTGTAGCTGATAAAAAGTTAATTGAAACTGCTATAAATGAATTATCTATCATAGCAGGTCAAAAAGCTATAGCTACGTACTCTAAAAAGGATATCTCAAATTTTAAATTAAGAAAAGGGATGCCAATTGGTGTTAAAGTTACTTTACGCCGCGAAAAGATGTATGAATTTTTAGAGCGTCTTATTTCAGCATCATTACCTCGTATTCGCGATTTTCAAGGATTTAATACAAAGTTTGATAAACGTGGTAATTATACTTTTGGAATTTCCGAACAAATTATTTTTCCCGAAATAGAAGTTGATAAAGTTACATCAATGTTGGGAATGGATATTACAATTGTAACTTCAGCAAAAACTGACGAAGAAGGATTTGCTTTATTAAAAGAATTCGGTTTTCCATTTAAAAAATAAGAATAGTATGGCAAAAGAATCAATGAAAGCACGCGAAGTAAAGCGTAAAAAATTAGTTGATAAATATGCGAAAAAACGCGCAGAACTAAAAGCACAAGGTGATTATGTAGGTTTAAGTAAATTACCTAAAAACTCAAATCCTAATAGATTACACAATAGATGTAATATAACAGGTCGTCCTAAAGGATATATGAGACAATTTGGAATCAGTCGTATCCAATTCAGAGAAATGGCATCGGCAGGATTAATTCCGGGAGTAAAAAAAGCAAGTTGGTAAAATAATATAGATAAGTAACATGACAGATCCAATAGCAGATTATCTAACAAGAATTAGAAACGCTCAAGCAGCACGTCATAAAGTTGTTGAAATTCCTTCGTCTAACATGAAAAAGGAAATTACAAAAGTACTTCATGACAAAGGTTATATTTTAAGTTATAAATTTGAAGACTCTCAAATTCAGGGAGTTATTAAAATTGCACTTAAATATCATCCTGTATCAAAAACACCCGCAATTAAGTCTCTACAAAGAGTTAGTAAACCGGGATTAAGAAAATATGTATCAACAGACGAAATGCCTCGTGTACTTAATGGTCTTGGAATTGCAATTCTTTCTACAAACAAAGGAATTGTTTCAGACAAAGAAGCAAAAGCATTAAATGTTGGTGGCGAAGTTTTATGTTACATTTATTAAAAAAGGAAAAATAATGTCACGAATTGGTAAAGCTCCTATAAGTATCCCAGATAAGGTTGAAGTAACCGTTAATAATTCTATAGTAACCGTAAAAGGTCCAAAAGGAGAATTAACTCAAAAAATTGATGAGGGATTTACACTAGATATAGATAAAAATCAAATTGTTGTTAATCGTCCATCTGAAGAAAAAGATCATAAATCAAAACATGGATTATATCGTTCTTTAATTCAAAATATGGTTGATGGTGTTAGTAATGGATATACTATTGAACAAGAATTTGTTGGTGTTGGATATCGGGTAAATGTTACAGGTCAAAATGTGGAAATGTCTTTAGGATACTCACATACAATAATATTACAATTGCCAAAAGAAGTTAAAGCAGAAGCTAAATCTGAAAGAGGTAGTAATCCACTTTTAACTCTTACTAGTATTGATAAACAATTATTAGGGCAAGTAGCAGCAAAAATACGATCGTTTAGAGTTCCTGAACCATATAAAGGTAAAGGTATTCGTTTCAAAAACGAACAAGTGCGTCGTAAAGCAGGTAAATCAGCAGGTAAATAATAAAAAATAGTTCAAAATGGCTATCACGAAAGTTGAAAGAAGATTAAGAATTAAAAAACGTATTCGTAAAATTGTAGAGGGTTCTGCAGAGAGACCACGAATGACTGTTTTTAGAAGTAATAAACAAATTTCTGTGCAATTAATTGATGATTTGGCTGGCAGTACGCTAATAGCTGTATCTTCTTTAGATAAAGATATTGCAAAAGAATGTGTTGGTAAAAATAAAGTTGATCAAGCTACTATAGTAGGAACCTTTGTTGCAAAAAAAGCAATTGAAAAGGGAATCGATAACGTAGTGTTCGATAGAAATGGATATTTATATCACGGTAGAGTTAAATCATTGGCTGAATCAGCTCGTAATAATGGCTTAAAATTTTAATACAATATGGCTGAAAATAATAGAAAAGTAAGAACATCTGATTTAGAATTAAAAGATCGTTTAGTTGCAATAAATCGTGTAACCAAAGTTACTAAAGGTGGTAGAACATTTAGTTTTTCTGCTATAGTTGTAGTTGGAGATGAAAATGGTATTGTAGGATATGGTTTAGGAAAAGCCGGTGAGGTTACTGCGGCTATTGCTAAAGGTGTTGAAGATGCTAAGAAGAATCTTATCAAAGTTCCAATAATTAAAGGAACAATTCCTCACCAACAAGAATCGAAATATAGTGGTGCCATTGTATTTATGAAACCTGCTTCTCATGGTACTGGTGTTAAAGCTGGTGGTGCAATGAGATCTGTTCTTGAAAGTGCTGGTATAACCGACGTGTTAGCTAAATCTAAAGGTTCATCAAATCCTCACAATGTTGTTAAAGCTACGTTTAAAGCTTTGACTGAAATGCGAGATGCGTATATGGTATCAGAGCAACGTAGAGTTGAATTATCTAAAGTATTTAATGGATAAACACATATAACTATGTCTAAAATTCGAATAACACTTGCCAAAAGTAAAATTGGTCAAACCAAACATCAAAAATTGGTTCTTGAAGCTTTGGGATTAGGAAAAATTGGTTCAAAAACCGAACAAAATCTTACTCCTCAAATTTCAGGTATGATAGAAAAAGTTAAACATTTAGTTCAAATCGAAGAAATTAAATAACAATGAAATTAGAAGCGTTAAAACCTGCAAAAGGTTCTACAAAAACAAAAAAAATTATTGGACGTGGTGCCGGTTCTGGTTTAGGTGGTACTAGTACTAGAGGACATAAAGGTGCAAAATCTCGAAGTGGATATTCTAAAAAAATTGGATTCGAGGGTGGTCAAATGCCATTACAGCGTCGTGTACCAAAATATGGTTTTAAAAATATAAACCGTGTTGAATATAAAGCTATAAATTTAAGTGATATTCAAAATTTAGTTGATAAAAAGCAAATTACCGAATTTGATACTACTGTTTTTGCGAAAAATGGGTTATGTTCAAAAAATGACTTAATAAAAGTATTAGCAAAAGGTTCTTTGTCTGCTAAAGTAACAATTAAAGTTCCGGCTTTTTCTCAAAAAGCTAAAGAATTAGTTGAAACTAATGGTGGTTCAATCGAAAAAATCTAATTTTTATGAAATTTATTGAAACTCTCAAAAATATTTATAGAATTGAAGAATTACGTTCTAGAATTCTGTTTACTTTAGGGCTTATTTTAGTCTACCGGTTTGGTTCTTTTGTTGTTTTACCAGGAATTGATCCAAATGGACTTGATAAATTAGCTACGCAAGCAGATTCAGGTCTTCTTAGTTTAATAAATATGTTTTCTGGTGGTGCGTTTGCAAATGCATCTGTTTTTGCTCTAGGTATTATGCCTTATATATCTGCATCTATTGTTATACAGTTATTTGGTATCGCAATCCCATATTTTCAACGTCTTCAAAAAGAAGGTGAGAGTGGTCGTAAAAAAATTACACAAATTACAAGATTTTTAACAGTACTTATTTGTGCTGCACAAGCTCCTGGTTATCTTAAAAATCTACAATTTCAAATTCCAGAAGCAATAATTGTAAATACTGGATTCTTTTGGTTTTCATCAATTATTATTTTAATTGCCGGAACAATGTTCGTAATGTGGTTAGGAGAACGGATTACTGATAAAGGAATTGGAAATGGTATTTCATTTATTATTATGATTGGAATTATTGCTAATTTTCCTGCTGCATTATTTCAAGAATTTGGAATGAGAATGGAGGGGGCTGGTGGTTTAATAGTATTCTTGGTTGAAATGGTTATGTTATTAGTAATTATAACATTATCAATTTTACTAGTTCAGGGTACAAGAAGAATACCTGTTCAATATGCTAAAAGGGTAGTTGGAAATAAACAATATGGCGGTGTTCGTCAATACTTGCCATTAAAAGTTAATGCGGCAGGTGTAATGCCTATAATTTTTGCTCAAGCATTAATGTTCATTCCATTAACATTTGCTGGTTTTAGCACTACAGATAATGTGTCTTGGTTTGTTACTACTTTTTCAGATTTTACCAGCTTCGGATATAATCTTGTGTATGCATTGTTAATTATAGCATTTACATATTTTTATACTGCAATTACGATGAACCCCCAGCAAATTGCCGATGAGTTAAAAAGAAATGGTGGTTTTATTCCTGGTATTAAACCTGGAAAAAAAACAGCTGAGTTTATAGATAATGTTATGTCAAGAATAACTCTACCTGGATCTTTATTTCTTGCTTTTGTTGCAATATTACCCGCACTTGCAATGTTATCTCAAGTGAGTAATCAGTTTGCATATTTTTATGGCGGAACTTCATTGCTAATTATAGTAGGAGTTATTCTAGATACATTACAACAAATTGAAAGTCATTTGTTGAACCGACATTATGATGGATTGATGAAGACAGGAAGAATTAAAGGGCGTTCTTCATCAGGACTTACTTCATCTTCAATATAATTATATGGCAAAACAACAATCTATAGAGCAAGATGGAACTATTATCGAAGCATTATCAAATGCAATGTTTCGAGTTGAACTAACAAATGGACATATTATTACTGCACATATTTCTGGTAAAATGAGAATGCATTATATAAAAATTTTACCCGGTGATAAAGTAAAAGTAGAAATGTCTTTATATGATTTAACAAAAGGAAGAATAACATTTCGATATAAATAAAATATTTAAACATGAAAGTTCGAGCGTCAGTTAAAAAACGAAGTAGCGAATGTAAAATAGTTCGCAGAAAAGGAAGGATTTATGTGATAAACAAAAAAAATCCAAAATTTAAACAAAGACAAGGATAATTTTTATAATTTTGCACCAATTTTCAAAGTAAGTTACTATGGCAAGGATAAACGGTATAGATTTACCAAAGAACAAACGTGGCGAAATAGCATTAACCTATATCTATGGAATAGGAAGATCTAGTGCCAAAAAAATATTATTACAAGCAGGTGTTGATAAAGATGTTAAGGTTAAAGACTGGGACGATGATCAAACAACTGCAATAAGAAATGCAATATCTTCAACATATAAAGTTGAAGGTGAATTACGTTCAGAAGTTCAATTGAACATAAAACGTTTAATGGATATTGGTTGTTATAGAGGTATTAGACATCGTTTAGGATTACCTGTAAGAGGACAATCAACCAAAAATAATGCTCGTACAAGAAAAGGAAAGAAAAAAACTGTTGCAAATAAGAAAAAAGCAACTAAATAATTTATAGATTGATATTATGGCTAAAAAAACGAAGTCAGTAAAAAAAGTAGTTAAAGTTGAAGCAGCTGGACAAGCTCATATTCATGCTTCATTTAATAACATTATTGTAACAATAACAAATGCCGAAGGACAAGTAATATCATGGTCTTCTTCTGGTAAAAAAGGTTTTAGAGGTTCTAAAAAGAATACACCTTATGCTGCTCAAATGGCTGCCACTGATTGTGCTAAAGAAGCTTTTGATTTAGGCTTACGCAGAGTTAAAGTGTTTGTAAAAGGACCTGGATCTGGACGTGAATCAGCAATTCGTACCATTCATAATTCTGGAATAGAGGTTACTGAAATAGTTGATGTTACTCCGCTTCCACATAATGGTTGCAGACCTCCAAAAAGAAGAAGAGTTTAACTTTATAATATTAAATTACATGGCAAGATATACTGGACCTACATCTAAAATAGCACGTAAATTCGGAGAACCAATTTATGGTCCTGATAGTGCATTACAAAAGAAAAATTACGCTCCTGGACAACATGGGCTTTCTAAAAGAAAAGCAAAAAAATCTGTGTATGGAGTTCAATTACAAGAAAAACAAAAAGCAAAATATATGTATGGTGTTTTAGAACGCCAATTTGCTAATTTGTTTCATGAGGCTGATAGAAGACCCGGTGTTACTGGTGAAATATTAGTTCAATTATTGGAACAAAGATTAGATAATGTTGTTTATCGAATGGGCATTGCTAACACGCGTCGTGCTGCAAGACAATTAGTGACACATCAACATATTACAGTTAATGGTTCTGTTGTTAATATTCCATCGTTTCATGTTAAACCAGGTGATATAATCGCAGTTCGCGAAAAATCTCGTTCTCTTGAGGTTATAACAAGTTCTTTGAGTACTAATTCTGTAAGTAAATTTTCTTGGTTAGAATTTGATAAATCTCAAATGCAAGGTAAATTTTTAAATATACCTGAACGTTCTGAAATACCTGAAAACATCAAAGAACAATTAATAGTAGAACTTTATTCTAAATAATAATATAGAAAGACTCTTGTCTATGGCAATTTTAGCATTTCAAAAACCCGATAAAGTAATTATGCTTGAATCGGATGATAACATTGGAATTTTTGAGTTCCGTCCGTTAGAACCGGGATACGGTATTACAGTTGGTAACGCTATACGTAGAGTATTATTATCTTCTCTTGAAGGTTATGCTGTTACTAATATAAAAATTGAAGGTGTTGATCATGAATTTACTTCGATTAAAGGTATTGTTGAAGATGTAACCGAAATCATTTTAAATATTAAACAAATTCGGTTTAAAAAAGTTACATCTGATAATGTACAGTCTGAAAAAGTTACTGTAACAGTAGCAGGTAAAGATAAATTTTTGGCAGATGATTTAAATACTTTTTTAACAAATTTTCAAGTATTAAATGGAGATTTAGTTGTTTGTAATATGAATTCTTCTGTTAAGTTAACTATCGATTTTTGGATAGGAAAAGGAAGAGGGTATGTTCCAGCAGAAGAAAATAAAATTTTAGACAGTGAATTTGGTGTTATTCCTATAGATGCTATATTTACTCCTATTAAAAATGTAAAATATACTGTTGAAAATTATCGTGTAGAACAAAAAACAGATTTTGAAAAGCTTATTCTTGAAATAAAATCAGATGGATCTATTCATCCTAAAGATGCTTTAAAAGATGCAGCAAAAATATTGATTCAGCATTTTATGCTATTCTCTGATGAAAAAATTACTTTAGATACTGAAGATAAATTTGGTAATGAAGAGTTTGATGAAGAGGTACTTCATATGAGACAACTATTAAAATCAAAATTAGTTGATATGGATTTATCTGTTAGAGCTTTAAATTGTTTAAAGGCTGCTGATGTTGAAACTTTAGGTGAACTTGTTCAATTCAATAAAAATGATTTATTAAAATTCAGAAATTTCGGTAAAAAATCATTGACCGAGTTAGAAGAATTATTAGATGCTTTAAATCTTACTTTTGGAATGGACATAAGTAAATATAAATTAGATAAAGAATAATAGTTGAGAAGCAATGAGACACGGAAAAAAAGTTAACCATTTAGGTAGAACACACGAACATAGAGCTGCAATGTTATCAAACATGGCAACGTCTTTAATAATGCATAAACGTATTAAAACTACTGTAGCTAAAGCTAAAGCTTTACAAAAATACGTTGATCCTTTAATTACAAAATCAAAAGATGATTCGACACATTCTCGTAGAATAGTTTTCAAATATTTGCAAAATAAATTTGCTGTAACAGAATTATTTAGAGAAGTTTCTTCAAAAGTTGCTGATCGTCCAGGTGGATATACTCGTATAATTAAACTTGGAACACGTTTGGGCGATGCTGCTGAAATGTGTTATATTGAATTAGTTGATTATAATGAAACATATGTTAAAGAAGGTAAAGCACCTGTAAGTAAAAAAGCGACTGTTCGAAGAAGTAGAAAAAAAGCAACAACAAAATCCGAAATTTCTAATGATTCTAATAGTACTGAAAGTTCAACAACTGAAGAGTAAAATTATTTTTAATATAAAAAAAAAGGATAAAGTTATATTAACTTTATCCTTTTTTTTTATATTTAGCTCATGTTTAATTTAAAATATAATAATATGGGTCAAATCGTACATGTTCACGCTCGAGAAATCATTGACTCGCGTGGAAATCCAACAATAGAATGTGAAGTTACTTTAGCTTCCGGTATTAAAGGTAGAGCTGCTGTTCCTTCTGGAGCTTCAACAGGTGAAAATGAAGCAATAGAATTGCGTGATGGAGATAAAGCTCGATATCTTGGTAAAGGGGTGCTCAAAGCTGTTGAAAATGTAAATAACATTATTGCAAAAGAGCTAATAGGCATGAATGCGTGTGATCAAGCAGCTATTGATAAACGTATGATTGAATTAGATGGAACAAAAACTAAATCTAATCTTGGTGCAAATGCTATTTTAGGTGTTTCACTTGCTGTGGCAAAAGCTGCTGCCGAATATCATGGATTACCATTGTATCGCTATATTGGTGGTACTAATGCAAAAACATTACCGGTACCAATGATGAATATAATTAATGGTGGTTCCCATTCCGATGCTCCAATTGCATTTCAAGAATTTATGATTCGTCCCATTGGAGCTTGTTGCTTTAAAGAAGGCTTAAGAATGGGAGCAGAAGTGTTTCATGCTCTTAAAAGAATTCTTCATGATAAAGGTTTAAGCACTGCTGTTGGTGATGAAGGTGGGTTTGCTCCTGCTCTTAAAGGCGGCACAGAGGAAGCACTTGAATCTATTATTTCTGCAATTGAAAAAGCTGGTTATAAGCCAGGAATTGATGTAACCATTGGTTTGGATTGTGCTTCATCTGAATTTTTTAAAGACGGAATATATGATTATTCAAAATTTGAAGGCTCTCAAGGTGCAAAACGTAATTCAAAACAACAAGCTGAATATCTTGCAGAATTAATTTCAAAATATCCAATAGATTCTATAGAAGATGGTTGTAGTGAGAATGATTGGGATGGGTGGAAAATTCTCACTGATACAATTGGTTCTAAATGCCAATTAGTTGGAGATGATTTATTTGTTACTAATGTTGAATTCTTAAAAAAAGGAATCGAATTAGGTTGTGCAAATTCAATTTTGATTAAGGTAAATCAAATTGGAACTTTAACAGAAACTCTTGATGCAATTGAAATGGCTCATCGTGCAGGGTATACTTCGGTAACTTCTCATAGATCTGGCGAAACTGAAGATGCTACAATTGCAGATATTGCTGTAGCTACTAATTCTGGTCAAATTAAAACTGGTTCTATGAGTCGTTCTGATAGAATGGCGAAATATAATCAATTACTTAGAATTGAAGAGGAATTAGGAGAAACTGCTATATATGGATATAAGAAAGTAAAATAATAATTAGCACAAAAAAAAGGCTGTCAATTAATTTTGACAGCCTTTTTTTTATAAGTATATTTTTTTTTAGAAATTAAATTGAGGAATATCAATTTCTCCTGATGCTGGAGCTGTTGATTTACTAATTTCTACACGAATAGTGTAATTATAGCTTTCTAAATCACTTGATGAGATAGTTCTACTGATATAATACTGATCACTTCCTATTACTTGGTCAATATCTAAAGTAATGTTTTGTAATTCTGCTATATTATCAATTGAAATCTTACCTGAATTATCAGTTGTTTGTGTATCCATAACATTTAAAATGCTAGTGTTTGTATAGCTAACTTTTACTTTTAAACCTGCAGGAGCATTGTACCACTCATCTTGTCCAGAAGTTTCATTATATTGCTCAAAACGGAATGTAACATCTAATTTTTTACTTCGTGGATACATATTATACGCTGCACATGTTTGAATAGCGTCACCATAATAGTCTTTACCATCAATACTTACAGCACCTACGTACAATACGCTTGCATATCCTTCTTTTTCTAATTTAATAGGGTAATCACCTGTAGATAGTCCTGAAACAATATAATAACCAGCATCATTAGTTGTTGCTGTTTTGTTACTGATTGTAACTTTTACTCCAGAAATTGGTTGTTTTGTTGTAGCATCAAAAATATATCCGTCAACTTTTGCATCAATGTCGTTGTTTAAGTTAAATTCTTGATCGCCGCCGCAACTGCTAAAAAATAATGCAGATGCAATTACTAGTAGAGTTAATGTAATTTTTTTCATAATTTTTTTGTTTTTAAAATGGTTAATAATTTAGGCAAATATAAAATTTATTTTTAATTAGATACGTATTAATAATTATTTTTTTAAGTACGTTTCTACGTTTGTTTGAATTCGTTCTTGAATATTTGAAATGTCTGATTTTATAAAAGTGTCACCGGTAATATGTTCGTATAATTCTATATATCGTTCGCTTACTTGTGTAATGAATTCATCAGTCATGTTAGGTATTTGTTGACCTTCTTTACCCTGAAACCCATGTTCAATAAGCCATTGGCGAACAAATTCTTTTGAAAGTTGTTTTTGTTCTTGTCCTTTAGATAATCGTTCTTCGTAGCCTTCTGAGTAAAAATATCGAGAAGAATCAGGTGTGTGAATTTCGTCTATTAAATATATTTTACCATTTACTAAACCAAACTCATATTTTGTATCAACAAGTATAAGTCCTTTTTCTGCCGCTATTTGTGTGCCTCGTGCAAATAATTTTTGTGTTATTTGCTCTAATTGTTCGTATAATTCTTTAGAAACGATGCCCTGATTTATAATTTCATCTCTTGAAATGTCTTCGTCGTGACCTTCTTTTGCTTTTGTTGTAGGTGTAATTATTGGAGCTGGAAATTTTTGATTTTCAATCATTCCTTCGGGTAAATTTACGCCACACAATATTCTTTTACCAGATTTATACTCTCGCCATGCATGACCGGTAAGATATCCACGTATAACCATTTCTACAGCAAAAGGCTCTGCTTTAATACCAATTGTAACATTGGGGTCGGGACTAGCTATTTTCCAGTTTGGAACTATATCTGAAGTTGCATCAAGAAATTTAGCAGCTATTTGATTTAAAACTTGACCTTTATAAGGAATACCTTTTGGGAGAACTACATCAAATGCCGAAATTCTGTCAGAAACTATCATAAGCAACGTGTTGTCTGATAGCGTGTAAACATCACGTACTTTGCCGTGATATACATTGATTTGTCCTGGAAAATTAAAATCTGATTTTATTAATGCTTTCATATATAATTTATGTATTTGTTTGCACAAATATAAATTACTTGTTTTATTTTTTGAGTAATCTTACGTCATATAAAAATATTAATTACATCAAGCAATAAAAAAATATGTGTCAATACGAAATATTAGCTTTTAATGAAGGTGCCGCGAATAATAGGAATATTATTTTCAACTATAAAGTAAACATATTCTCCTTTTTTTAATTTAATTGTAGATATTTTATAATTATTTTCATGAATAGTAAGCAATTGTGACATTACATTTTTTCCACTTGATGATGAAAAAATATATAATTTACAAGTTTTTTCTAACATGGTATTGTTAGTTACAATTATATTGTCATTAAAATATCTTGGTAATAAACTAAATGAATTTACGGTCTTTGTTCCTATCGTTGTTTGAACAATTTCTTGAGCATTTATAAGTAGTGTGCTGCATGCAAATAGTATAAAAAGTAAGACTTTTTTCATAATAGATAATATTTACAGGTAAGGAAAAAATGAAATCATTACGTAAATATATAAAAAAAGTTTTATCAAATCTAATTTTTTTTACAAATTATTTTCTTTCTGAAAGTATATGTTCAATTTTTGGTAAAATAAACCCTATAGCAATTAGTTGTAAGGAATGATACATCATAATTGGAACTAATATAAAACCCGACAGAATAGATCCTGAGAATAGTACTTTTGATAAAACGACTCCATGGATTAATGATTTTTTTGAACCGCAAAATATTGTGGTAACAGTATCGGCATAAGAAAAATGTAAAAGTTGACTTATTTTTTTGAGTATTAGAAATACAATACAAAAGAGAATTCCCATTCCTATAAAAATATAAATAATAGTAGAAAGTTTTATTGTTGTAAAAATACCGCTTTCAAAAGATGTGCAAAAAGATGTGTATACTATTAACAAAACGATACTTTGGTCAAGCACTTTTAATTTTTTTGATTGTCTTTCGGCAAATACTTTTAATTTTGAATGGAATAATATACCAACAAGCATAGGTACTAATATTTGAAATAATAATTTTATTAGAATTTCGCCAGAATCTATGTCAATGTTTGATTTAATAATAAAAAAACTCAGAAGTAAAGGGGATATAAATATGCCTCCTAAACTTGATATTGTGGCATTGAAAATTGCTCCCGGCACATTTCCTTTTGCTAGCGATACCATTACTACTGAAGACGATACCGTAGAGGGTAATGCTGCAACAAAAAAAATACTTAACCAAATATGTATATTTGAGAAAACAGGTTTGATAAGTATAATGAGTATTGGAAATACTATAAATGTAGCTAATTGTATTACTATATGCATTTTCCAATTTGTTAATCCTTCGCGAATTTTTTGAGGACTTAATTTAACACCATAAAAAAAGAATATTATGGTAATACCATATTCCGATATTTTTTTTAAATCTATGATTTCGGTGTTTGTTCCAATATTGGGGAATAGACCGGCAAAAAGAATTACACTTATAAGTGAAAGTATAAAGCCGTCAATTTTTTTTGTAATTTTCAACCTACTAATCAATTAAACCTTTGAACTAAATCGTTTTCGAGAATATATTGCTGTGAACTTTCAGGGCAAATTGCAGTATTATTTTTATTAAATTGTAATTTGTGACCATATTCACTTACCCAACCTGTTTGGCGTGCGGGATTTCCTATTACCAATGCGTATGGTTTTACATTTTTTGTTACAACAGCTCCTGCTCCAATAAGAGCATATTCTCCTATAGTAATTCCACATACAATTGTAGAATTAGCTCCTATACTTGCTCCTTTTTTTACAATTGTTTGTTTGTATTCAGATTTACGAACAATTGCACTTCTTGGGTTTAAAATATTTGTAAAAACCATTGAAGGACCTAAAAAAACATCGTCTTCGCAAATTACACCGGTATATATCGATACATTGTTTTGAACTTTTACATTTCTACCCAATACCACATCGGGAGAAATTACTACGTTTTGTCCAATATTGCATTGTTCTCCAATTATGCAATTAGGCATAATATGTGAAAAATGCCAAATTTTCGTGCCTTTACCTATAGTGCAACCATCATCAATTATTGCTGTTTCGTGAGCTAAATATGGTGTTTGTGTCATTGTAAGTATTTGATTATTGTTTGTATTGAGAAATGCATTTGCAAATGTAATCTACTTGAGATTCGGTTAGTTCTGTGTGCATAGGTAAACTAAGCACGTGTTGTGAGGCGAAATCGGAATATGGACATTGCTGTGGATTATATATTTGTAATGCTTCTTGTTTATGCATTGATACCGGATAATAAATCATACTCGGTATTCCATATGTTTGCAAAAAAGCCTGTAAGTCTGTATTTATAATATTTTGCAGTAAAATAGTATATTGATGATACACATGGGTAGAGTAGGGTTCTAATTGGGGTATTGTTATCCAAGAAATATTTTGTAGTCGTTGATTGTACCATTGTGCTGCTTGTAGGCGAGAGGCATTATATGTGTCAATATATTTGAGTTTTACACGGAGAATAGCTGCTTGTATTCCATCTAATCTTGAGTTAACTCCAATTATTGAATGATAATATTTTTTGATAGAACCATGGTTTGCAATTTTTTTAATTGTAGTTGCAAGTTCACTGTTGTTAGTGAAAATTGCACCACCATCACCAAAGCATCCTAAATTTTTAGATGGAAAAAATGATGTGCATCCAATTGTTCCAATTGTTCCTAATTTTTTAGGTTTACCTTTTATAGTATATGAAGCACCAAAGCATTGGGCACAATCTTCTATTACATATAAATTGTGGCGTTCGGCAATATCCATAATGGTATTCATGTTTGCTGCTTGTCCAAATAAGTGAACAGGCATTATTGCTTTTGTTCGGGGACTTATAGCTTGCTCAATTTGTTTCGCATCTATTGTATATGTATTTGGATTTATATCTACAAGTACGGGGGTTAATCCAACACGAGCTATGGCTTCGGCAGTTGCTATAAATGTAAAGTCGGTGGTTATAACCTCACTCCCTGGTTCTAAATTCAGTGCCCACAATGCTATTGTCAATGCATCTGTTCCATTTGCACATGGAATTACATGTTTTACTCCTAAATATGTTTCTAATTCTTTTTGAAATGCATCAACTTCGGGTCCGTTTATAAATGCAGCCTGATGAATAACTGATGAAATTGCTGCATCAAATTCTGATTTGCGAGCTTCATATTGCCCAACCAAATCTACCATATGTATTTTTTGTTGCATACTTATAAGAGTCCTAATTTTAATTTCCCCTCTTCACTTATCATTTCTTTGTCCCAAGGGGGTTCAAATACTATTGACACCTGAACTTCTTCTATAGTTTCAATTAATTTTACTCTATTTTCAATTTGGTACATTATTACATCGGTCATCGGACAGTTTGGCGAAGTAAGTGTCATTTCTATCTTTACCAATGGTAATTCTTTGATGTCAATTTCATATATCAATCCAAGATCATATATGTTAACCGGTATTTCTGGGTCGTAAATGGTTCGAAGTGTTGCAACAATCTCTTCTTCCAAATTCGCCGTTTGCTCTGTATTTGTTGCCATAATTTATTGGTTTTGTTTGTAATTACATGCCATTGCATACAATTTCATTTGTTTTATCATTGCTACCAAGCCGTTAGAACGAGTTGGTGATAAGTTTTCTTTTAATCCTATTTTTTCTATAAAAAACAGGTCGCAATTTAGAATATCTTCGGGGGTTTGGTTTGATAATACTCTAATGAGTAATGATATGATTCCTTTTGTAATAACAGCATCACTATCTGCAGTATATAGTATTTTACCGTTTTCAAAATTTGCATGTAACCAAACTTGCGATTGACATCCTTTTATTACATAATTTTCTTTTTTGTATTGGTCGTCTATCAGAGGTAAATCTTTACTTAAATCTATAATATATTGATATTTATCTAGCCAATCTTCATATATGCTGAATTCTTCTATAATTTGGTCTTGTATATCTTGTATGTTCATCTGTTTTATATGTATTTACTTGTAAACAAAAGTAATTTTTTTTTATAGAAACACAAATTACAAAATAGTATTTTGTTGTTTTTTTATTTTATTTGCAAGGTATTGCTATTAATTCTATATTTTTTGGTGCTATTGTATTGCCTTGCAACCAATCGGATTCTTGAGATATATCTAAAATAAATGGCATTCGTTGTTTTGTGTTGTGAATTTTTTCCATAAGGGAATTTGCTGGTATGGTAAGTATGCTGCATGTCCATATGTTTTGGTTGTTGTTGTGCCATATATTCCATATCCCAGCTAAACTAAATAGTTCATTGTCTGAACATCGTATATCATATTTTTGTTTTTGTTTTCCTTTAGAGTCAAGCCGTTGCCATTCGTAAAACCCTGTTGCCGGTATTATACAACGGTTTTGTGTGTAATATTTGAATGATGGTTTTTCGTGGATAGTTTCCCAACGTGCATTTAATGTGTTTTTTTGTATTTCGTTACTCTTTGCCCAATGAGGTATGAGCCCCCATTGCATATGCCGTATTGTGGGTATCGACTTTTGTAAATGAATAGTTGTTATAAGCGGGTGTGAAAAGCCAGTAAAAACTTCTTGTAAATTTTGTTTGTGAGGCTCTGTCTTACTATTGTATCTGTGTGCAATTTCTACAGCTGTTTTTGATAAATGAAAATAAAAGCACATAGGTTATAAGTTTAACAGTGTATTGTTATAATATCGTGAATGTTTGTTGTGTATTTTGGCGATAATTTTTCTTGTTTCATTTTCCACATTTTTTTCTGATCTTGAATCCCAAGTTTTAGAGTGTGTTGTCCGTATGTGTTGTTTATGGTATCCATAGCCTGCATTATTGCTATATGTTTTGGATTTGAATCTTCAAACAATGTGTATTGTTTTGTGTGTTCGGGTAATATATCCATAACAATTACACCGGCTTTTTTGTATGCATATCCCGGTTTGTAAATTTTTTGTAATGCTACAATAGCAAATTTTGCAATGTCTATTGCTGAATTTGTGGCATAGGGTAATTGTATTACGCAATTTTTGCTGTATTGCGGTAAGTCTTTACGATGTCCGTTGGTGTGAATAAAAACTAATAGGGTAGAGCAGTTAGATTTTTGTTTACGTAGTTTTTCACTACACGATATGGCAAATGTAGCAACTCGTTCTTTTATTTGATCAAATGAAGTGTAGTTTGTTTCAAATGAGCGAGTGGTTGCTATATTTTTTTTTGCTTGTATGTGTTCTATATCTAAAGTAGGAATACCTTGTAAATCATGTTTTAATCGGAGTCCTATAATTGACATGTGTTTCTTAACCCATGCGTCTTCAAGGAGTGTGAAGTTGTATGCGTTTTGTATTCCTATGTTTTGTAGTTTTTTGCTGTGTTGTCTGCCTATACCCCACACGTCTTCAATACGTGTCCATTTTAGTGCTTTTATTCGTTGTTCTTCGGTGTTGATATAGTAACAACTATTGGTTTGTTGTGGGAATTTTTTTGCAATGCGATTTGCAATTTTTGCTAATGCTTTGGTAGGTGCTATTCCAACACTTATAGGTATTCCTGTATGTTTTTTTACTTTTTTTACTATGTGTTCTCCATATGTTTGTAAATGGAATAAATCAAATCCATCGAATTTTAAAAAAGCTTCGTCAATACTGTATATTTCTATATCGGGAGAATATTCGCTTAGTAATGTCATTACACGATGACTCATGTCGCCATACAAAGCAAAATTAGGAGAAAATATAGAAACATTGTGTTTTTGTAAAAGTTCTTGATATTGATAGCATGGTGCTCCCATGGGTAATCCTAATGCTTTAGCTTCGTTGCTGCGAGCTATTATGCAACCATCATTGTTTGATAGCACTATAATAGGACTGTGCTGTAAATCGGGACGAAATACTCGTTCGCATGAGGCGTAAAAGTTATTGCAGTCAATAAGGGCAAACATTATACTGATTTTATTACGTAGGTAACAATACCCCAAATTAGAAAATCGTTATCGGAAGTTACTTGTATTGGTTTATAATCCTTATTTGCCGGAATAAGCCAACAGCTATCTTGTTCAATTTTTATTTTTTTTACAGTAAATTCTCCATCAATGTAGCATATTGCAATTTTTCCGTTTGTAGGTTCTAAACTTTTGTCAATTACTAATAAATCGCCATCAAAAATTCCTTCATCTTTCATCGAATTCCCTTTAACGCGACCATAAAATGTTGAAGAAGGATGTGAAATTAAATGTTTGTTTAAATCTATAGAAATATCTGTAAAATCTAAAGCCGGAGATGGAAATCCGGCACTTATTCCATTTGATACATACGGCAACAATAATTCGCTTTCGGTATGTGCCGAATATATGTCGATACGTGTTGATGTATGTATGCGAGTTGTATTCATTGGTCAGATAGTAATAATGTATAGTTTTTATTGCATAATTCAGTTTCAAATATACGGTGATTCTTATCAAAATGTATGTGTATTTAAATATTTTTTAAACTGATTTATATGTTTGTAAATCAAGTTATTGAAATGTATTTTTTTGTAAGTTCCTTATATACTTCACTATACGTTTTGTCTTTATTTCGTATGTATATGTGTGAACTTTCAAGAGGGTTCCATGTCTTTGAAAAGTGTAGAACAATTCTATTAGGATTGCTTTCGAAAAATGGTGAAATAAGTGTTTCTTTAATTGTATATAAATTGTAATAGAGAGCTTGTTCGCAAAAAGTTTGTTTTTCAGAATATGGGATAATAATAGAAATGATTCCTTTTGGTGATAGTAGTATTTGAGAGCATGCAAATAAATCAATGGGCGATAATGCAACGGAGTGTCGAGCAATTGTTTGAAAGGTGCTTTTGTTGTGTAAAGAATGAGAAAAAAATGGGGGATTACAGATAATACCATCAAAGGTTTCTTGAGTTGATAAACAAAAATCTTGTAATGATATATGTTTACATGATATAAAATCAGACCATTTGCTTTGTGTGAAATTGTGGCTTGCACATATAAATGATTCATGAAGAATATCTATAGCTGTAAATTGAGCACGATATTTTTGCGCCATCATTAGAGTTAAAATGCCTGTGCCTGTACCAATATCAAGGATATTAGTGGGGGTGTGAAAATCCGACAAACACCCAAGTATTATAGCATCGGTTCCAAGTTTTAGAACTTCAGAATTTTGAATAATTGAAAATTCTTTACAAACAAAAGTAGAATAAGACATTCTTAATAAAATTCATCATAATCTATTGATTGTTTAGTCGGGGCTTGAGTGGGATCCCCTGTTTTTTCGCAATTAATTTTCGAATAATTAATATGTGCAGGTTTCTCAAAATCTTTTGTAAAATGATATCCTAAATTACTGCTATCAGACATAAGACTTTTCATATAATATGCAAACATAGGCATTGCCATGCGAGCTCCTTGTCCATAGCGGAAACTTCTAAAACGAATAGAGCGTTCGTCGCCACCAACCCACACTCCGGTTACAAGTTCAGGTGAAAAGCCTATAAACCAACCATCGGCATGGTCGTTTGTTGTTCCTGTTTTGCCACATAGAGGAGTTCGTATGTCATATCGTGAGCGTAACGAAATTGCCGTTCCATATGCTTTTGCCTCGCGGTCTACCATGTTTACTACATTTTGCAGTAAATTCACCATTAGATATGCTGTTTCTTCGCTTATAGCTTCGTTTTGTTTTGGCGTAAACGATGAAATTACTTTTCCAAACTTATCTTCGATACGTGTTACGAAAATAGGTTCGGTAAATACACCTTTATTTGGAAATGTAGCAAAAGCACCAACCATTTCATGTAATGTTAAATCGGCAACCCCTAAACATATAGAAGGTACTGGGTCTATGTGGTTATAAAGCCCCATTTCCCGAGCCAAAGCTATTACCGCTTCAGGCTTGTGTAATTGCATGAGTTTTGCCGAAATCCAGTTGTTTGATGTAGCTAATGCCCAAGCTAAACTTACCATTTGCCCCTTTCTGAAATCATCGCTATTCTCAGGTGTCCACTGTGTTCCGTCTGCCAAGTAAAATGATGTAGGTACATTTGCAAATTCTTTACACGGAGACATGCCTTCTTGCATGGCAAGTGTGTACAAAAATGGTTTAAATGTTGACCCTACTTGTCTGCGTTGTTGCATTATATGATCGTATTGAAAATATTTATAATTAATACCACCAACAAATGCTTTTACATGACCCGTTTTTGCTTCCATAGAAAGTAAACCACATTGTAAAAATTTCTTCATGTATTTTATTGAATCCAACGGAGACATAATGGTGTCAATTTCCCCATTCCATGAAAATACAGTCATTTTTGTTCGTTTTTTGAAAATCGCCATTATTGAATTCCAATCTTTATCTTTCGCGTTTGGAATACTTTTATATCGTTCGCTTTGAATAATAGCTGCTCGAATTCTGTTTTGAAAATCCTCTTGGCTAATGCTTGATGAATACGGTGATTTTGGATTTTTCTTATTTTCAGAGTCATAAGCCGGTTGCACAATTTCCTTCATGTGTTTTATCATTGCTTGTTCGGCATGTTCTTGCATCCTCGAGTCTATTGTTGTATATATTTTAAGTCCGTCTTTATAAATATTGTAAAAAGTGTCTGGCGATTTTTCATTCTTATTGCACCACCCATAGAGAGGATTGTCAACCCATTGAGCCGAGTCTCTTTTGTATATTTCACGACTCCAATAATTGTTTTTATTCGGTTTCGATGCAGTTATGGTCATTCGTAACCATTCTCTAAAATATGGAGCTGAACCAAAATTGTGGTCAATGTTTTGAAAATTCAGCCCTAATGGTAATTGTTTTAATGAATCAAATTCTTGCTTATTTATTTTATCGTTTTTATACATTTGATATAATACTACATTTCTTCTAACAAATGTAGTGTCCGGTCTTCGTTTGGGATTAAATAATGCGGGATTTTTAAGCATACCAACGAGCATTGCCGCTTCTTCTATTTTTAGATTTTTCGGTAATTTATTAAAATATACTTCTGAAGCCATTTTAATTCCATCTGCATTGTGTAAAAAGTCAAATTTGTTTAAATACATTGATAGTATTTCTTCTTTTGTATATGATTTTTCAAGTTTAACTGCAATAACCCATTCTCTAAATTTGCGAGTAACTATATCTACCGGATTGTCAAATTTTTCGCGTGGGAATAGCATTTTTGCTAATTGTTGAGAAATGGTGCTTCCTCCACCTGCATTTTTATCACCTAATAAAACTGTTTTAAACATTACTCGACTTAAACCAATAAAGTCAATACCAGAATGTTTATAAAATCTTTCATCTTCTGTTGAGATTAAAGCATCTATTATATATTCTGATAATTCATTGTATTGACATTCAATTCGATTTTCCTTAAAAAAAGTACCTAAAATTTTACCGTCTGATGAAATAATTTCAGTTGCAAGATTTGTTTGAGGGTTTTCTAACTCTTCAAAAGTTGGCATAAAACCCAGTACACCGTAAGTTATAAGAACAAAAAATAATGATAAACTAATTATTGGAATAATAAAAACACTCCATAATATAATTAATGCTTTTTTATTCGAATTTGTAGGTTTATTTTTAGTTTGCATATCTATTTTTTTATATAACGTGTTATTTCAATTGTATTTTTATATTTTTGCAAAATTATTCAAATTATTGAAAATATATGGCAGAAAATTTGGTAATCGTCGAATCGCCGGCAAAAGCAAAAACAATTGAAAAATTTTTAGGCTCACAGTTTATTGTAAAATCGAGCTTTGGACATGTTCGTGATTTATCTAAAAAAGATTTAGGGATAAATTTAAAACAAAATTTTGAACCGCAGTATGAAATCTCTGCCGATAAAAAAAAGCTTGTTGCTGATTTAAAAAAGTATGTTAAAGACGCTAAAACTATTTGGTTAGCTTCTGATGAGGATAGGGAAGGAGAGGCTATTGCATGGCATTTATACGAAGTGTTAAAACTACAGCCAGATTCCACTAAACGTATCGTTTTTCATGAAATTACAAAAGATGCAATTTTACATTCTATACAAAATCCTAGAATTATTGATACAAAGTTAGTTGATGCACAACAAGCTCGGAGAATTTTAGATAGAATTGTTGGATTCGAATTGTCGCCTGTATTATGGAAAAAAGTAAAACCATCATTAAGTGCAGGGCGTGTTCAATCTGTATCTGTAAGAATTATTGTAGAACGTGAACGAGAAATTATTCATTTTAAATCTTCATCGTCGTTCAAAGTAGTTGCGTTATTTAGTGTGTTTTATAATAATAAAACATATTCGTTTTCTGCAGAACTGCAAAAAAAATTCGAAACAGAACAAAAAGCATTGTCTTTTTTAGAAAGTTCAAAAGGAATTCCTTATAAAATAGATGCGTGCGAAAATAAACCTATTTCAAAATCGCCTGCTCCACCTTTTACAACTTCAACTTTACAACAAGAAGCGGGTAGAAAGTTAGGTTTTCCTGTAGCTAAAACCATGAGTGTTGCTCAGAAATTATATGAAGAAGGGTATATTACTTATATGCGTACTGATTCTGTAAATTTATCAGATTTGGCTATAGCAACAACAAAATCATATATTGTTAAAGAGTTTGGGAATGAGTATAGTAAAACACGTAAATACGCTACTAAATCAAAAGGAGCTCAAGAAGCTCATGAGGCTATTCGTCCTACATATGTTCAAAACGAAATAGTTTCTGCAAATTCAGACGAACAGCGATTGTATGATTTAATTCGTAAACGAACGATTGCTTCACAAATGGCAGATGTGCAAATTGCTCGAACATTATTTACAATTAATTGTAAAAATGACACTTCTGCTTATTTTTCTGCAAAAGGAGAGGTCGTTACGTTTGATGGATTTTATAAAGTATATAAAGAATCATCTGATGACGATACCGTTGATGAACAATTAGTTATATTGCCACCTCTGCAATTGGGGGCGTCTTTGAAATTGGAATCAATGACAGCGTCTGAAAGATTTACACAACATCCGCCGCGATATACAGAAGCTACCCTTGTTCGTAAATTAGAAGAATTAGGTATAGGAAGACCATCAACATATGCACCTACTATTTCTACAATTCAAAAGCGAGGGTACGTAATTAAAGAAGATAGGATTGGTGAAAAAAGGGAAATTACTGTAATTTCATTGCAAAATAATATAGTAACCAAAACTATCAAATCGGAAGTGTTTGGATCAGAAAAATCAAAATTATTTCCTACCGATATAGGAATGGTTGTGAATGATTTTTTAGTAAAATATTTTGGTGAAATTTTAGATTATAATTTTACAGCTCAAGTTGAATCTCAATTTGATGAAATTGCCGAGGGGCAGTTGCAATGGCAAAATATGATTAAAAATTTTTATGATTCATTTCATCCTACAGTTGAAAAGACAATTGAAGAGTCCGAACGAGGCGATGGGGAAAGATTATTAGGACTTGATCCTAAGACAGAACGGCAAGTTTTTGTAAGAATTGGGAGGTTTGGACCAATGGTGCAATTAGGTTCAATAGAATCAGAAGAAAAACCTGTATACGCAAGTTTATCTAAAGGACAATTAATTGAAACACTTACATTAGAAGAAGCTTTAGATTTACTCTATAATAACAATGATGGAAATGAGCTAGGTATTGATAAACAAACCGGGAAAAAAGTGTATGTTAAATCAGGTAGATATGGTCCTTTTGTGCAGTTAGGCGAAACTAATGATGCCGATAAAAAATACGTAAGTTTACTAAAAGGTCAAAAACCCGAATCAATAACCTTAGAACAAGCTCTTACATTATTAAAATTACCACGATATTTAGGAGAATTCGAATCTAAGAAAGTTGAAGTTAATATCGGAAAATTTGGCCCGTTTATCTCTCATAATTCTTCATTTATATCTTTAAAAAAATCTGATCCAGATGTGTTTTCAATTTCTTTAGATCAAGCAATCTCTTGTATTTTAGCTAAACGAGAAAATGATATTGCAAAACATATTAAAACGTTCGAAGAAGATAAAAAAATAAAAGTTATGCTTGATAGATGGGGTAAACCTTGTGTGTTTTATAAAAAACGATTCTTTAGAATTACTAAAAATATAAAACCCGAAATGCTTACATTGCAACAATGTTATGAAATTGCCGGAGAAAAAAAATAATGCTTATGGAATTGTTTGATCTTCTAGAGCCGCAAATTAATACTATATATAATAAGTATGGTAATTCTAAAATTTCTATTCATTGCACTCAACATATTTCAGAAATCAAACAGTTACAACCTCATGCTTTTATTCTTGGATATAAAGAATATAGAAATTCATCGATAGAATCAAAAATTAAAATTGCTGATATTTTTCGAAATAGTTTATCTCAATTTCATAGACCTTCGCAGTCAATTTCAATTGTTGATATAGGTAATTGTATTCAAGGTAAAACTATACGCGAATCATATATTATTTTGCAGGAAGTTTTAAAGATACTTAAAGAATTTCAAATTCCTATTATTATTATTGGAGGCTCTCATGAATCACTGTATTATATAAGTAAAGAAATATTAAAAAAAATCGCATTCCCTTCTGTAACTTGTATTGATTCAAAAATTGATTTTGAAATAGAAAATGAGGATTTTTCACATTCAAATTTTATTCATAAATTAATTGCAATTACTGATACTTTACGATTAATTAATATTGGATATCAAGAATATTTATGTTCTCATAAAACTATTGAATGGTTTAAATCTCATTATTTCCCATTATTAAGATTAGGTAAGGTTCGACAAAAAATAATTGATACGGAACCATTTATTCGCGACTCACATATAGTAAGTATAGATGCTTCTTCAATTCGTTATAGTGACATATTTTCTCATGCAAACCCAAATGGATTATATGCAGAAGAGGCTTGTCAATTGGCGTGGTATTCAGGATATTCTCAAAATTTAAAGATATTTTGTGTTCACGATGTTACTATCAATGAATCTTCAAAAGAAATTACTTCTACCTTGATATCTCAAATTCTTTGGCATGTTTTAGATGGAATTTCACAGCAAAAAAATAAAAAATGCGATTTTTACGCCGAAAAATTTACTAAGTATTATGTGCAAAATAGCTTTTTGGACCATGATATTACTTTTTTTGAGAATATTTTAACAAAACAATTATGGGTTGAGGTTCCGTTAAAAAATAAAAAGAAAAAGCGAATAATCCCCTGCTCAACCATTGATTATCAAGAGTTTTTAAACAATAACTTATCGGAAAATTGGTTGTTGGAATTTAATAGATTGTATAATAAATAAGTCGATAAAAAAAAATAAATGCAAATCTTGTGTAAACCTATTGCATTGTAGTTTTTTTTTTATTTTCTTTACAGGCTGAATATGATGTTATTATTCATATTTAATTAATTAAAGTGAGTAAGAGTATTTTTAAATATTTATTTCTGTTTTTCGGCATGTTTATGGCGACAATTGCGTGTATAGCACAACAATCTCCTCGAAGTACGTTATCTGCATTTCATCAGACAACGTATAACCCTTCTATTGTTGGTAGTACAAAATTTGGAAATATTCAAACTGTAGTTCGTGAACAGTATATGAATTTCACAGATGATGCTGGTCCTTCTTCAGTTTGGTTTAATGCATCTATACCTCTATCTAAAATACAAAGTGGTGTAGGGTTGTCAATAAATCAATTAACTCAAGGATTCGAAAAAAGGTTAGATTTTAAAGCTAACTATGCGTATCACATTGATTTGGGCTCAGGTAAATTAGGAGCGGGATTAAGTGTAGGGGCTAGAACTATAGGTTGGGAAATAAAAAATCCAATATATCCAGATGGAAAAAATGATGCATTTGTAGATTCAAAAATTGCAAATAAAGAAAATTTTGTAAACCTTTTATTGGGTTTTGGCGTATACTACAAAGTAAATAACATTTTTACTTCTTTAGCTATAACAGAAATGAATAAACCTGTACTAAAATCGGAAAGTTCAAATATTGAATATTACAATAGAACCTATTGGATTTCTGGAGGCTATGAATTTAAATCATCAAATCCAATGTGGATATTTAAACCAAATATGTTAATTAAAACAACATTTACCGATACTCAATTAAATTTTGATATGATTACAGAATATAATAATTTTATAATTGCAGGAATTACTTATACAAGTAGTCATGATATATCACCTTTATTTGGAGTTCAATTTAACGACGGATCAAAATTTGATGGATTGCGTGCAATTATTTCATACGATATTGTAACATCAAAAATTGGAGGGCAATCGTCTGGAAACATGGAGTTTACCGTTGGTTACAATTTTAATTTAAGTGTAGAAAAAGAAAATAAAACATATAAAAGTGTAAGATTTTTGTAGGAATTTAAAAATTATTATTAACTTGCAGATTATTTTAAAAAAAAAGTGCATATGAAAAAACTATTGTTCTTTAGTTCAGTCATTCTCTTGTTAAGCAGTTGCTCCGAGTATCAAACAGGAGAGCTTACCGGGTCGAAAATTCGTCCGGCATGGGAAGCTGAGGTTCCTTTTGGAATGTTATATATTCCATTAGGTAGTTTGAATCTTGGTCCGAGTGATCAAGATGTTCCATGGGCTCAAACAGCTCAAAACAGAACAGTTTCATTACAAGCTTTTTGGATGGATGAAACAGAAATTACAAATAACGAGTATCGTCAATTTGTTGAGTGGGTAAAAGACTCTTTAGCTTACGTTAAATTGCGGGATGACGGAGGTAAAGAAGATTTATACGTAGCAACAAATACATACGGTGAGGATATTCCTGAAGAAGATCAGTATATAGATTGGTCAAAACCAATTGATTGGGATGAAACTGAGAATCGAGAATATCTTGCAGATATGTATTTACAAGGAGATGAACGTTTTTATAAGAAAAAAGAACTTGATGTTCGTCAATTAAATTATACATTTTATTGGATGGATTTTAAACAAGCTGCTCGTAAAAATAAAATAGGCGGAAAAGAAAATCGTGCTTATAATTATAAAACCGGAAAATATGAAGGTGAAGTATTAAAAGCTGATGGATCTCGAGTTGCTATTAAAGATAGATCATCATATATTATAAAAGAAGAAATAAATGTGTATCCTGATACATTATGTTGGGTAAGTGACTTTACATATTCATATAACGATCCGATGAGTGCTATGTATTTCTGGCATCCGGCTTATGATCACTATCCATTAGTTGGTGTATCATGGAAACAAGCTGTTGCTTTTAGTGTTTGGAGAACTCAAATGAAAAATGGATATTTACGTAGTATGGGAAGAGTTATTGTAAATGATTATCGATTACCAACCGAAACAGAATGGGAATATGCTGCTCGTGGAGGTTTAGCTTCTTCACCATATCCATGGGGAGGTAACTATACACGTAACTACTTAGGTTGTTTTATAGCTAACTTTAAACCTATGCGTGGTAATTATACAGATGACGGTGGTATTCATACTGTAATTGTTGCTCATTATGAACCAAATGAATGGGGATTATATGATATGGCAGGAAACGTTTCAGAATGGACACAAACAGCATTTGATGAATCATCATATTCTTTTACACATGATAATAATACTCAAAATTATTATTCAGCATTAGATGATGATCCAATTGTTTTAAAACGCAAAGTTGTTCGTGGTGGTTCATGGAAAGATATAGCTTATTATTTGCAAAATGGTACACGTGCATATGAATATCAAGATTCTGCAAAAAGTTATATTGGATTTAGATGTGTACAAACATATTTAGGGCGTAACTTTGGATCTGATGGACAACAAGGTGATTCACAAGTATATTAAAAAGAATGTTTAATAAAATAAAATATATAGTATAAATAGTTTAATTGTTTTAAAATATGAGTATTGCAGAATTAGTAGAAAGCGATGGTTATAAAAAATTTATGGCCAAAGTGTATGGATTTGGTGCATCAATTGTGCTTGTTGGAGCACTTTTTAAAATTCAACACTATCCGGGTGCAAGTATAATGCTTATTATTGGTCTTTTAACAGAGGCGTTAATATTTTTCTTCTCTGCTTTCGAGCCATTACACGAAGAATTAGATTGGACTTTGGTATATCCGGAATTAGCCGGTCTTGATGAGATTGAGGAAAATGTTAATATTAAAAAGGGAGGTGCATCACAACAAGATGGTACTGCATTGCAAAAATTTGATGAATTGTTAGAAAAAGGAAAACTTGGTCCTGAGTTATTTGAAAAATTAGGTTCAAATTTAGATGCATTAAATACTAATGTTGTTAGCATGTCTAACATTTCAAATGCTTCAGTTGCTACAGAGTCTTATGTATCAAACATAAATAAGGCTGCTGGTTCTGCCGATAATTTAGCTGGTGCTTTTGCTTCTTCAGCTTCAAAAATTTCACAAACTGTTGATAGTATAGCTGAATCATCTAAACAAACAGCGCAATCAATTATAACTTCAGGTGCTCGTTCTGCAGAATTAATTTCTCAATCTGCACAACAAACGGCTTCAATTATAGAAACTTCTGGTAAAAGCTATCAGCAGTTATTAGAGGGGTTAAATGCTAATTTTTCTTCAATAGGTGAAAGTAGTAAAGTGCAAGCTGTTCAACAAGAAGCTTTAACGAAAAATTTATCTGCATTAAATGCTGTATATGAATTACAATTAAAAAATTCTAGCACTAATTTAGAAGCTACTGAGAAAATTACTCATGGAATAAATTCTATTATGAGTGATTTACAGTCAACCGCCGAAGATGTTACTAAATACAAGACTGAAATTTCTAGATTAAGTCAAAATTTAGCTGCATTAAATACCGTTTATGGTAATATGTTGTCGGCAATGAGTATTAAATAATTATTATTTTATTACATTATTTTTTAAATTAGAAATAGACGATGGGACACGGAAAAGAAACCCCAAGGCAGAAGATGATAGGTATAATGTATTTATTCCTAACTTGTATGCTTGCGTTAAACGTTTCTAAAGATATTCTTGATGCTTTTATTAATATCAATAATAGATTGAATGAAACAAATGCAAATTTTATTAGTAAAAATCAAATTGCATATGATGCCATTTTTAAAGCGTATAGTGCTAACCCAGTAAAGGTTAAAGCTGTTTATGATTATTGTCAATTATTAAAAAGAAAATCAGACAGTTTGGTTGGTAGAATGCAATATTATAAAGATACAATTATTGCATATGCTGATGCTATACCTAAAGAAAAATTATTCAAATTACCAAATGATTTAAGGTATTATATAGTTGATGAAGATACTAAAGATACTTTAATGCTTGAACAAAAAGTAAATAATAAGGATAATACTGACGTACCTGCTCAGATTATGGTTGGGCCTGATCCAAGCGGAGATAAAGGTCATGCGAAATTCTTAAAAGCTGATGTTGATAATTATAAGAAATGGGCATTGCAAGTAATTTCTGAATTTGGAGTTGATTCGTTATCACCTCTTGCTAAAGGTATTAAAACTACATTTAATACAGATCCGGTAAAAGGTAGTGGTCACGAATCAGGAATGTTATCATGGGCTAACAGAAATTTTGAACATTTACCCTTGATGGCTGTTGTTACAATTTTAACACAAATGCAAGCGGCTGTTCGTAATGTTGAAGGTGATATTTTAAATTTAATGTATGGTCAATTAGATGCAACTTCATTTAAATTTAATAAATTAGTGCCTGTTGTATTGCCTAATAGTACTTATGTAATGCAAGGAAATGAATATAATGCTCAGATTTTCTTAGCTGCATTTGATACAACAGCACCTCCTACAGTATTAGTAAACGGAAGACAAATAGAATTAGATCCTAAAACAAATTTACCAACGTACAAAACAACTGGCGGTGGAGTAGGTCCTCAAAAATATAAAGCAGAAATTAAAATCAAGCAACCAAATTCCGATAATTATAATTCTTATTTTGTTGAGAGTGAATATCAAGTTGCAAAACCAAGTTTGGTTGTTTCACCTGATAAAATGAATGTATTTTATATAGGTCCAGATAATCCTGTTTCTATATCGGTACCAGGAGTTCCCTCAGATAAAATTACTGCTGTATTAACTCCTGCTGGTTTTGGTACTATTTCTAAAAGTTCACAGGGTGGATATGTTGTCAGAGTTACTAGACCTGGAAAATGTCAAATAGCCGTTACTGCTGATTTTAATGGAAAAAAACAAAATATGGGTTCTGTTGAATTTCGTATTAAAACTGTTCCAAATCCTGTAGCTATGGTTCTTGGTATGGAAGGTGGAGATGTTGGTAAAGAAAGATTGCAAGCTGCCAATACAGTTGATGCTAAAATGAAAGATTTTGATTTTGACTTAAAATTTAATGTTGAATCTTTTAGAGTAAGTGCAAAAATTGGAGCTTATTTTGTTGAAGAGGCTTCTCAAAATAATAGAATTACTCAAAATATGAAACAAAATATATTTACCAAAGTTACTAAAGGTAATAAAGTATATTTTGAGGATATTAAAGCAAGAGGTCCTGATAATAGACCACGTAGTCTTGGAGTATTATTATTCAAAATAATTTAAGAACTAAATTTAAATCACATATCTATGAAAAAAGTTGTTTTAGTATTAATCAGTGCTTTGGCAGGTCTGTCAATATTCGCTCAAAGTGAATATCCTGATAGTCCGTATGATAAACCACACATTGCAGATAAAAAACCTATTATTCTGCAAACTATCAGATATGCTGATGTAATGTGGTCAAAAAAAATTGAACGAACATTACCATTGCGTGAGAAGTTAAATCACCCATTGTATTTTCCTAACAATGAAACTGGAAAAATTGGTTCAAGATACAGTTTAACAGCATTAACTATATCTGGTGTTAAATTAGGTTATTTCCAAGCCTATGATCCTATGAGTGATGGAGCTGTGCCTATTTCTGAGGCTGATTTTGACTCTAAATTAGGTGCTATGATTGATACTATACCAATCGAAAATGAAGATGGTACTGTTACCTATAAACCAGTTGAAAAGCAAGTAGATCCTAGTTCTATTAAGTTTCTTATTTTACGTGAAGAATGGATTTTTGACAAACAACGTTCTGTTCTTGAACCAAGAATAATGTGGATAACTTCATTACGTGAATATGAAAAAAATGGTGAGATTCGTATGGCATTAGCGTATAAAATTTATTATCCAAGTGCTCAACCGTTATATGCTAAAAATGAAGTTTTTAACCCAAAATCTGATGGGGATCAAAAAACATTTTATGATATTTTTACAAAACGTATGTTTAGTAGTTTTATATCACGTGAAACAAATCCATATAACGATCGTGAAGTAAATATGTATAAACTAGGTATAGAGCAATTATATGAAGCTGAAAGAATTAAAGACTTTATATTTAAATTTGAACACGATTTGTGGGAGTTTTAAAACTTTTTATATATAAAAAACCCGAAAATTGTTTTTCGGTTTTTTTTTTGTTCGTATTTTTACATAAAATTTCTTTAATCATATGAATTCAGATAATTATTGTATAATAATGGCAGGTGGTGTAGGGGCAAGATTTTGGCCTTTAAGTACTTCGCAAACCCCAAAACAATTTTTGGATATTTTAGGTGTTGGTAAATCATTACTTAGACTCACTTTCGAAAGAATGTTACATGTTTGTCCTAAAGAAAATTTTTATATTGTTACTAATCATAACTATGAAAAATTAGTATTAGAACAATTACCTGAAATAAAACCTTCCCAAGTTTTGAAAGAGCCTATGCGAAGAAATACAGCTCCATGTATTGCATATGGTAATTATGAAATTAAAAAGCGTAATCCCAAAGCGTCTATAATAGTTACCCCTTCTGACCATTTAATCTTAAATCAGGATTCATTTATATCGATTCTTACCCATGGATTGGAAACAGTAACTAAAGAAAATATATTGTTAACAATTGGAATTAAACCTTCTCGTCCAGATACTGGTTATGGATATATTCAAACAGGAAAAGTATTTAATAATACTAAACATATTATAAATAAAGTAAAGACATTTACTGAAAAGCCCGAACTTGAAATGGCAAAAGTTTTTTTGAAGTCCGGTGATTTTTTCTGGAATTCCGGTATATTTATGTGGTCATTACCAACTATTGAGCAAGCTTTTGAAACCTATTTGCCCGATGTGTTTACATTGTTTAATGACGTTGCTCTAAATACAAAACATAAAAAAACTCTTGATACCATATATTCTGAATGTCCAAATATTTCTATTGATTATGGTATTATGGAAAAATCCGATAATGTTTATATGATTCAATCAGATTTTGGTTGGAATGATTTAGGAACGTGGGGTGCTTTATATGATACTGTTTCAAAGGATTCAAAAAATAATGCTGTTATTGGGAAACATGTTTTTGTATATGATACAAACAATTGTATGATTTCTTTACCACCTCAAAAAATTGCTGTTATTGATGGTGTTTCTGATTGCATAATTGTAGATTCTGGCTCAAGTTTATTAATATGTAAAAAAGCTGATGAACAAAAACTCCGTCAATTTGTGAATGATATAAAAATTAAAAAAGGAGATTCGTATGTGTAAAATACTGAAACATATAATTTTAATTATATGTGTATTATTTTCATATGCATTATTTTCACAACCTCATTTTACATTACAAAGTAAGCAAACAGAATTTGTGATTTCATATAATAATGTTCCAGATTCTGTTCAATCGTGCGTAGAGTTTGTAACATCAGAATTGAAAGAGTATGTGTTTACAACTGTACCAATTCATATTTCGGTTACATGGACTCAATTATCATCTACGGTACATGCATATGCAAAACCTTCTGAAATGGTTTATAATGTTCCTGGCTTACCATATAATGATGTTTTATATCCTATTTCATTAGCTGAGAAAATATTATCAAAAAATTTAAATTTTTCTAATACAGATATTGAACTAGTTATAAATTCTGCAATTTCCTGGCAAGCTGATTATCAGTCAAGTTTAGATAATAGTAAATATGATTTAGCCACTGTTCTATTGCATGAATGTATTCATGGACTTGGAATGAGTGGAAATTATATGAAGCAAAATGATACACCCTCACTAGTGGGATTGCCTACCATTTTTGATATGTTTATTAGCTATGGTACTAATAATCTTATTACATTATTGTATACACAATCAAAAATTTCGAAAGATTCATTAGCTAATTTATTAGTATCTGATTCATTATACTGGTCAGGTTCTTATACAAATGCTTTTTTGGGTTTTAAGCCAGAATTATTTGCACCAAATCAATTTGATTTTGGTTCATCTATATATCATTTTAACGAAAATTTATTTCCTAAAGGAGATACAAATAGTTTGATGACCTATATTTTGAATAAAGGAGAGCGGTTACATACCTTAGGAGCTGCAGTTCAAGGTATTTTAGCTGATATTGGTTGGTCAGATTATTATATATCGCATTTGCCAATTCAAAATTCAACTGTAATTGCATATACGCCTACGTTTAAAGTATCGTGTATTGATTCTTTATTTATTCAAGGAAGTCAAACGGTACTATATTCCTATGATAATGGTAAAAATTTTATGGAATTGCCTATGGATTATGATGCGTTGCAAGAGTGCTATACTGCTCAATTATCGGCATTTCCCTTTGAACATAATTGTAATTATGCATATCGTATTGTTACAAAAAGTAATGACACTTTGTTTTATCCTTCAGATTATCCATCAAATTTATTTGAATTTTACGTAGGTGCGGATACTCAATCTCCCGAAATACAACATACACAGATATCTGTAATTACTATAGATGAATCACCTATAGAATTTGTTTCAACAGTTCTTGATAATTTTTCTATTGATTCTGTATATGTTGAATATATTATTGGGAGGAATGAATTTGCTCAGATTATAACTATGGGGAAAAAGCGTATGAATGCGGAAAATTTTGGGTTATATACAATTGAACTTGAATATAATAATTTGAACATACAAGAAAACGACGTATTAGCTTATACTATAGTTGCTGTTGATAATTATTCCAACACATCTTATATTGTTCCTAAAGGTAATTATGTATTTGGAGTTTTTGAGGCTAAACAATCTCCTTTGCATTATTTTATAACCGATTTTGATCATGATTCAATTGCTTCGTATCTCTATCTCGATAAATTTTCGATAACCCAACCTTCGGGTTTTACAAATAAAGCGTTGCATACCGAACATCCTTACAAAGCTTCGGGTAAAGATTTAACGTATCTCCAATATATCGCAGAACTAAAAAATCCTATAATAATTGCCGAAAATCCTGCATACATGGAGTTTGATGAGATTGTTCTTGTAGAACCTTCGCTTACCAATGTCCTTTTTGGTGAATATGGGTTTTGGGATTATGTAATAGTTGAAGCAAATAAAAACAAAAAAACGGATGAATGGAGACCTCTAGGAAAAGTAGGTTATGATTCACGAGCACAATCTCTTTGGTTATCTACTTTTTATGAATCTTTAGATAATGAAAAAAATAGTGTAACTGTACCAACTGAATCGTTGTTTAGAAAACGTACTATAAATTTATTAGAAAACAAATATTTTAGAACTGGCGATACAATATCTATCAGATTCCGTTTGCAGTCTGATTTTATAGTAACCGGTTGGGGATGGTGTATAGATAATCTTAAAATTCAGGAACGTATATCTCTTTCACAAGCAAGCCCAACAATTGAATCATATTTTTTATATCCAAATCCGAGTAAGGATTATGTATATATTGCAAATTTTTCTCGAATAGCATCAATTTCTTTATATAATTTGCATGGAAATTATATCATTGTACCGTATAGTAATGGTGTTATTGATATTTTACATTTAGAATCTGGTAGTTATTTGGTGTTCATAACCGATTCAGATGGAGTTGTTTATAAAGAATTATTAATAAAACAGTGAGTTGTTTATATTTGAGTTATTATTTTTTTGTAAAATAATGTTTCCCCGAATGTTCAACAATTCCTTGTTCATTTTCCATTTCAAAAGATACTTGGAACGTGCCGTTGAGTGTGTAAGTTCCGGTGCCCGAAACGGTATATTTTTTTCCTAATTTATCTGTCCACTCGCTTTCAGGTATTTCTATTGATTGTTCAGCATCTTTTCTAAATACATATGGTAATTGTTGCCCGGTAAGGGGAAAATCCCAAAAATTTGTATTATACAAAGTGCTGTCGTTGTTTATACGAATAAACGAAACATTGTATGTGGCATTTGTTGAAGTTTCAAAACAAGAATATGCGCCCGTAAAATAATTAATAAATGATTCTCGTGTGAAATATAATGTACACGAATGAGCATTTTTTGATACCGTAATTAATTTATTTTTAGATACTAACGTGCATTGAAGTGAAAATGTGCCTCCTTCCCATATTTTGTTTGATTTAATAGAGATACGTACTGTGTCAAAGATGGTTTGTGGGGTGATAATTCGTACTGAATCGTACCAATACTCTGAATTTTTTGTAAAATAATTAGAAGTAATTCTTACGATAAGAGTATCGTTTTTTGCAAGAGAATTTCCAAATATTTGATATGGAATGGATAGTGAATAGGGCGATTGCTCGGTATATGAAATGGTTTGAGAATATGTGTTTGTAGGAAACTCTGCATAGGTTTTATCAATGTGTGAGTTTATAAACTCATTTTCGTTACATGAGTAAAGAAATGCAAGAATGGCAATTACTATAACGGTTATATATTTCATTAGTATCCAGGATTTTGAAGTATATTTTTATTCGTTTGGATATCTGTATATGGTATTGGAAATGTAAATTTTGAATTCCCGTAAATAAGATTACATTGAGAAGATATACAGTTAGTACGAGAAATATCTGCGTGCATTCGTTTTAATTGAAAAAAACGTTTCCCTTCAAAAGCAAATTCTTTTCTATATTCTTCGTGAATTTTACTTATTAATTCATCTCCGATAAGAGTAATCGGTTCTGCAGAATTATTTGCTCTATGTACAATTGCTTCTAAAGCTTGCTGTGCAAGGGGGTAAAAACCGGCTACTGTTTTTCCTTTGTTTGCATAGGATTCGGCTATTATGAAATACAATTCCGAAGCACGAATTATCGGAATATTATCTATCCCCAACACATTGTTTTGTCCCGGATATTTAATGAAAAAATCTTCTTGATTTTTTTCAATAAATTGAGAACGAATATCTTGGTTGGAATATAGATTTAATAAATCTGCACTTGGAACTATGCCACCATAACCTTTGGGCGAAAGCATATGTCCAATACTGTTTGTTCCGGGGTTGTCTGTTTCGGTAATGCTTACAGAGAAAATACTTTCGGAAGAATATTTTTCTTGCCACGAAGTTACATATGAAGAAGATGGTTCTAATGAGATGGTTTCTAACGCTTTATTTGCATATTCTATAGCTTTATTATAGTCTTTTATTGTAAGATAAATCATAGCAGCAATTGATTGAGCTGTTTTTTGATTACAACGAAGCGGTGAAAAAGTTTGGTTTATTAATAACGTATCAGCTTTGAGAGCATCTGAAATTATTTGAGAAAAAACTGTGGCAACTGTAGCACGATTAATTCTTTTTGCACTATCCAATGAAATAGTTTGAGTAATGAGAGGAACACCTAAATGACCACCTTTTCCGTTTGCTCCATCAATGCCCGAAGTAGTTGTGTACTCATGTGCAAACATGCGAATTAAGTCAAAATATACTAATGCACGAAGAGTATATGCTTCTCCTTGAATTGTTTGTCTTTCATTTTCACTTAATTCTGTATGTGTTTCGCTAGCTTCTAAAATTGCATTTACGTTTGTAATTATATTATAACAAATTGCCCATAATTGGTTTATATCTTCATTGTTAGACGTAACACTCCAATTATAAAAGGAAGAAAAATTACCAACATTTGTATTTGAAAGTTTTGCATTATCGGTATATGTTTCTTGAATTAGAATAAAATTTCGACCATAATAATAATGACTTTGTAATTGATTGTAGCAGCCGTTCAGAGCCGATTTAATACCTTGAGCCGATGCAAATAGTTTGTCTGTAGGTGTTGCATACGACGGTTGTTTGTCTAGAAAGTTGTCAGAACAACTACTAAATAGGCAAATTAGCGAAATGTAAAGTACGATACGAACCATGTGTTAATTTGAAAATACATTCAAAATTAGTATTAATATCTTAATTTTTTGTCAAATTCAATCCATTTTTTGAAAACATCATCGGCAATTTGGAGTGGAGCAGAAACTGTAGTTACTGTTCGTTGGGCAATGGGCAATAGAATTTCATCATATATCAATTTGTCGTCAAAGCCAGCTGCTGCTGCATCGAATCGTGATGATGCAAAAACAATTCGATTTATTTTTGCCCAATAAATAGCTCCTAAACACATTGGGCACGGTTCGCACGAAGAATAAATTGTACAGTGTTCTAACGAATAATTTTGCAATGTTGCACATGCTTTTCGAATTGCTTCAACTTCTGCGTGTGCCGTGGGGTCGTTTTGAATACGAACCATATTTCCGCTCTCAGCAATTATGTTGTTTTTATATGTTATAACAGCACCAAAAGGTCCTCCACCATTATCAATATTAGAATGAGCAATTTCAATTGCACGATGCAAAAATGTTGAATCTAATTCGGAAATCATATTTTTATAATTTTAGTCATAAAAATAATGAAATTACGTGATATATTTTTTTAATTTGCAAAATATTTAGAAATAAAGTACCTAATGAAGCTCCAAATACGAATTACATATGTAATTATACATATACTTTTGACAAGTATATATATTACAAGTTGTCGGTTAGTTTCGTTTGATGGTAATAATCAAAAACAAAGCAAAGCTCAAATAGAAACAAATTACGGAACAATAATTATATCTTTATATAACGAGACTCCATTACATCGAGATAATTTTATACAGTTAACCAATTCAAAATTTTATGATAGTTTATTGTTTCATCGAGTAATTCCTAATTTTATGATACAATGCGGTGATCCATTGTCCAAAGGAGCAAATCATAAGCAAATGTTAGGGAATGGTGGTCCAGGGTATACTATTCGAGCTGAATTTGTGCCCGGGTTGATTCATAAAAAAGGAGCAGTTGCTGCAGCTCGTTTAGGTGACGAGCAAAATCCTTTACAAGCATCATCGGGTTCGCAATTTTATATTGTGCAAGGAAGAATATACAGTGAACAAGAATTGAATCAAATAGAAGAACAGCGAATTTCAAAAATGACATTTAAAGTTATTCGTGAGTATTTGCAAAAGCCAGAGCAAACGGAATTGCGAAATCAAATAATAGTGATGCAAAAAGAAGGGAAAACAGAAGAATTTAATGCGAAAATAGAAGAAATTAAAGCAAAATTGCCTCAAGAAATGGCAGAAATAGAAAAATATAGATATACACCAGAACAAAGAAATATATATACCACACTGGGAGGTGCGCCTCATTTAGATTATGAATATACAGTTTTTGGTCAAGTTATCGAAGGTATAGAGGTAGTTGAAAAAATTTCAAATGTAGAAACACATTTTGATAGGCCAAAAATCAATGTTGTAATGAAAATTAAAATGACAAAATAATACACATATGTTACAAAAAATACAAGAGCTTTTACAAACAGTTCACGCATTTGAAGCACAAACAAAAGAAGAAGTTGAACAATTTAGGTTAACATATCTTTCAAAAAAAGGAGAATTAGCTCAATTGTTCGAAGCATTTAAAGAAGTCCCAAATGAACAAAAGAAAGAGTTTGGGAAACAATTAAATATTTTGAAACAATTGATTCAAGATACGCTTGAACGAATACAAGCACAGTTTGAAACAAATGAATCTGTATTGCAAGGAATAGATGTAACATTACCAGAAAAGCCAATAATGCTTGGTAGTCGACATCCTTTAAGTATTGTGAAAAATCAAATAATTGAAATTTTTGCTAAAATTGGTTTTATTGTTTCTGAAGGACCCGAGATTGAGGACGATTGGCATGTGTTTACTGCACTTAATTTTCCGTTGGAACATCCGGCTCGTGATATGCAAGATACTTTTTTTATCGAAAAAAATCCAGATGTGTTGTTACGAACACATACATCATCAGTGCAAGTACGAGTAATGGAACATCAGAAGCCTCCAATTCGTGCTATATTCCCCGGTAGAGTTTTTCGAAACGAAGCTATTTCGGCACGTGCTCATTGTATTTTTCATCAGGTAGAAGGGTTATATATCGATACCAATGTTTCGTTTGCCGATTTAAAACAAACTTTGTTATATTTTGCCAAAGAAATGTTTGGAGCTGATACGCAAATACGTTTACGACCTTCATATTTTCCTTTTACTGAACCATCGGCAGAAATGGATATTTCATGTTCTATATGTGGAGGAAAAGGTTGTAATGTATGTAAATATAGCGGCTGGGTTGAAATTTTGGGTTGTGGAATGGTTGATCCTAATGTACTTGATAATTGTTCTATTGATAGTAAAATATATAGTGGCTTTGCCTTTGGAATGGGAGTAGAGCGGATAGCAATGTTAAAATACCAAGTAAAAGATATTCGTTTGTTTTTCGAAAATGATGTGAGATTTTTACGACAATTTGAGGCGGCTTTGTAACGCTTCAAAAACTCTAACTTTTACACTTAAAACCTCTGTATGCTATTTTTTTAATGCATACAGAGGTTTTTTTTGCTGTAAATTACTATTGTATTTTGTTGTTGTGTAGTGATGTAATTTTTTTTAATGCTTATTGTAAAAAATACGGTATCATACTATGGGGGGAGTGCTATTGTTGCGATAAATAATAATTGTATATATAGTTACCAAAAGGAGTTGTATATTTTTTTAAAAAAATTATAAATATTGGAAGAATACAAGTATTTTTGAATCCAAAAATATATTGAATGGAAAAAATACTTATTTTAGACTTTGGATCACAGTATACACAGTTGATTGCCAGGAGAGTACGTGAGTTGAATGTGTATTGTGAAATAGTGCCGTATCACAAAATTCCTGCAATTGATAAACACACCAAAGGTGTAATACTTTCGGGTAGTCCCTTTTCTGTAAACGATACCGAAGCTCCTATGCCAAATCTTGATTTTTGTAAAGGAAAATTGCCGGTATTGGGTGTATGTTATGGTGCACAACTTATGGCAAAGCAATTTGGCGGAAATGTACAACCATCGAAAACCCGTGAATACGGACGAGCTCATTTGAAATTTATAGAAACTAATAATGTTTTATTTGAGTCTATTCCACTTGATTCACAAGTATGGATGTCGCATGGCGATACAATTACCTCAATACCTTCAACCTATGAAATTATTGCAAGTACCGAAGATGTAAAAGTTGCTGCATATCATATACAAGGAGAACAAACATTTGGAATACAATTTCACCCCGAAGTTTATCATTCTACCGATGGTGCTACATTGTTAAAAAACTTTGTGGTAGGTATTTGTGGATGTGCTCAATCGTGGACTCCCGATTCTTTTATAGAATCTACCATAGCCGATTTGAAACAAACATTAGGAACAGATAAAGTTGTATTAGGTTTGTCTGGAGGTGTTGATTCAAGTGTTGCCGCAGTTTTGCTACATAAAGCTATTGGTAAAAATTTGGTATGTATATTTGTTGACAACGGAGTGTTGCGTAAAAACGAATTTGAATCGGTACTTGAGCAATATAAAGTATTAGGTTTGAATGTGATAGGAGTAAATGCAAAGGATCAATTTTTAGATAAACTCGAAGGAGTGTCAGACCCTGAGACTAAACGTAAAATTATAGGTGGAACTTTTATTGATGTGTTCGACCAAGAAGCTCACAAGTTACAAGATGTAACATGGTTGGCACAAGGAACTATTTATCCGGATGTTATTGAATCAGTTTCTGTAAACGGGCCAAGTGCAACCATAAAATCACATCATAATGTAGGTGGGTTACCCGATTTTATGAAACTCAAAATTGTAGAACCATTGCGGTTGTTGTTCAAAGATGAGGTTCGTAGAGTTGGAAAAGCATTGCAAATACCATCAGATATTTTAGCTCGTCATCCATTCCCTGGGCCAGGATTAGCAATACGTATCATAGGTGAAGTTACACGCGAAAAAGTAGCAATATTACAAGAATGTGATGCAATATTTATACAAGGACTCAAAACACATGGATTATATGATACCGTGTGGCAAGCGGGTGTCATGCTTTTGCCTGTTCAATCGGTTGGTGTAATGGGCGATGAGCGTACTTATGAAAATTGCGTAGCACTTCGTGCCGTAAGTTCTACCGATGGTATGACCGCAGATTGGTGTCATTTGCCGTATGAGTTTTTAGCGAAAATGTCGAACGAAATTATAAATAAAGTAAAAGGTGTAAACCGAGTAGTTTACGATATTAGCTCTAAACCTCCGGCAACTATAGAGTGGGAGTAACAAAATGATAAAAAAGTACTAATTTTTGTACTATTACTATTATATTTAACCATAATGCACATGTATCTTTGTTGTATACATTAAGCATTATGGTTTTATTATTTACTTTAAATAATTTTTCATTTAAAATGCCTTTTTTAAATTGAATTGTTCGTCAAAATAAAATCCCTGTAGGCATTTAAAGGCTATTAGTAATAATAGCCTTTTTTTATTATTGATTTTAAGTATAAGAATATAAGTTGTGTGAAAATGATAAAAAAGTATGTTTTTTTGAGATAATTGTATTTAAGTATTTGATATATAGATATTAATTTTGTTTTCAAGAAGTTTTCATAGTGAGTAATCTCCAATACTCATTTAAAGAAATTTGCCTGTTATATATTTATTTAGGTAGGTTATTTATATATTCAAAACTCTCAATTCTAAGGCAAATTTAACCCTCGCACCCATTGCGAGGGTTTTTTTTATTGTAATAAATCCTAAAATGGTTATAGAACACTATAAATCGGGAAATAATTAATTTGAAAAGGTTATACTTGTAGGTGTTTTACAATATATATAATATCCTTGATTTGGAATCATGAGGTGTAATGTGCCTGATGATTTGTCTAAAAAATCATCGAAATTTTTTATGGTTTCTATTTCATTCCATATTTCAGAAAAAATTTGAGTTGTTTCTGATTCTACATATTTTGGGTATCCAATCATATTCCATCCTGAATCTAAATTAATAGTAGTAGCAGTTGGTAATTCTCCTTGTATTTCGAGTAATTGTGCTGTTTTCATTTTAATTAAATACGAACTTTCTAACGAAAGAGTGGTAAGGCTTTGATTGCTGTTTTGCGAAGTGCTGTAAAACCCATTACTGTTTTTTATAATATCAACTTCATGAATAATTGGTAAAAATACCGAGTCAATTTCAAAATGTTTAGGAATAACATATAACGAAATTAAATTCCAACCACTTGAAAGTTGAATAATTTGTTTGGTTGGTGCCTGTTTTTCTTTAAAAACCACTTTGTCGATATATACACAAGAAGTGTTACCGCCTATTAAAAATTTGAGATGTGCCGAATTATCAGATACCGTAGGTGTAAAATTATATGTAAAAGTTTGATTGCTTGTGGTAAGGTTTGTCATACCATCAGAGTAATACATATCCCAAGGTTCTATTCCTTGTTGAATTACACATTTTATTGTTCGTGGAGCATCAGCTTTTGCTATAAAACTAATTTCATAATCTTTATTTGCAATACACGAAATTGAAGTAGGTACTTGTATATGCCAATCTTCTGTTCCAGCATTGGTTTGGCATATTTTCAGAGCGTTTGTTCCCGACATTGCCGCATTTGTTACTATAGTCATGCTGCCATTTGCTTCAGAATTATTTTCTATACTCCACGTGCTTGTATTGTTGTCAAACTCCCCGTTGGTGAGTATATTGGAATTAGGAATTTGAACATATAGGATTACTTCTGAAGAATTTCCAAATTCTCCGTTGTTGTTGTATGCTTTTGCTGTTATAGAATAAGTTCCTGCTGGAACATTTGCCCACGAATACATATAGGGACTCGAATTGTCTGTATATAATAATGTGGAGCCATTGTAAAATTCTACTTTAGTAATACTAGTTCCTACAAATGAAGTTGCATTTGCAGTAATTGTAATGGTAGTACCTGGTGTAAAAGTTTGATTTGATAGAGGTGATGAGATTGTACAAGTTGGGGGAGTGGGAATACAATTAGGCTCAATTAAATTAGAATTGGTAGTTTTAAAAGTTAAGGCTGAACTACCCCAGTATGATAAACCGCCAAAATTATTGTCAATTACAGTATTTGATGTCCAAGGAAAATGTCCCTGCCAACCATTATTTTTTAGAGCATTAAAAGCATTGAGTAATGTCATGGTAGGAGTAGAAATGTTAGTTGATTTTTCTGAAGGCATTTCGCCTATAAGACATGGTTTATCGTCAATTGCAAAATTGGTAGGTGTTTTTTCAAAAGGATTATGGTACCATTCATTAACCCATCCATAATAATGAGGTGAATAAAAATCTAAGGTTGCATTTGTATTGTTATATTGAGCTTTGAGAGCTGCATCTGTCCATTTGTTGCCATCGGGATTGTTTCCCCAACCTGAACCATTTGCTGAAGTTCGCATTTTTGACGAATTCCATTTAGTAGCGGCAGAACCAACTGTTACCAATACCGAAGAACCATCGGTTCGTTGTTCACTTTTAATGCCTGCAGCTATTATTGCAACATATTTTTGAACAATAGCCCATGTGCATCCCCACGATTGGTCAACCACCATCCATTCGGGTTCATTACAAATATCGATTGCAAACAAGTAGGGGTTGCTTTTGTAACGGGCAACAAATGGTTTTATAAAATTAGTTACATATGTTTGAATATTAGTTTCGCTTGTAAGCATTTTTTGCCAGTTTGTATTGTTTGGTTTGCTAGATTTTGTATGGTCAAATGAAAACATTGTTGCCATAACATATATTCCATTTTGTTTTGCTAACGAAAATAGACTATCACAGTTTTTCCAAAATTCGGCAGAAGGATTCGATGCAATACCACTGCTATTTATATATGGTTGTCCGTCGCCATCGCATGAAATCCATATTCGAGTGGAATTTAATCCATGGTTTTTCATGTTTTCGAATTCTGTTTTCCATGTATTGTAATCAAAATATTGCCAAGATTGAGCACCGTCGAAATCATTCCAAGTAAACCAAGGTGTGTTTGCTCCATTAAAATATATAGGGCATGATGAGTTATTGTTAATTACAAATTGGTTGTTTTTAATAGTTATAAATTGGGCAATAGTATGTATCTGTATGCCTGTAAATAGTACAATAAAAAAAAGTTTCATAATTTTTTATAATTAATGGATTATAAATGGAATACTTTGAGAAATACAATTCTTTGTATGAGTTATTATATATGTGCCTTTTGACCATTGTAATGGTATTTCAATTTTTTTCTCTAACATGTATATTTCCGAAAATAATAGTTTTCCGTTCATATCTATAATGCTAATCTGATTTGAAGTTTTTGTGTCATCAAATACAATATACATTCGTGCACTGGGGTACAAAGAAATTTTTTCAATAGTAAATTTTTTTTGAAAATTATAAGTAGAAATTATTTGTGAACGAGAAGTTTTTCCATCATAATCTGTTTGTTCGAGAATGTAATAAACAATTCCGTTGTTTTCTATGCAATCTAGATAGGAATATGTGTTAATAGAATTGGAATTACCGGAACCTGAAGTAGTGTAGATAGAATTAAAATCTATTCCGTTATCAGAACGTAAAATTGTAAAAAAATCATTATTTTGTTCAGAAGAAGTTATCCATTGCAATGAATTGCAGTTGTTTGCATTCGTAACTGTAAAAGATATAAGATTAATTGGTAATAAATTTTCGCAGGTAGCAGCTTGAGAACTGTTTTGGAGGACATTACTACCAACACTGCCGCTCCCTGTTATATCACCGCTAACTGCTATGTTTGTATCATCTTCGCCAATTATTCCTGAGTTTAGAATACTACTGTTATTAATAAATCGTGTGTATCCGATTTCGGGTCCGTAAATGGTTGCATTATTTGTAAAAGTTCCATTTGATGTAATACTGGTTCCACATTCACAAATTAAAGTTCCAGAATTTGTAATGTCTCCATTTCCTAAATCACCTGATGTTATAGTATTGTTTTGCGAAAGAGTAATTGTTGATCCCGATTCTATTATAATATCTCCCATTTCCCAATCAAAATTTATATCATATTCTCCTAATTGTAAATGCGAATTGTTTTCAATTACAACCGTACCTTCAATTTCAAAAATTTTATTACCATCATCGGTCATTTGTGCTGTAAAGTATTGAAATTTACCTCCGTTAATTGTAATGTCGGCAAAATGACTTTTTTCTACATTTGCATGTAAGTCCACAAATCCTATATCGAAATTTCCTTCAAGAATTAGATTTATTTTTCTATTAGCGTTTGAGTAAAATTCTAATAATGCCCTGTCTCCAATTATATTTCCTTTAACGTGTAGGGTGTTAATGCCGTCTTGTCCTATTGCAATTTGTGTTGACCAATCATCTTGGTCTGCTGCCGGATTGTCATCAATTTTCATACTTCCGTTTACGGTAAAATTAGTGCCGCCATTGTGGTTAAACAAGAATTTTCCGTATCGTATATTTAATGCACCTATTTCAACAGTTGCAGTATTAATGTAATACTCATACCAGTTTAAATCGTTGTTGCAATGTAATATCACAGAATCCGTTGATGTAGGAATTCTGTTTGCCGAAGCACCATTACATGCTATTAACCAATCTGAAGTTGACGTCCAGTTAAATGAAGAGTTGTTGCCGAACAAAACTCCTCCAATAGTTTTAACACCACCTTCGGGAATTGTCCCCTCTATTTGAATTCCTCCACTTATGGTAACATAGTTTGCAGTAATTGATTGAGCTTGAATTGTTCTTGTATTCGTGGCACTCGAAGCTATATCAATTGTAATAAAAAAGTAGCCTGTAGTATTTGCGTCAATAGTCTGATTAAAAGAGTTAAACGAATATGAATGAGTTCCAATGCCTGAAGATATTGAAGATACAAGTATAGAATCGTTGAGTGTTGGATACTCACTATAGAATAAATTAAATGTGCTTATGTCGCTGCTGGTGTATGTACCTGTTGTGGTAAAATCTAATTCGCTAATAGTTCCCGAAGCATTACAAATTGATTCTATTTGAAATACCGATAGTAAATACCCTTGTAAATTTGGATATATTATTTGAGATTGAGTTTGATTTTCAGAAGAAATAACCATTCTACCTCCAACATCGCCATTGCATGTTATATTTTTTTGAATTGCTCCGTCGCTTGTGTGAGTTATTATTTCGGTATTGTAAGCTCCGTCGCTTAATCCAGCTTTTAAACGAACATAAATAATCGTGTTTGCAACCGTTCCGCTTATGGGGGTGGGGGTAAGATTAATAGTTGATGTGTATCCAGATTCGCTTAATGTTGAAATTTCGTAGTTTGTAGGTGATGTTATTTCAATATCGCTAGTTAGATATGCTCCTGAAATAGTATATGATTGTGCTGTAGATGCCCCTGCACCAGAACAATATAAAAAATCAGATAAAGATGTAGTAACACAATTTATTGTAGGAGTTCCTTGTATAGTTTGTATTCCTCCGTCATATGCTGTTCCCGATTTATTACCCGAAGCAAAAGTAATATTACCTGTAGAAATCGCAGAAACTTGAATAGTGTTAGTCTCTGTAGGAAAATTTGATACATTTACCGTTATCCATAGATAGCCCGTAGTTCCTGAATTAATAGTTTGATCTAAACTGTTAAAAATATGTAAGCCTGAACCTAATGATGTTGTAATATCTGAACCAATTTGAGATGAGGAAGATAAATCATTACTAGTGTTGTACCATAACTGATATTTTGTAATATCTGCAGCATCGGTATTTGTTGTAGTAAATTGAATAGACGACAAAGATGCATTAGCGGTAGTTACTGCTAAACTAAAAGTATAAATAGCTTGTTTTGTTGAGCCATTATATATGGTGCCTGCTGCAATTGCTGGATTTGAAGATGATAATGAAATATCAGGAATTGCACATGTTGCTGCTTGTCCACTGCTTTCTAAAATATTTGTACCTGTTTTTGTGCATGTTAAGGTTCCACTAAATGCAATATAACTATTTGCACCAATACTGCCACTACCATTTACAGCGGAAGCATTTACAATTCTTGCCCATGTGCCGGTTGTTGGTCCTTGTATTGTTCCATTATTGGTAGCGGTATTGTTGAAATTCGTTACACTTCCGCATCGAGCATCATAGGTGCCTGTAATTGTTATAGTATTACTAAACGTGGTTGTTGATGAATTATCCGCAACAAAGGTTTGTCCCGAAGGTATTGAGTGAGCATTAGAGATTGTTAGTGTGCCTTTGTTTGTAATTATTCCATTTGTATGTGTTAATTGTTGAATTGTAATAGTACTTCCACTCGTAATTTGGGCACCTTGAGCATCATTTAATTCAATAGCGGGAGCTGTAGAATTGGTATTGAAAGTTCCACTTCCTGAAATTTCATGTACTGCCGATGCACCTGATAATACAAGTTTTGAACCTGTATTTGTTCCCTGTACATATGTGCCATTATTAGTAATGTTGCCTTGCACCGTTATTACAACTTGATTTGAATTTGCAGCTGCATTTCCAAAAGTCCAATTAGAACCAATACTAAGATTTCCTTTAATTGTAATAGCGAGTGAATTGTTTTGAAACGAAATGCTACTTGCTCCCGATGTTGCTCCTAATGTGATATTGCCGAAACTATACGAACATTCATTTGCATATGAAAACGTACTCGAGGCATTCGAAATATGTAAAGTGCTGGTGGTGGCAAATGTTTTGGTCCCATATCTCCAAAATTTCTCATTTGATACTGTATTAGAATTCGTTACATTAAGATTACTACCTGAATTCATTGTTAATGTTGAGCTGTTTTCAAATCGAATTTCTTTGCCGCCGTCATTAAGAGTAGCATTATTATCTATAATTATTCCTGATGTTGACTGAGCTAATTCAAAATAACTTCCACCGCCAGATATAGTTGCATTAACAGAATTTTCGAACCGAAACGTAGGGCTATATTGAGTTCCTTCTATACTTATGGTTTGATTACTACCTACAACCGAAGGAGCAAAATGAAATACAAAGTTTGTAGTATTATACATACTTGAATTTGCAGTAAAAACGGTACCCGTGCCAGTTAAATAGATGTGTGTGCTCCCGGCACCATCGGCAAGTTGTGCTGTAGTAGTAAAATTATTACGAACATATAAATTGCCTCTATATATAAAGCCATCGCGTTGGCTATACACATTAAATACACTTAAGCCGGGAGAGCCTGAGTTCCATGTATATGAATTTCCGCTATTTGTATAATATGTAGCTTGGGTTTGATCTGTTTGTAATGTTGAGGTATTGTTATTTGTAAAATTAGCATACATGTACACATTATTTGCTCCTACTCCGGAATTTCCTGTCCATGTTCCGCCATCTTCAATTGTTACCGATCTCCAAAATGTCTTATTACCGGTAGATTCATTAGAAAATGTTCCTCCATTTTTTATTGTTAGAGTAACCGTAGATGAATGATTGGTTCCTAATTCGAATGTATATGAGCTATTTAGAGTTAATGTGCCATAGATTTCTAATGAAGCATTGTCACCCAATGACCAGTTTCCATTTAATTGACAGGAATGTCCTGCTTGTATCTGAAAAATATCGCTACTTGTAAAATTGCCGGGATTTGAACCTGTTCCATCAGTATTTGTCCACCATTCTGAAAGATTATTAACATTTGAATTTGGTGTTGAATAATACGTAATTGCACTAACTATTGTGTTGTTGCATATTACAAATACATAAAGGAGAAGTATATGTTTCATTGTTTTGATTTTTTAAGGCTTTATGAGTTTGAAATATTATATATGAAAAATACCTCTACGAGTAGAGGTATTCATCATTAACCAAGCAATCATTTTAGTTGATTACAAACAAAAAATTATGTCAAAAACAAATCGTTTAATTACATGAAAAAGTTGCATGCAAACGATAATACAAATATGATAGGATTATCATGCAATATGTAAATAGTATTCAATCATTTTTATGTATTATTTTATCATTTTAAAAATCAATTTGATATAATTTTTTTTGAAAATGATAAAATAATATTACACTATTTGCGTGTTTGTGGTTTACTTTTGTTCTGATATTCTGAATTTTGTGTTTTGTGTAATTTTCACATTCTGTAAATAGGATAATTTTTATTAATATATATATATAAATACTATTTTTTTCATTTTTTTATATAAAGTTACCTATGAAATATGTTTTTTTTATAATAATTAGTTTGATTTATTTGCAGGGTACTTCGCAAATATTAATATCGGGTACTGAATTTGAACCTATTTCTGAAGATGTTGCAAAGACATATTATGCAATTAATGAAATAAAACACATTGGTTTGCAATCGGGTGTTTTTACCGTTACTCCGGAATTAACACCTACGGCAAATGCTAATGTATTTAATACGCCTTATCATTATGCAATAACCAACAATCCTTCAAATCTCGATGGTACACGCTATGTTACATTAGCAAGTCCAATCTATCAATTTGTTTATTCTCCAAAATCTGTTACGAGCAACCAAAATATTTTAGAATATAAAGTTACCGGAGTTGTTCCGGGGTCAAATGTTTCTGTTTCCATAGAATATGGTAGTGTTGTAGATGAGACAAAAAACACCATATGTATGTGGAAAGATATTGGTTTTAAAGCAGGTATTAATCTCGATCAATGGAATCAAACAAATGGTGTTGATGTTCCTAAAGTTACAATGGGGAAAAGTTCATCATATACACTCTCGGGGGTTGCTTCTGCAACCGGCGAAGTAGTGTTTAGAGTGAATCATGTTGATAATAGTACCGAATGTTCGGCAATGGGAATTACCGGCATAAAGGTATTTGGTGAGGTTAAACCTTTGATTCAAACGGCGCAAGGAACAGAAGTGTGTGCCGGAGAGCAGATTACATTGCAGAGTAAAATTCCATATAATGCTGAGTATACTTGGCAAGTTGATGATGGTTCGGGGTGGAAATTTCTTGGAGCAAAATCTAACGAGTTGTATGAGGCGAAAGAGGTTAAAAATTATAAATTTAGACTCTTGCTAAATTATAATGGAACAACGCTTACTTCAGATGTTATTACAGTAAATGCCATTCAATGTTGCGAAATTAATGGTCAACCTGCTTCTCGAAAAACTGTATTTTTAGATGATTTTGGAACGTTTGACTTAACGAAACCTCGAATTCTTACCTATACAGATTATTCAGACATAACTAACCCTGTGCAGAAAACAAAAACGGTGGCAGAGGATTTTCGTTATCCCTTAATTGATGCACCTATTGGTCATACCTATCAGGCATTAGGGGCACCAAACGATGGGAATTATTTTGTTGCTGCTTATTGTGGATATGATGTGGGTTCTAAGATAGGTTGGGCTGCAAAAATTCATGGAATAGAAACAAATCCAATTTTGGGGTATGATCATTCGGAAACACTTGAGGGGGCTATGTTGTTTATAAATCTTAAAAGTGCTCCGGGAGATATAATATATTCTCGCAATATTGATAATTTATGTACAGGAAAAATGCTTTATTTTGAATGTTGGATTTCAAATTTTTCTCCCGATTCGGAACCTGTAGATATTACTGTAACTCTTACCGAACATGGAAATGCATCTAATTCAGTGTCGTGGAATCAAAAAGCATATCCCCAAAAAGCCGGTGGTGGTTATTGGGTAAGAGTTTCTAATCAAATTACACTACTTACGGGTACTTCACTAAAATTACAAATTGCAAATAATAATTCTGCGTATTTAGGTGGTAATGATTTGGTAATAGATGATATAAAAATTATGGCGTGTTCTGCACCTTCTTTAGATTTATTTTTTGATGTTTCTTCTCTTTCAGTTGCAACGCAAGTATGTAACGAAACACTTAAATTAGAAACAAAACCAACAGAAATGCTCACAAATTTTTATAATAATCAAACATATTATTTGTATCAATGGACAACAAATCCAAGCGATAAAAGTTCATGGGAAAATATTGCAAATCCTACGGTGAATAACAATTTGAGTATACAAAATTTTAAATCTCAAAGTATGTTTGCTTCTTTAGAAAATGGAGATACTGTATATTTTAGAACAATTGCTGCTTTAGAATCTACATTTACTCTAAATTCGAATTTTGTAAGCTCCCAATATGCCAATCCCGATAATCCATGTGCTAATTATTCCGTTTCAAAACCAATAATGGCAGTTATAAATTGTCCTTTATGTGCGCAATCGTTGCCTATATCAATTACAAGTACCGATATCGATAATTATTTGTGTCCTTCTGAATCCTTAACATTACAAACATCTCCAATGCAAACAGTAAATTCTTTCGATTTTGAGTGGTTTAAAGGTGATTTGTTAAGTACGTCTATTTCTGATGCGATAAGTTTGGGGGCAGCTGTATCTGAGATTGCAACTAGTTCTTTACCTGTAGCTTCTGGTAATGAAGGTACATATTATGTGAGAATTAGAGATAAAAATAATCCCTTACAAACAAGTTGTCATCAAATAGTTTCTATAAAGGTATATGATGCTCAAATTCCTACATATACAATGCAGGGAGGGGGAGCATATTGTCCGGAATCTACCAATAAAAATCCTGTTGTTATAGAATTTAGTGGAGGTAAAGCTCCATATATGTTTGATGAATCTGTTACCGGACTTGGCAAAATCTCAAATCAGGCTATATATTCTATACAGAATCCTGTTGCGGGAATTTATAAACTTAGTAATGTTAGAGACGCATATGGGTGCAAAGCTCAAAATACAAATGCAGAGGTTGTTGTTGCAAATCTATCGGCTCCTTCGTTGCTTATAGACTCTATAGCTAGTGTATGTGTGGGGTCAGTAGTTTTTATAGATATAGCAAATTATGTTCATACTAATGCTAGTCAAATACAGTATAGTACTTCTATGGGAAGTATATCAACACAAGGAATTTTAACGGTATCTCAAACTCCGGGGTTGCATGAAATTACAGTAGTTGCTTTCGATAATAATACTCCAGCTTGTTCAACATCGGAAAAAATATCTGTTTCTGTTTCTCCCAAACCAACAAAGCCTAAAACAATAGATTCTTACATGTGCGAGGGTAATACTATACCTTATCTAACTTCAGATGGTGTTAATGATAAGTGGTATCAAGACGAACATCTTAAAATATTTACCGGATATATTGGAAATACATTTTACCCAAATTCTATACATTCAGATAAAGAAACGTATTACGTAATACGTGAAGTTAATGGTTGCAGAAGTGATATTAGTACTGTTTCTCTATATATTAAGAATAATCCTACTATTGAATTAGGCGAAAATATAGAACAATGTTTACAACAAACTGCTATAGTGTCGGCACACGTATCGCCTCTGCCTTCATTATCTACGCATATAGAATGGGAAATATCTTCATTGTCAGATATTATATCAATAGAACATACACAACTTGATGTAAGCAGGTATATTACCAATCCGGGCGATTATATAATAAAAGCTAGATACGTTATAACAGAAGATTCTATAACTTGTAAAAGTAATTACGACGATTTGCTGTATAAGGCTTTACCAAAAGCTTCAAAGCCTATAGTTGAAAATTCAGTACAATGCGAGAATATGCCATTATTGCCATTGCATGCAATAGGAACGAATAATATAGTTTGGAAAAGTTTACGTGGCTTGCCAAATGCCAATGGGAAAGTATATGATTTTGCAAATTTAGGAATAGAAACACTTGATGCCGGTGTGTATGAATTTGAATTGTATGATATATCAGAACAAGGATGCGAAAGCGATATCCAACTTTTTAATCTTGAAATTGCTGAAAATGCTAATCCTCAAATTCAAGGAGATACCACTATTTGTATTGGGACAAAAGAATCAAAATATTTTATTTTAAATAATAAAGCATCGAGTGCGTATGTGTGGTCAATTACTGGTCAAAATTTATTGTTTCATAAAGATAAGAGTGAATCTGCATTAGTGAATGTAGATTGGTTATATTCGGGAATTGATACAATTACTGTAACTGAAACCACATGGGCAGGATGTATGGGGACTCAAACAATTGTTGTTGCTGTTGCAGAATATCCAAAACCCAAATTTATATGGTATAGTTCAAATGGAAATATTATGTTAGTCGATAAAACTATTCAAGAACCTATACGTGAAAATACATATAAAAAAGATATTAGCTATACAATGTTTTGGAATTTTGGAATTACAAATGACACAACATTTATAGATGCTCAAACAGAATATGATGAAAAAAATATACCAATAGAAGTATTTGAATATGAATATGGAAACTATTATACTAAATTAACCGTAACAAATGAATACGGATGTGATTCCTCGTATACTGAAAAAATATTTATAGATGTAAAAACAGGAATGTGTGTTCCTACTGCATTTGCACCTACAAACCCGGCGAGTCATGTACGATTTTTTCAGCCAATTGGTTTTAATTTGAAAGAGTGTGAAATTTGGGTGTTTGATTCATGGGGTAATATTGTATGGTATTCGAATGAAGTAGAAGATGGTATTTTTGTGGGGAAATGGGATGGGACCTATAACAATGAATTACTCCAAGCTGGTGTATATCGATGGAAAATTAAAGCTACAATGCTTGATGGTAGTGTTTGGAAAGATTCATTTAGCGATTCTAAATTTGGTTCGGTAACTTTATTACGTTAATTATGAAATATATATCCGTATTAATTATTTGTTTCTTTTTTCAATTATTATCATGTTTTTCTCAAGATTTAGAATTTAAAAATTTTTCTAATGATGAAGGACTTTCAAATAATTATGTGCGGTTTATTTATCAAGATTCTTATGGATATGTTTGGATAGGAACTAATGAAGGTGTCGATAGATTTGATGGTAAAAACTTTATTACACTTAAAAAAGAAATAAATTCAAATATTGCTACCTCTATTTGTCAAATAAACAATACTATTATGTGGATTGGGACAAATAATGGAATTGTAGTGTATAATCAAGTAATGCGGAAGAAATTATACGACCATAAAAAATTTATTCAACACAGTGTGCAGGGAATTCATAAAATAGCAGATACATTGCTCTGTATATCTAGTAATAAAGGTCTTTTTTTATATAATACAAACACCGATAACGTGCAAACTATATACGAGCATCAAGTGTTTCAAAGTATAATGTATGAAAATGTTGTATATTTTATTTCCAAAAATTCAATTCAAGGATATTCAATTAAAACTGGAACATTTCGCACATTTCAATTGTTGCAGAATCCGGCAAAGGATTTTAAAATTATAGGTGTTGTTAAACATTCTTTATGTATTTCTCAAGAAAATAAAGGTATAACCACTTATTCAATAGAAACGTCTCAATTCCGGAATTTTTTTAGTCAAATCTTTCATTTTTCAAATAGTATAATTGAATACAATAATGATATATGGATTGCAACTCGTAATGGAATAGCCATACTCGATAGTGCGTGGAACTTTAAAACAATTTTATACGATAAGGTAAACCCAACATTCAAAGGAAAAAATGTGTTGCATGTATTTGTAGACAATCAAAAAAACATATGGGTAGGTACAGAATTTAATGGTATAAATATTTGTTATAATAACCAAAAAAGAATAAAGCATTATTCTTATAATATGTTTAATTCTCAAAGTATACAAGATAATCAGATAAATGCAATAGTTGAAATTTCGCCCAATGTATTTATTTTAGGTTCATCTATAGGTTTAATACGGTTTGATAAAAACAAAGAAATTTTTACCAAAATTTCCGGATTTGAAAAAGATGTACTTTCTTTTTGTTTATATAAGAATACATTATTGTTTGGAGCCAAAGAGGGACTATTTCAAATGGATTTACTTACATATAAAATTACCAAAGTAGCAATCATACCAGAAATAACAATTTATAAAATAGTTCAGTATAAAAACTCGTTTTTAATAGGTTCATGGGGGGAAGGGCTTTGGGAGTTATCTCTAAATTTTTCGAGCGTCTCAAAATTCGCTGTGAGTAGTAAATACGAGCAAAATACAGTTTTCGATATTTTAATTCATTCGCCCGAAGAGGTTTGGTTGGCAACTTTTGGCGAAGGGCTAGTGCGAATTAAAAATTTCTCAAATGTAACCAACAGAAAAGTTGAAAAGTATACCAAAGAAAATTCTCAAAAATTCATTCCGGCAAATGAGGTGTTAACCATTTTTAAAACCAACGATAATAAAGTGTGGTTGGGAATTGCAGGTCAGGGGATATTTGTATATGATATATATACAGATACATTTAAAAAATTAGCAAATAGTATGGGGCAGTATTTTTTATGTGCTGTGCAATTTTTTGAACATAACAATACTATTTGTTTTAATAATTCGGGCATTACAATATTTGACAAATATTCGAAAGTGTCGCATACATTTGGAATTGATTATGGAGCTCAGTCAAATTATTTTAATATGAATGCTGGATGCAAATCCCAAGATGGAACAATTTTGATGGGGGGAATAAATGGTTTAAATGTTTTTCTTCCTCAAGAATTAACTTCGTTCGAGAAGTCGGAATGCACTGCAGTAATTTCAAAATTACTAATTCAAAACACCGAAATTACAACCGATTATATTGCAAAACATGGAAATGTCATACATAAAGCTATTGAATTTGTCGATACAATTCATTTATCATATTTACACGAAAATATACAATTTTATATTTCGGCTTTACGGGTAAAAAATCCTGATATTCTACAATTTAAATATAAAATAGGTGAAAATTCTGAATGGATTGACATGGACAAAGGTCAACATGTAATATCCTTAACACAATTAAAACCGGGTACAATTTCTCTGTATATAAAATGTAAAGATCAAATAGGGGAATGGAGTGTTACTGAAAAACAAGTATGTCTGATAATATATCCGCCTTTTTGGAAAACAACTTGGTTTTATTCAATAATTATAATTATTCTAATAGGTATTATATATAGCTTTATAAAAATTAGAGAACGACAGTTGATTATAGATAAAAAAAGACTTGAGAAAAAAGTAGATGAACGAACACAAGAAATTCTGCATCAAAAAGAAGAATTACAATTGCAAAGTGAATTATTAATACAAAATAATAATGATTTAAGTCGTTCAAATAGAATGATTAGAGACAGTATCTTTTATGCAAAACGAATACAAGATGCAATTTTGCCTGCCTCTGATTTTATACAAACATATTTGCCAAATTCTTTTGTGTTTTTTAAACCCCGTGATATTGTAAGTGGCGATTTTTATTGGTTTAAAGAACAAAATGATTTACTGTATATAGTGGCTGCAGATTGTACAGGTCATGGCGTTCCGGGGGCGTTTATGTCTATGATAGGTAGTACATTGTTGCAAGATATTATTAGGGAAGATACTCTATTAAATCCAGCTCAAATTTTAACAAAATTAGATGCGGGTATTGTTTTGGCTTTAAATCAAACGTCTGATTGTGAAATTGAATCTCCGGATGATGGAATGGATATAGCTATATGTATTATAGATAAAAGAAATCAAGTAATTCAGATTTCGGCGGCAAACCAACAGGTGCTATATCTGTGTGATGATTCAATGAAAATAATAGAAGGAGATATTTTTTCGGTGGGAGGTATATTTACATCAAATTCTAAAAAGTGCTTTACAAATTATGAAATAATGTATCAAAATGGGGCACGATTGTATTTGTTTAGTGATGGATATCAAGACCAATTTGGCGGTCCTTTACAAAAAAAATTCCAAGCAAATAGATTAATTTCTCTCGTCAACGAAATGCAAAATATGCCTTTTGATGAGCAATATAAAGTTGTTGAATCAACTTTTAATGAATGGAAAGGAAATAACAAACAAATAGATGATGTGTTAGTAATAGGTTTGGAATTATTATAATAGTTACAATGAAAACAGTTTTACATGAATCGGTACCAATTACTAAAAAAGATTGCTTAATTGTTTTTAATAGACAGCAAAAAAAATTTGATTTCCCAATACATTTTCATAATGAATTCGAAATTAATTTGCTTGTAAATGCACAAGGGGCAACGCGTATAATAGGTGAGCATTCTAATACTATATCAAATATTGAACTTGTATTAGTTGGTCCAAATTTAGTCCATGGATGGGAGGATTATACAGAATCTTCTCATGCATCAGAAATTACAATACAATTTCACCGAGATTTATTTTCATTACATATACTAGAAAAATCTGTTTTTAAAGACATTCAAAAATTATTGTTAAATGCTACAAAAGGAATATTGTTTAGCAAAATTACTACAGAAAATGCTTTGCAATTGATTTATGAAATTTCTAAGACTAATGGAATAAAGGCATATATAAATTTAGTGAATTTATTGGAGTTGTTGTCGCAAGATGAAAATTGTATAATTTTAAATAAAAAAAATGTTTATTATTTAGATATTCAAAATTCCCAAATTGAAAAAATGTATGATTTTATTGAAATAAATTTTAATAAAAAAATATCATTAGAAGAAGTGGCCGAACATTTAAATATGACAATTATTTCATTTAGTCGACTCGTTAAATCTAAAACAGGTAAAACATTTGTAAATTTTTTAAATGATTACCGAATTAATTATGCATGTAGACTTTTGCTGGATTCTACAAAATCTATAGCAGATATAGCAGATGAATGTGGGTTTAATAATCAAGCAAATTTTAATAGAATTTTTAAATCAAAAGTTAGAATTTCTCCAACTGAGTATAGGCAACAAACATTAGAAGCCTTGATAATAAAATAATTACATGTTTTTCCTAACATCGTGCAATGTTTTTTCTAAAAAAATTTGAAGAACACATTTATAGTGTTATATTTGTACGAATTTATGCCTATACCAGTATGATTACAAATATAAAACACAGCATAGTACTTTTATTTTTGGGAATATGTGTTTCGAGTGGTTTGCACGCAGCTATTATTACTGCAATTATTGATGGAGATTGGAATACTGCGACTACGTGGGATTGTAATTGTATTCCTACAAATGCCGATGATGTAATTATTCCCGAAGGAATTGATGTTACAACGTCAGTGGATTTATCGATTTTTAGGACTCTTGATATTCAAGAGGGGGCAACCTTAACTGTAACCGGAGATTTAATTACTCCATATAATGGTTTTATTCAGACTGTTACCGTAAGTGGTATCCTAACTGTTACTGGTAATTTTGATTTGCGAAATGCGGCAAGTGGTATGTCGGTTACTGTTAATTCGCTAGGGAAAATGTATGTAAATACAGACATTATTACAACCATTTCTTCAAATTCAAGAGCAATTAACAATTATGGATATATTGAAGTTGGTCAAAATTTTAAACCCGATCAGACAGTATTTACAAATTATTCTACAGGAACAATTTTAATTAAAGGAAATATCACAGGGGGTAGTCTCGGTTCTGGCTTAACTGTTCGTAATTATGGGATTATTACTGTAGACACGGATATGTCTTTAATAAAAACTGATTTTACTAATTACGCTTCAGGATACTTTTTTGTGTTTGGAGATATTTCATTTGGAGATGGTAGTAATTTTATAAATCAAGGGTTGGTTCAGTGCGATGTGTTTACCACTTTATCGGGCTCAAGTCTTTATAATAACACGGGAGGAACAGTTATATCTTTAGTTAATTATACTTACGAGGGGGGGACAACTTGTCCCGGTTGTACCGATAAAGTTGGAACATTGTATTATACTGTTGTATCTGGCGGCGATTTAACGTGGTGTAGTAGTTTACATTGTGATGAGTGGATAATGAATCAACCTACAACAATCCCTATTGTGCCTGGTCGTAGAATTTGGTTAGCTGCCGATTTTATTGGTTATGGTCTGACTACCGATGGACAAAAGATTAATAAATGGTTCGATTTAGCTAACACCTATGGGTTTGAAATGGCTCAATCAAATGTGGCGAATCAACCGAGTATAAAAAATAATAGCACAGATAATGTAAATTTTAATCCTCTTATTAGTTTTGATGGTGCAAATATAAATATGGATTTAGATGATGAACAATTGTTCGCACCTGCAATAGATGGTGGTTTGGCTATGTTTGCTGTTGTTGTGCCAAAAAATGGCGGAGCTGCAGATCAAGCTATTTTTGATTATGGTAAATATAGTACCGATGGTATGGGGTTATATTATAGTGATCAAAATTTACGTGCATATACACCAACGGCTCATGGTGGTGCAGAAAATTCTATTATAGGGCATAGTTATGGAACTACACCAAAATTACTTTCTCAAACTACTACATGGTCAGGGGATCAAGTATTATATGTTAATGGAGTTCAACAACAAAGTCAAGCTGTTACTCTTACGCAAATTGAGGGAACAGAAATAGCTGAATCTAATCCTTTGGAATTAGACGTGTCAGGACCTTTTACTCTTGGTAATTCTTCTGTAAATACTGCAACGTATGATTTTGATGGGAAAATTGCAGAAGTTATTATTTATGCTACAAGTATTACTGAGCCTGTTCGAAAATCAACAGAGTCTTTTTTAGCATTAAAATACGGAATGACATTGGATTATGATTATACTAATTACGATAATTCTACGGTATTTAGCGTCGTTGCTCCATATAATAACGGAATTTTTGGATTAGCACGTGAAGATAGAAATCACTTGCATCAAAAACAATCGAAAAGCATTAATTCTAATCAGAACTTAATTTTATCAACAGCAGCAAGAGTTCCTTTTGATCAGAGAACCGTTTCTACAGGAATTACTGTTGATAATAGTTATATTGTTTGTGGAAATAATGGGAATCCACTGAATGATGGAACCAGAATTTATAAAGTAACTACAACAAATTTTAACCAAGAAGTTACCCTATCATTCAAATTTACCGGAATCGATGCTCCATATCCCGATTTGACAATAGATGTAGATGATTCTTTTACAAATTCTCCTACAACAGTTTCCCCCGATTCTTACGATGGTAATTATTTGGTGTACAAATATACATTTACAAACAATGCTACCAGTTATTTTAAGGTGGGGGCTGTTACGGTTATCCCGCGTGAACCTGGTGTTGGGATAAATACTACCGCTATTGATACCTCTGCACAATTACATGTGTATTCTACCGATAAAGGGGTATTGCTACCTGCACTTACCACTGCTCAAATGAATGCTATTGTAAATCCGCCTAATGGTTTATTGATATATAATACAACCGAAAATAGATATTATTATAATTCGGGAATACCTGCAACACCCGCTTGGATTGTTGTAGGTAGATTAGCTATTTCAAATAATGCCTTATTAGGAGGTGCCGGTGGCGACTCTGTGGGCGAAATTAGATATAATACCGATACAAATACGCTTTGGTACTGGAATGGAACAAGTTGGAAAGAATTACTCGATAATTAATTGTGCTATGAAAAAAAAGGTTCTCATATATTCGATTAGTTTGCTTTTGCTTGGCGTATTTCAAGTACAAGCTCAAACAGTGATAGGCGATACAAATGTCGATGTAATACCCGGTGCTATTGATAATTCAGCGGAACTTAAAGTGTTTACTTCAACTAATGATAAGGGGGTATTGTTTCCAATTCTTTCAGACACTCAAATGAATGGAATTATTAATCCTGCCACAGGGCTCATTTTATTTAATTCTAATGAAAATGATTTTATGTATTACAATTCTACCGAATGGCGACCAATGACGTATATTGAAAGTGTGTCTACAAACAGTAAAGTTGGAATGTACGAAGGCGAAACAAAATTGTATACCACCGGAAATGTATTGATTTTTCTCGATAATGCGAATAATTGGCGACAAATATCTCTTGGTGCCGGAACTATAACTCCTTAATGTAATAGATATGAAAGCAATATATATAGTACTATTTTCTTTACTCACGTTTGCAGTAAATGCACAAACAGGAATTTCTACCGAAACTCCCAATGCTGCTACTGTATTGCATGTGGTAGCTCCAAACAATAATACAGGTGTGTTAATACCTACACTTACCTCTGCTCAAATTACTGCAATTACAAACCCAACACACAGTTTACTTGTGTACAATACTGATAAACAAAAATTTATGTATAACGCAGGGACTTCGGGAACTCCATTATGGACATTTGTGGGTGATATTCCTGCTATAAATGATATTACAACTATATCTAATGGTCATGCCGGTGATATTCGCTATGATAAAACTACGGGACAAATTTATTATTGGAAAGTAGGTTTTGGTTGGAAGCAGTTGCAAAGTATTGTGGGTCCATAAAATATATTATACAAAGAGGTTCTATTGCCGCACATAAGTTCCTCTTTTTGATTTTTACATAACACCATGAATTCAAATTTTTTATCCATTAAATCGTGGGCAGAAGAAGACCGTCCGCGTGAGAAATTGCAATTAAAAGGAGTACAGGCATTGAGTGATGCCGAATTGTTGGCTATTCTTATAGCTACAGGTACACGTAGTGAATCTGCACTCGATATTGCAAAACGAATTGTCCATCAGTCGAATAATTGTTTGCAAGAACTTGGTAGATACTCTTTACATGATTTAACCAAAATTAAAGGCATTGGCCCCGCAAAAGCGATAACCTTGCTTGCTGCATTTGAACTCGGGAAACGACGAAGTGCAACCGAAGTTAAACCCAACAATCCTATTACAGCAAGTATTCAAGTATATAAACTCCTGCAACCATCAATGGCAGATTTGGCTCACGAAGAATTCAGAGTGCTCTATCTTAATAGAAATAATTCAATAATTGCACAAAAAATTATAAGTGTTGGCGGTGTTGCAGGTACTGTAATTGATGTCAAAATTATTGGTAAAGCTGCATTGGAGTTCTTGGCTTCGGGTATTATTGTAGCTCACAATCACCCTTCGGGCAATACAAAGCCTAGTGGTGCCGACAAAGATATTACAAAAAAAATTCAACAAGCAGCACCGTTTTTCGATTGCACTATGCTCGACCATATAATCGTTACTCGCAATGGCTATTATAGTTTCGCTGATAATGGGGATTTATAGTGTGTGAAATTTTGAAGAAAAGATAGTCGTATTTTTTGTGCTTGTGAAAAATCTCAATCATTTTATCGGGCAAGAAAAATTTATTTTTTTAATTTTACCAAAAAAAAATGATACAATTTGAACGACATAGAAAACGAAACAAAACAAACAAAAATCTTATAATTATTACTATAGGCTTTTTGTGTTCAGTATTAGTAGCTGCTGTAGTATTTCAAACATATATAACTAAGGTACACGAAACCAAGAAAAACAATCCGAAAATACTTTCAATCACCATTGAAAATACTTCGATGTTCAAAGAAATACCTTATTTTTTGATTATCCAAAAAGATACTATTTTGCAAAAAACTGTGCATTATGGTAAACAAAATTATCAAATTGCTTGGAAATGGGATACCTTGCCTATAATTCAGAATATTAACAGTAAAGAATATCTGTTGCCGCAAGTGTATGTAAACGATACAGTAGGCTATATTATGATGCAAATCAAAGGAAGCCCTGAAATTGAAATTCTACAGAACTTTTTCGAATAAATTATTGTTCAAGATTACATGTTTGTAATCTTT
>MWCJ01000005.1 GCA_002069975.1 Bacteroidetes bacterium ADurb.Bin217 | reverse complement strand
GATTCTTTAGTTATAATATGTTGAACCAAAGCACGAAATTGCTTTTTTTTAAAGGATGCAGGAATTTTAGCATCTTCTTCGTAAAAGCTTATTTGCATTAATTTATAAAGAATTTAAGACTCACTTCGTTTCCTTTATCATTATACACAACCTCATCAGCTAGGCAATTCATGAGAAAAAGACCTCTACCAGTCTCTTTTTCAATATTTTCTGGCAAAGTTGGATCTGGTATCGCGTAATAATCAAAGCCATTTCCACAATCAATAACGGTAAAACGAATATATTTTTGATTTACTTCATATTCTATTCCTACAGATAATGTTGGGTCGAGTAAATTACCATGAATGATAGCATTTTTAACAGCTTCGGTTACGCCAACTAATATGTTTGCATAAATATCGGAACTTATATTTACTTTATCCGAAATTGAATCTATTAAACTCTCTATTTCGGTTAATTTCTCTATTTTTGAAGGTATTTCTATTTTCATAGGAATCACATATTTAAGCAAATACAAATCTAACTAATTATCATTAATATTTTGTAAATATTGTTGAAATATTTTTTGATAATACGAATTAAATTTGAGATTTGTTTGTTTTAAGACATCTTCAAATTCAAATTCTATATTTTTTTCATCTTTAAACATATATTTTGGTTGCGAATATAAATCATTAGCTTCATTTGACTCTCTTTTTTTATCTATATCGCGTTCTCGCAAAGCTTTATCCGACTCGAGTAATCTAGTAACAATTTGTTCTTGTCGCAAAAGTGTTTGAGGTGTAATTGACTGATTAATTATGTCTTGTTCATTTTTGTCCATCATTTTTTGAATCTCTTTGAGTTGTTGCATACCTTCAGGACTAATTCCTCCGTCTTTTATCATTTGTTGCATCATTTGTTGCATCATTTGTTGTTGCATAAGCATTTGACTTAATTCTTTTTGCATACCTTTCCCTTGCATATTACCCTGTTGCATCTGTTGAATCATTTGCTGCATTTGTTGTTTTAATGATTGTTGCATTTGCTGCATTTGTTGCATCGACGGTTTTCCCGATCCTTTTGAGCTTGGTTTATTACACTGCTGTTGACCTTGCATTTGTTGAGCAGCAGATTGTTGCATAGCTTCTAAAACTTCACCCAAAAGCAATAACAAATTATTTGTAGAAGTCATGATATACTGTTGATCTACCATTGCACCAGAACGCTGTTGATTTTCGAGATACGACATTGTCGACTTCATTTTTTTATGAATTGCAAACAACTCATTGTTTATTTGTGAAGATATTTGAGGCACGCGCAAACTTAAACTATACAAAGAATCACGAATGATAGAAAAATTGTCACGCAAAGCATTTTGTTTTGCTGTAACTTGAGCATATTTAGGGTCAGCATGCGATAATTTATTTGTTTGAGCAACTAATGCTTCTTGATTGTGCGAAAAAACTAAAAGATTATCAATTATTTGACGAATGTTGTCGATATCTTCCATTGCTTGTTGCTGCATTTGTTGTTGCATGGTTTGTTCCATTTTATCAGCCAAACTCTGTGTTTGTTCCGACGATTTCTGCATAGATTTAGAAGATTTATTCATCTGCTTTTGTTGCATTTGATCTCCACTTTGTTGCATTTGTTGCTTTATTTCATTGAATTCTTGAGTAAAATCGGGCAAATCAAATGATTGTTTTAAATCAGAATTTTTTTCTTTAATTTCATTATACTCTTGTTGTACCTTTTGAATTTCTTTTGATAATTCCTGTTGTTGTTTCAATAGTTCTTGTGAAGATTGATTTTGTTTTTGTATATCCTTGGCAAGATTTTCTTGCATTTTAGACAATTCCGAGAGCTTCTCAGACGTTTTCTCCATCTTTTGCTCAACATCCATACGTTTGAGCATTTCGAGGTCTCTATCCATCTGTTTTGCTAAATCTTCGACAGAAAGTTTCATGTCTTCAGATTTTTTCATAAACTCATCTCTTTTAAAATTTTCGAGTAAGCTGTTAAATTCATCGAACAACTTTTTAAGTTCATCATTCATAAGATTTTGCAACAATTCCTCAATTTGTTTTTGTTTTTCTAAAAGTTCTGCATCTTTCTCTGAAAATGTATTTTGAATATCATGCTTTTTTTCAATCATTTTTGACATTTCCTTAACCTTTTGTTCTATAGATTCTTGCTTTTGCAAAATTTCCTGCATTGTCTGTTTTCTTTCCCAATCAGACATATTTTGGTTAAGCAGTTTTTTTTGTAATTGTTGAATATCCTTGAGCAATTCTTGACTTTCATCTATACTTTGAGATAACGATTGTTCGACATTATTAGTTATTTGATCTTCAATTTTTTGAATTTCTTCTTTACTTGGCACGGCAAATTCAAGAACAGAACTTCGAGTTGTTTTATATCCATTTACTTTATCATTATCGGTAATTTCAAAATAATACGAAATTTTTTTACCTTGCTCAAATTGTGAAAAATCGAACATAAAATACACATCTTGTTTATTTTGAAATTTAGCAATATCAAGAGGAATACGAATTGGTTTTTTGTGATTATGTTCATTAAAATACACGAAATTCATTGATGTAAACCCATAATCATCTTGAATACGAGATTTAAAATAATACCGAAACAGTGAACTAGTATCTTGCTTGCTTGCAACATCAATAATTGGAGCCAAATCGGGTATTACAGTTATGGTATAATCAATAATAGGTAAATTTGAAATAAACGTATTTGTTCCCTGTAATGTAAAATTAGTGGTATGAATTACAGTATGTTTGAGTGAAAAAACTTTATTTGAATTTACAAAATTCAGCTTTTGTTTAGCCTGATAAATGTTCATTACAAGTGTAGTAATATCAGATGCAGATACATTCCAAGAAAGCTGCGTGCCGGCAGGAACAGTAATATCAGCTGTATTAGAAACTGTAAAATTATCTATACCGGTATATTGAGGGACTTTAGCAGAAATAGTAAAAGAAACGAGTTGAGGAAGAGGTTTTACAAGTAATGTATATTGTTTTGAAGTAAATTGTTCAGCAAAAAAATTAAAATTTAGTGAATTATTACATGCTTGAAAATCATATTCAAATTCAGAATTTGTTTTTTTACGCATAAAAAAAGAATTTCCTCCAAACTGAATTTCTACCGAATTTGGAATATACTCACCGGTAACAGTAAGTGCTATAGTTACATTTGCCCCACGTTCTACCCATACAGTATCTGACGATAGATGAAAAGAAAAAGGTGCAGGTTTTTCGAAAAACACCGAATGTTTTACAATACGAGTAGCACCTTGTAAAAGAGCTTGCGGATAGAAAACCATAATAGCAACTACCACAATTACAAGAGCAGCAGCATATTTCCAAAACGGCAGAAGTTTACGAATATCTACAGCTAAAGAAAAAGCTATAGGAGATAATAACGCAGATTTTTGATTAATAGCTGCAATAAGTAAATCATTACTTTGATTTTGAGAAATTTGCGACAATTCTAATGCATTTAACAATGAATCTTTAATTTCAGGAAAATGAGATTGAATTATTCTCGAAGCTTCAATATATGATAACCGTTTTCCAATATTATACATGCGAGCCAATGGAATACATATATACTTAATTATAGCGAAAGATGCTATACATAACGACGTATAAAAAACAAAAGTTCGGGTGAATACAGGCAAGAAGGCTATATACTCAATTAGAAAAATTACAATACTATAAGCTATAAAAACAAGTAAAAATAGCAAAAGCCCTTTAACACATTGCATGCGATAATACTTACGAATAAAATCATCGAGTTTATCTATAATGCTATGGATATTACTTTGTAGCATAGGCATTTATTTAGAAAGCCAAAGTTCCGGGTCAAGCTTTTGTAATTCTTTCCATATTTGCAATTGCAATACGGTATATCCGGTTTCGGGATCGGTAAATATAGTACCTATGTGGTCTTTTACTTTAACCTTTTGTCCGGTTTTTACTTGTACATTTATTAAATTATCGTAAACAGTATAATAGTTTCCATGTTTTATAATTACAGCAGTATTTCTACCGGGAATTACAACTATTTTTGTAACAGTACCTTCAAATACTGCACGTGCTATAGAACCTTTAGTCGTAGTAATTTCAACCCCATTACATTCAACATCAAAACCTAAAGTAGGGTGACGGTGAGTACCAAATCGTTCAGTGATTTTACCGGTAGTAGTTGGCCACGGAAGACGCCCTTTATTGTCAGCAAAATTTTTGGAAATTAGCGTTTCTTCGGGAGTAAGTGATGATACGGCGACATTAGAAACAGCAGGTTTTGATGCAGTTGCTGTAGACGTACCTTTATTTTTAGCAGCTTCAGCTTTAGCTTTTGCCTCGGCTTCGGCTTTAGCTTTTGCTCTGGCACGGGCTTCGGCGGCTTTAATTTCGGCTCGTATTGCAGCTTGAATCTGATTATCAAGTTTTTCTGCCTGTGCTCGCTTTACCTCAATTTTTTTCTTTAATTCTTGCTGTTTTGCCGTTAATTCTTGCACTACTAAATTCTCTTGATGCTTGTCGTTACTCAATTTCTGCGTTTCTTGTTTTTGTATTCCTACTACCGTTTGTTTTTTGTTTACAAGCTCTTGCATACCAAGCATTTTACGCTGAATACTATCTTGGAGCATTTCAATTCGTTCGGCTTGTTTTATCATATAATCGGAATAATACTGTAGATACTTTAAACGATTATACGCCTGATTATAATTATCGGCGGAAAGAATAAATATAAGTTGATCGTAAGATGAGCGGACTTTATAGAGTGTAAAAAGCGTTTGTTTATATTCCTTTTGCAGCTCCTCTAATTGTGCATTGAGAGTACGAATTTGTGCTGAAGCAGAACCTATACCACGTTCTAAATCAACAATTTCTGACTGTAAAGATTGCAAATATTTTTGTCTGCTTTGAATTTGTTGATTAAGAATATTGAGTTTTTCTACAGAAGCATGTTTATTTTTTTCGGTTTCTTTTAATAATTTCGTTGTTATTTCAATTTCTTTTTTTGCTTTAGCAGCTTCAGCTTTGAGTTTATCAATATTTTTTTGAGCAGATACGGTAGTAAAATGTAAACATAAACAAAGTATACAAACCCCTATTTTTATGGGTATAGAGATACGAAAACGATACATAGGGTTGTTATTTTCTTTCACAATTCTGTGTTACTTAATTTGTTTATATTTTGTATTCACACTAAACGGATACGTTTGTTCAATATTGAATTCAACTTTTTCAAAATTCAATAAAAACTCCATTCGTTTTTTATGCGATTTTACTTCAAAAGTAAGAATTTTTGGGAAAGCAATAGAGTCAATAATACTAAAAAAAGAATATTTTGTTTGCACTTTTAAATTTTTGGCATCATCTACAATTTCAAATTCAGAAACTCTAAAACAATCGAATTGAATATTCATAGATTGAAATACTGTCGAACTATCTGTCCTTCGCGAACCTAAAGATCTTCGTTCTTTAAATGTATAATTTTGAGCAACTAAATCATTTTTTCTTTTTGAAATCTGAAATGTTTGAAACATTTGTGCTGAATCTATAACATTTTCGAACGGATAAAAAATCATTTCATTCAATAGTACCGATTGCAATGCTTTATAATTCATTGGTACGCCCGTTATTTTCTGAATTATTTCATATCCGCCCTCATAATAGGATTTGTCTATTCTGTTGATATATTTAACACTATCGGGGGTGATAACACATCGAACAGCTTCAATATTAAGTGCCGGGGTTATTGATACCCAAATAATACTATCTTTTTGAATACGAATACTCCCTTTAATTTGAATAGGTTTAGGATTAACCAGTTGTGCCGAAAACTTTGCCGTAAATGTTTTGTATTCACCATAATTGGCCATAATAGAATCAAATAACTGTTGATTTGTTATTTGTTTAAGTTCACGAGGTTTTAGAGTAGCTACAGGCTTTGTTTGTGAGCATGATGCCAAAAACAATACGAAATAAAAAAAAGATACAACTATATAATTCTTCATCTATTTTTTTTGCAAAAATAATTTTTTTCGCTGAATATCAATAGTTACACCAAACTCATTTGCTTTTTTCCATGCATTTTCCGCATCGTCTATTGAATCAAAAACAAAATTAATATCACCTAACAAATCATAATATCGCCAATGTTCGAGAGGTAAAGTAATAGATTGAAAAATTATACGAGCTTGTTCGTAATTTTTTTGTTCGAAATACAATCGAGCATTTGCTAATTTATATTCATTACTCAATTCGCAGGACAAACATGTTGATAATAAAAATTGAGCTTTTTCTTTATTTCCTTGTAAAGCAGCATAATATGCATACAAACTCAAGGTGTAAATATTGGTAGAATCTAATGCTAAAGCTTTTTCAAACATTTGATTTGCAGTTTCTACAGAATTTTGAGCATATAATGCTTCGGCAAGCAACAGATATAAAACTCTTTTTTGTTTTTTATTGTAACTTATATCTAAACCTTCTTGAAGAATAGAAATTGCAGAATCGTATTTTTTGGTTTGCATATACGCATAACCTAATGCTGAATAGACTTCGGCATTAGCCGGAAATACAATTAAAGCATTCTTTGCAACAGAAATTACACTATCCCATTGTTTATTGATTGTTTCAATTGCAATTATTTGATTATACAAAAAATTATTTGTTTTATCTTTTTGCAATGCCTTATACAAAAGTGGCAAAGCCTTATCATTATTATTATTTCGAACATAATAGCTTGCTAAAACTGTTTGTAAAATATCATCGTTTGGAACCTGTATATAGATATTTTCAATAATTGAATAACGATTTGTATAAATTTGTGTAGATTCTAAATTATATAAAACTAACGTTGAAAGAATTTCTTGTTTTTGACTTTGAGTAACATACGTATTTTTAAAAATATCTATTAGTGATATTGTAATAGAATCAATAGCATCAATTTTAGCGAAAATTCGAGCTTTTGCATATTGAATTTCTCCTATAGTATTTTCCGACTTTGGTACAACATTACACAAATCAAGGGCATGCGTATATTTTTTATTTTTTTCGAATAACTGTATAGCTATGAATACATATTCTGTTTTATGAGGATATAATCGTATTAATTCATTAATACTTTCTTCGGCTTTATCATTATTATTTTGAAGTACATAAATACTAAATCTTTTGAATCGTATTTCCTCATTTATACCAAACATTTTTTCAATAGTAGACAATACCTGCAAACTTTTATCATAGTCTGCATTGGCATAGTATATATCTGCTATTGAATAATATAAAGTTATGTTTTGTCTTTGTTTTTGAATTACAAATTGCAATTGTTCTATTTGTTTTTGATACTCTCCCTTATCTTGATACAAACTAGCCAAAAAATAACGATACTCGGGTAAATCAGGATTTAATAATACTGCTTTTTGTGCATGTTTAAGAGCCTCTTGAAATTTATAATTTTGTTTATAAATACCGGCTAATTCATAGTGTACTAAAGCACTTTTAGAATTAAGAGACAAGGCATTTTGATACAAATCAAAAGCATATTCGTACTCTTTATTGTTTTTGCTTAGATTTGCTTGAATTATAAGTCGTTCAAATTCTATAGCTTTCAATTCTTGCTTTACCGAATCTACAGCTGCTCGTCGCGATTTTTGGGCATGAGCATTTGGAATTGTATAAAAACAAACACAAAGAAAACATACAAAAACAAAAAAACGACTCACACTCATTACTGCACAATTTCGCTATAATCACTCACACTCAAATCGAGTGGTTTGGTTTGCACAATTGCTTTGGTACCAATCATAGAATTTGTAATACGTGCGTGTGCAATATTTGCTTGCGATTGAACAATAGACGTATCAATTACAGAACCCGAAATACTTGTGCCTTCGCCTACCGATACATACGGACCAACGACTGAGTTGCGAATAGTAACACCATCGGCAATACAACAAGGTTCTATGATTGTGGAATTTTCTATAGTAATGTTTTTCGAAATTTGCGAACCATAATTTTGCAACAAGCGAGTATTAGTATTAACCGTAGCATTTTTATTCCCGCAATCGAGCCACTCATCAACTTTGCCCGGATAAAACTTCACGCCTTTGTTTTTCATGTTTTCCAATGCCGTTGTAAGCTGGAATTCTCCTTTTACATGTATATCATTATCAATGAGATATTGCAATTCTTTACATAGATTTTCGCCATCTTTGAAGTAGTAGATTCCAATAATAGCAAGGTCGCTTACATATTCTTTTGGTTTTTCAACAAAATCGGTAATTAAACCATCGCTGTTGAGTTTTACAACACCAAACGCCGAAGGATCTTGAACCTGCTGCACCCAAATTATCGCATCTTGTTGTGTGTCGAGTTTAAAATCGGCAATAAACAAGGTATCGGCAAACGCAACAATTACATTGCCTTTGAGAGCTTCTTTGGCACACAACACAGCATGTGCAGTACCTTGGGCTTGTGCTTGATAACAAATAGTACCTTTCGCCCCAAGTTTTTGAGCCATAGTTACCAACATTTCTTCTACCGCTTTGCCAAACGCCGGATGAACGATAAACGCAATTTCGTCAACCACTTCGTTACATACTCTGGTAATATCTTCTACCAAGCGTTGTACTATAGGTTTTCCATACACCGGAATCAAAGGTTTTGGAACTGTTAATGTATGTGGTCTCATACGAGTACCCATACCTGCCATTGGAATGATTATTTTCATTAATTTTTAATTTTTAATTTTTAATTTTTAATTGGTTAGTGTGCCTATCGAACCCTAGTAAAACCTTATTCAAAAATTAAAAAAACTATTATTAATTTGATTTTGTTGACTTTACAATATTTGTAAGAATTTTAACTATTTCTGTACATTCTTTTACATAAAAAGTATAGTCAAAATCCTTTAAATTACTTGCATGTAATAACTCTAACCAATACAAAGATTCCCGAGCTTCTTTACTTGCAATTGACATTTTGTGAGCAAAATCTGCTCGACTTTCAGCAGCTATTGCTTCATTAATATTTGCACCTATGCTTGTACTACATCGAAGCAATTGTTTGGAAATAACAAATTCTTTATTCTCTTGTAATTGAGAATACAACGCAATTATTTTTAACGCAAAAGCAAAACTTTTATCTTTAATAATATTATCCTTCATTCTTTTTAATTAAAAATTAAAAATTCATAATTAAAAATTACTTACGTCCTGTACTCCCAAATCCTCCCGCTCCTCTGTCGGTTTCGCTTAGTTCTTGAACTTCTACGAGATTTGCTTTTGTATATTGTGCTATAACCATTTGGCAAATGCGTTCGCCATCGTTCACGGTAAAAGATTCATTAGAAACATTTGCTAAAATTACACCTATTTCGCCTCTATAATCAGCATCAATAGTTCCGGGAGTATTTAAACACGTAATGCCATGTTTTGCAGCCAAACCACTTCGCGGACGAATTTGTGCTTCGTAACCTTCGGGTAATTCAATAAACAATCCGGTTGGTATAATTTTTCGCTCAAGTGGACCTAATACAACAGGAGCATCAAGATTTGCTCGTAAATCCATTCCGGCACTGTGTGCGGTTGCATAGTGCGGTAGAGGGTGTTTTGATTTGTTTACTATTTTAACAATCATACGTTTACTTTTTTCAAATTAAACGTGAAAATACAATGTTTTTTTATTTTGATTTACAATAAGGTATGCAAGATTGTAAACAAGTTTTAAGAAACGATACATTGTCTGATTATCTGATTGTCTGATTGTCTTAAAAGTCAAATAGTTATAAAATAAAATTAAATTTTACCTATAAACCAATCGAACACAGAAGTAAGGGTATTTTGATTGTGTGAATCAAAAACTTTAATTTCTATTTGAAAGAGCGAACGTCCTTTTTCTTGAATTTCTTGGCTAATTTGGGAAATATTTGATTCAATAACACGTGCTTTGGCAAACAAGGCACCATTGGCAGGTTTATGATATTTATGTTGCGACTTACGCACAACTGGCATAAATGCTCCACTGAGCAAACCCGGTATTTGCGAGTCTAAAAACTCACCACTGGTAGCTTCGGCAAGCGTAATTTGAACACACGCATGCACAGTTCCAACATGATTTAAGTATTCGGGGCGAACACCTATCATTAAAATAAAATCGGGATTATCGGATTTTTGAATATTCAAAAACGAATGAAAAGGAATTGAAAGATTGTCCATGAATTAAAAAATTTCTAGTAAATAACCTATAGAAGGTACTAGAAATGAGATTCTTGCTATAGAAGCATATTTATAGTAAACTCTAATACTACTCTATGTAGTTTGCTCAAATGTACAACTTAAAATGAATGTATTGATAGATTTTACTATATTTGATAAAATTTAATTGCATGAAGGCTTTTTCTATTTCTACATTTTTAGTATTTCTATCGTTTTGTGTAATTGGACAAAACAATGATTTGTTGCCTAAAGCATTACGATTGTATTCATTTATAAGTATTGATAGTTCATATTCGAACAAAATAATTTCATTTGATTCAACTTATACACCAATAAAAGTATGTGAATATTGCGTGGTTAATGGATATCCGCAAAAATATGAATTACAATATCAATCATTTACACCCAAAAAAAATAAATCTTTTGGATATTTTCTATTTGACAACGTTGAAAAATATTCTATTCAATTTTATAATCTATATCCAGATAAATCTATTGTAAATAATTATACATATGATGGTTTTTTTTGGGAAGATTATTCATTTAAAAATCTAGGTGGTATTTCATCCGAAGACTTATTCTACTCATTTGGAGGTTCCATTGATACAATATTAATTGAGAAAGAAAATGGTGAAATTGAATATAAACAAATTACAAATCCAATGCGATTAGAAAATATTAAATATATTGATTGTATTGAAGATCTATATTTTAATAAAAATAATTTCTCCTTTAACTCAACTATCAAAGGTTATAGACCTATTATGGAATATGAAAAAAATGGAGAAAATAGAAAAAAAGCAACATTATGGATAATTAATAATCCTGAAATTGAATTGAATAAAAAAAATATGGTTTTAATAGGTCAATCAAACCATGAAGTTTTATTATTTAATTTTGATGCATTATTAAAATATTTCTTTGAAAATTATTCTGAAATAGAAGAAAATGTTATTGTAAATAATGAAAATCCTTTTCTTAATGAATACGTTAAGAAAACATTATTTACTTCATTGTTTGAAAATATAGAAAATAAGGCTCTTAAACCTATCGATTTTGTAACAAATGAACCTATTTCGTTTGTTAGAATTTTACGTGACATAGGATATTCAAAAGATACAATTTCAAATATTAATGCAAATGATGAAGAGGAATTATATATTATAGAAAGAAATGGAGATTTACAATATTATAAATCAATAATCTTTACTGAAAACATATATTTAGACCCTAAAACTTTGAATATGAAAAAAGAAATTGTTGCAATATCTCCAGTAATTTGGAAATTTTCGAAGGTTGATGATAAATCAGTTCATATACAAAAGAAAATAGCATTTAAAGTGTATTTGAATTAAGCTATAAATTCAACATAATTGTCTTGTGAAATAACTGAAAAAATTTCGAATTGACAATATTAACGTAAAATTTGTCAACGTAATGACAATTTTCATGTAAAATTTGTCAATATACTGACAATTTTACCAATTCGTTATTACCAATACTCTATTACTCGTATAGTTTTAAAACTAGAAACTTTATTCGTAGAAACTTTTGTAATCCAATTCGCTTCAGAATCATATTCGTATGTATTTGTCACAAGCCCAGAAGAGTTAAATTGATAGTGATTTTCATCATAAATAACATCTCCAAAATCATTGTAAACAGTTGACATACAATTTTTATTCTGACAATTTGAATAGTTTACCAAAATTCCTTTTGCATTATATTTCCATGTAATTGTATCATTTTTAGCGATAGTAGAAATCTTTCTTCCATTACTATCATAAAAGTGTTTTGCTGTAGATTTTAAAGTAAGAGGATCGCCATAATAACTTTTCGTTTCAATTATATTTCCCTTTGAATTATATAAATTTACTTGTTTTGCTGGCGTCGTTTGACCATACCAATACGCTTCAAATTCACTAGTAGTTGAAAGTAATAAACCTTGATTATCATATACATAAATAGATTTATTTTCTAATTTTCCTTTGTAATTAAAAGTTTTAGCTTCTACTATAGAATCTCTTGAATCATACAAATATGAATATGTTTGATTAAATTGACTTTTGGGAATATGTACTTTAGAAATTCTATTTCCTTTGTCATCATATTTATTAATCTCCGTATAATTAAGGGTACTATCTGCATTCAAATAAACATATTTCAGTATTTTACCAAATGCATTATATTCACATATATTACTCTGAAGAATAGTACTATCGGCTTTATATAAAATATAAGAAACTTCTTTCCCTTTGTCATCATATTTTCTATTTGTTATATACAATATACCGCTCAACGAACTACTTTGAATTTGTTCAATCAAATTATTTTGAGTATTGTATGTATATGTATACAATGTAGTTATATTTTTAAGCACATCTGTAACTTTATGTTCTATAATAAGCCCTTGTTGGTTATATTTAGAAAAATTTATAGTCGTTTTTTGATTGGTAGAATTATATGCTGTTTCAGTAATTGATTTAACCTTGCCTCTAAACGTAGGTAGTGTTTGAGCCACATTGTTTGTAATAAAAATTACAAATACTAGTATGATAAAAAATATAGATTTCATTGTAATAATTTAAGAGATTATACCCTTTTTTTCATTTACAACAACAATACCAACAAAAAGTAAAACAAAAATTGACTTAATTCCATATGAAAAAATTACATACGGAATTTGTATATATATATCGGTAACATATATAAGTCCTGCCAATGCAAAATACATAGCTAAACTCTTTATTTTATATGGAATTACATAATACTTTTGGCATAACCGATAGGAGAGGATTGTCATTAATACATAACAAGCTAAAGTTGCCCAAGCACAAGCTACATAACCATAATATGGTACAAATATCATGTTAATTATTAGAGTAATAAGTGCTCCAAAACCTACTATCCATATTCCAAATTTGGTTTGGTTCGATAGTTTATACCAAATAGATAAATTAAATACAATACCTAAGAAAATATTAGCCAACAAAAGAATTGGAACTACCGATAAACCTTCGTGAAAATTACTTCCTATAAAATGTTTGAATATGTCGATAAACAACATTATTACCAAAAACAAAAACAAAGTAAATGCAACAAAATAATTCATAATCTTAGCATATGTTTCACGTGAATCACTTGCATTCATTCGCGAAAAGAAGAATGGTTCGGCTGCAAATCGAAAAGCCTGATTAAAAATTGAAATAATCATTGCTAATTTATAATTTGCTCCATACACACCAACTTGACTAAGAATATATTTTGAGGAATCTACACCTTCAGGAATTGTTAAGAAATAACGTAACGAAATTCTATCATATACTTCATTAATACTTCCGGCTAACCCTGCAATAAGAAGTGGCCATGAATAGGAGAGTATACGTTTAAGAAGAGAGTAATCAAACGAATTGTGATTTCGTAAAATTTGAGGCAAGAGCATAATTAGAGTTACAATACTTGCTACCAAATTCGATATAAAAATTGATGCAACTGATGGTTGAGCAAAATACTGGTCAATCCAAGCAATGTCGTGAGTTTGAGCTATGCGAGGCAACACCACAATCAATAATATATTTAAGCCAATATTTATAGCAATATTTGTTAATTTAATTACTGCAAATTGAATAGCTTTTTGCTCGTGACGTAGTTTTGCAAATGGAACTGATGTAAATGCATCGATACCGATAATGAGAGCCATCCACCAAATATATTTTTCGAATCCAGCATAGCCAAGTGCACCAGAAAGTGGTTCTAAAAAAATGAAAATCAATGCTATAAAAATACTCGATGAGGTAAATAAACTACTCATAATGGTAGTATATACATTGGGCTTGTCTTCGTTGTTTTGCGAAAAACGGAAAAAACCTGTCTCTAACCCATAGGTAAGAAAAATCATGAGAAACACGGTATAACTATACAACTCTGTTACTACTCCATATTCCGATTGGTCGAAAAACCGTGTATACAGAGGAACGAGTAGAAAATTCAAAAACCTTCCTACGATGGTACTTAAACCATATACTGCTGTTTGTCCTGCGAGTTTTTTTAAAATGCTCATAAAAAAAAATTTATATGTAAAATTATACATTTTATACCAAAAGGTATAATACCAAAAGGTATAAAATATAGAAATTTAATAACGTAATCGATTAACAGTGTTTCCAAGTAAGTAAATTTACCACAAAGAACACAAAGCTACACAGAGTATACATATCTTTGTGAATCTTTGTGTTACTCTGTGGTAAAAGAATTTAGTGGTAATAGTAAACTATACAAACAACTCCGCTATAATCATATCAGACACCATAAAACCCTGCGAAGTGCAATATATATGACTTGCCGACATGCATAACTTTTCTGATTGAATCAACGTTTGAACTTGTTTCAAAAATGAATCAAATTCTTCACTTGTCATCAATTGCTGAACTCTTTGGATTTCAATACCTTGTATGGTTCGCAATGTAGTCATTATGTATTCATTACATATGTTGGAATGCGACAATTGTTCTGATTCTTGTAAAAGTTGATTATTCTGCAGAGTATCAATATATTTCTGATTGTGAGCTGTATTCCAAAATCTATACGTACCATTAAACGAATGAGCCGAAGGGCCAACACCAAGATACGATTTCCCGCTCCAGTAATTAGAATTATGCCGAGAGTACATTCCACGTTTCGCAAAATTGGAAATTTCATATTGCTCAAAACCATGCTGCTCACACCACTGTATCAGATAATTATACTGTTGTATATACACATCGTCGCTTTGCGGAATCACTTGTTTTCGTTTGACTGATTGTGCCAACGCTGTATTCTTTTCTACCGTTAAGGCATAACATGAAAGATGTTGCACATTGAGTTGCGACACTCTGTCGAGATTTTGCTTCCAGCGTTCCAAAGTCTGATGTGGCAAGCCATACATAAGGTCGATAGTAATATTGCTAAACCCTGCTTGTTGTGCATTGTGTACCGATTGCTGTGCTTCGTAAGCAGTATGTCGTCGATTGAGCATATGCAATTCATCGTCGAAAAACGACTGAATACCAATACTTAATCGATTAATTCCAAGGGAATATAATTCTTTGCAAAAGGGTAAGTTGAGGTCGTCGGGATTGCATTCAAAAGTAATTTCTGCCGTTGGCGAAATGTTCCAAAACCTCCGTATTGTTGCAAATATGTACTGTATTTCATCGGGACTCAACACCGAAGGAGTACCACCACCAAAGTATATGGTGTCCAATGCGGTATCGTTTAAAAAATTGTGTTGCAACTCGAGCTCTTTACACAATGCCGCAACAAAATCTGCTTTCGTTTTAAGATTCAAACTAAAGTGAAAATCACAATAATAACAAAGCTTTTTGCAATAGGGAATATGGAGGTAGAGTGAGGACAAACAATTTTTAATTCTTAATTTTTAATTCTTAATTTTTAATTCTTAATTATCATAATGTTGGAATACAAGTAACAGTTTCATTCCACGGTAACACTTTTGCTATACTTCTAAATTGTTTTTCAGAATCACCATAAAGCCGATTTTATTTCAATAATTGTTTGGTCAAACGAGTATCATTATTCAAAACTACGTTAGTATTTCATATCCACTTTCGGTAACCACCAACGTATGTTCCCACTGTGCTGACAGTTTTTTGTCTTGTGTTTCTACCGTCCAGCCATCTTTGAGGAAATTACATTTGTATGTACCTTGATTCACCATAGGCTCAATAGTAAACACCATACCGGGGACCATAAGGACTCCTTTCTTTTTGGGTTGTGCATAGTGCACCACTTCGGGGTCTTCGTGAAATTCTTTGCCTATACCATGACCGCATAAATCGCGAACTATGCTATACCCAAAACGGTTTGCATAAGTATCTATTGCATCGCCAATATTATTGAGTCGAGTATATGGTTTTACTTGATCTATACCAACTTGCAAGCACTGTTGCGACACGTCTACTAATTGTTTTGCTTCGTCAGAAACGTCGCCTATACAATACATACGGCTACTATCGGCAAAATATCCGTGCAAAATAGTTGTGATGTCAATATTTACAATATCACCATGTTTCAAAAATCTATCGGCACTTGGTATTCCATGGCACACTACTTCGTTGATAGAAGTACAACAACTTTTTGGATATCCATGATAATTAAGTGTAGCAGGTATTCCACCGTGGTCTTTGGTATATTCATACACCAAATCATCTATTTTTTGAGTAGACATTCCCTCTTTTACTTCTCCTGCCATCATATCTAAAATACCACGGGTAATAACACCGGCAGCTTTAATACCTTCAATATCGTGCGCATTTTTTAAAATCTTTTGCGGTAAAATTATATACCCTTCTCTGCGATATTTTTCGGTTTCCATATCGAAGGTTCTATGACATTTTTTATATTTTTTTCCGCTGCCACACCAACAGGGGTCGTTTAAATCTAATTTCATAATTATAAATATTTGTAAAGGCAAAAATATTTATCAGGCAAAAAATATTTTGCCCCAACATTAAAATAAATATCCTTGTTTTGTAAATCTATCTTTTCCTAAATGTTTGTATGCCAAAGCAGTAACTTCTCTTCCTCGGGGAGTACGTTGCATAAATCCTTCTTTTATCAAAAATGGCTCATACACTTCTTCAATAGTTCCGGCATCTTCGCCCACGGCAGTAGCTATAGTATTTAAGCCAACCGGACCACCATTGAATTTATCTATGATAGTGCACAAAATTTTATTATCCATTTCGTCTAAGCCATAGGCATCGATATTAAGAGCTTCGAGCGAATATTTAGTAATTTCAATATCAATGTTTCCATTACCTTTTACCTGAGCAAAATCGCGAACTCTTCGTAATAACGCATTTGCAATACGTGGTGTACCACGACTACGCGAAGCGATTTCGTATGCTGCTTTTGTTTCTATAGGCACTTGTAAAATTTTTGCAGAACGCATAATAATATTTGTCAACAATTCCGCATCGTAATATTCTAATAAACAAGTAATACCAAATCGAGCTCGTAAAGGGCTTGTAAGCAAACCGGAACGAGTAGTAGCACCAACCAAAGTAAACGGATTGAGGGTAAGTTGTACCGACCGAGCACTTGGACCTTTGTCTATCATTATGTCTATTCTAAAATCTTCCATTGCCGAATACAAATATTCTTCGACCACAGGCGATAAGCGATGAATTTCGTCGATAAACAACACATCGTTTTCTTCTAAATTGGTAAGCAAACCAGCCAAGTCGCCGGGTTTGTCGAGCACAGGACCCGAGGTAATTTTCATTTGTACCCCAAGTTCGTTGGCAATAATGTTCGATAAGGTAGTTTTTCCCAACCCGGGAGGTCCATGCAATAGCACATGATCCATAGATTCGCCACGCATTTTGGCAGCTTGCACAAACACTTTCAAATTATCAACAACCTTTTGCTGACCTTTAAAATCAGAGAATTCGAGTGGTCGCAATGCTCGCTCAAATTCTTTATCGTTGTTTGAAATATGTTCGGGATCTAAGTTTGAATTCATTACCACAATTATTTATACAAAAATAGGTTTTTTTGTGGTAATGAAAGATAATGTTTTGAAAAATTTACAAATACCATTATGTGAATTAGTTGCAGATATATGATAATAAATCATATGATTTTGGTGAATTCGATTTTAAAAAAACCTATTTCTTTGAATTTTTACTGTAACCCATGTTTATTCGAAACCGTTACAATCTTATCTTCTACACCTTTTTTGTAATACACCACATACAGTAATTCTCCTTGATAGGAATAGTACGACCAGGCTTTGGCAGGTTTGCCGTTTTTGTAAATTTCTTCGTGTTCCAATTTACCGTTGTTATAATAATACACATGTTTTCCTTTGGGTTTTCCCATATAGTAAGAACCACGAAATTGAAGCGTTTTGGCAGAACTATAATGCGATTCCCATGTTTTGGTTTTGTCACCATATTCATATACAGCCTTGGTTATAATATCACCGGTTTTGTAAATCCATTCATCATGTTGTTTATCATCAATATATAAGCCTTTTATTACAATTTGTTTTTGTTCATCATATTGTACACTAAGTCCATTTTTTTTTCCACCAATATAATTTTCTTCTTTTCGCAAAACTCCGGTTTCTGAATACCATTTCCAAAATCCTGATATTTTATTTCTTGTAAAACTACCTTCTTGTTTTATAGTTCCTGAAGGATAATAAAATTTCCACAATCCTGTTTTTTCATCGTTCAAAAACGATCCTTCTGATTCTTTGGTACCATCGGGAAAATAAAAAATCCATGCTCCTTGTTTTTTACCATTTTCTAAAGTAATTCCTTTTCCTATGACTGTACCTTGAGAATCGTACAACAATCCCGATACTATTTCACCTTTTTCGTTATAAAATCGATGAACTCCAATAGGTACAATATCTTTGTAGGTTCCTTTAAATTTTAAAATAGAATCATTATACCATTCTTTTTTTTCAAACGGTTCTTCGAAATCATCCATTATTTGACTTGCATATACCAAACTATCGGCATCATAATTTCCTACTTGCAATAATTCTTGACGTGAATTAAACAATTTATACAAACCATGCAATTTTCCATTCGAATAATTTGCCTCTGTTTTTATATTTCCATTGGGATAAAATTCCATCCATGTGCCTTGTTTTTCACCTTGTACATTGGTTCTATTTATAGATTGTTTTGAAACAATTTCATTATTTTTATAAACTACAATTGCCGAAATTTCGCCTGAAGCATCGAATTCAAAACTTTGACCTTGTTGTTTATTTTGTTCGTATGGAATAATTTTTTGTAATTTTCCTTTTGAAAAAATATATGCTTTACCATGCTTTATATCATTAACATACATAGTAATAGAATGTAAATATATTGAATCATTTTCTACAATATATTCTTTAAATTCTCCATTCTTTTTTCCTTCAAAATATGATATTTCCGATTGTATAAAACCTTGTTCCGAATAAAACTTCCAAATACTATCCAATTCAAAATTACTACGTTTACCTTCTGATTTTACTATTCCCGATGGATAATAATTTTTCCAATATCCATCTGGTTTTCCGTTACGTATTGTTCCTTGTGCGGATATTGTACTATCGGAATAATAATACGTACCAATCTCTTGCGAATACGAATAGCAATAAAAAAATACAAAAAAATAAATAAGTAATAATTTATTATTCATAATTATTTAAAGTCCATGTTGTTTCGAAATTTCTAACATACGTATAATTGGTTTTTTTGCTTGTTCTATAATTTCATTGGATAATATAATTTCCGGTAATTCATATTTCAATGTAGTATATAATTTTTCTAAGGTAATCAATTTCATAAATTCACAATCGTTGCATGCACAGGTTGAATCATTTGGTGGAGCAGGGATAAATGTTTTTGAAGGACTTGCTTCACGCATTTTAAACAAAATTCCTGATTCGGTAACAACTATAAATTCATTAGCTGAATCTTTTTTCGAATATTCAAGCATATTTGATGTAGAACCAATATAATCACTTATCATTAAAACAGCTTGTGTACATTCCGGATGAGCTAAAATTTTAGCATTGGGATATTCTTGTTTGAGTTGTAAAATTTTTTCTAACGAAAATTTTTCGTGTACAGAACATGCGCCATCCCATATAAGCATTTCTCTATTAAGTTTTTGCGATATATAACGACCTAAATTTCTATCGGGTCCAAATATAATATTTTGACTTTTTGGAAAAGAATTTACAATTTGTTCGGCATTTGATGAGGTACATACAACATCAGTTAACGTTTTAATAGCCGCTGTTGTATTTACATAGGAAATTACTATATGGTCAGGGTGAGCATCTTTAAATGTTTTAAAATCGTCGTACGGACAAGAATCGGCTAAAGAACATCCTGCATTCAAATCGGGAATAAGAACTTTTTTATGTGGTGCCAATATTTTTGCCGTTTCTGCCATAAAATGAACTCCTGCTAAAACAATAATATCGGCAGTATTATTTTCGGCTATTTGAGCTAATTTTAAACTATCGCCTATATAATCCGCTATTTCTTGAATTTCATCGGTTTGATAAAAGTGTGCACAAATAATAGCATTTTTTTCTTTTTTTATCCTACGAATTTCTTCTGTAAGATTTACATTTGAATTCGGTTTTTCTTTTATAAATCCAAATTCATTAATCATTTCATTATAAATCATAATAAATATTAATTTAAATAAAAAAAATATGATAGTAATGATGTGCTGTGAATAGGTTCATATTTTTTTTACAAAAGTATTGTTTTTATTATAAAAACAGTTTGCTAATATGTTATAAACATGCTATAAAAATATAAAATAGTTAGAATGAATGAGTTTTACAATTTATTAACAAACGTAGGAATGAATTATAAACACTACAATGTTGGTAATTTTACACAATACTAACTGTGAATTTATATGTTAACAAATTCTAAAGAAAAATGAAAACTATATTTGTATGGTACGAAAAAAAATCTAATGCAAACAACAATTGAAACCACCAAATTTTTTAGTCGAATTCTATCGTAAATCTATACACAAAAAAATAGGTATTATTAACAAGTTATTAATTTTGTTAATGAATTGTAAATCAAATACTCGAATATGTACAAATCTGTAAATACTAAATTAACAGTGAGTTGTGCAATTAACAAAAAGTAAAAATCAGGTAAATGTTTGATTATCTTATCTAAACAAATAAAATTATTGAATGATTTGGTTGAAAGTAATTTCTATTGTGTAATTTAAGGTTTACAATAATATCATAGAGTAATACTCTATGAAATATATCATTAAGAAAACTAATTACCTATGGAACTTTTTGAATTAGTGGAATTAATTCTCACTTGCTTTTAAGCGTTCAGCGTTTTCTTCAACAATTAATGAGTCTATTATTTCTTGAATATCGCCATCAATAATTGCAGGTAAATTATAAAGCGTAAGATTTATTCTATGATCGGTAACGCGACCTTGAGGATAATTGTATGTTCTAATTTTTGCAGAACGGTCGCCGGTCGAAACTAATGTTTTTCGTTGCGATGCTATTTCGTTCATATATTTTTCGTATTCCATATTATATAATCGAGTACGAAGTTCAATAATAGCTTTATCTAAGTTTTTTAGTTGAGATTTTTCGTCCTGACAGGTAACAACTAATCCGGTAGGAATATGAGTAAGCCGAATAGCCGAATAGGTAGTATTTACTGATTGTCCACCCGGTCCCGATGAACAATATGTATCTTTTCGTACATCGTTCATATTTAATTCCACATCAAACTCATCGGCTTCGGGTAAAACTGCAACTGTGGCAGCACTTGTATGAACACGACCTTGTGTTTCGGTTTGTGGCACACGTTGCACACGATGAACTCCCGATTCGTATTTTAATACACCATAAACCCCTTCGCCATTAACACTACAAATTATTTCTTTATAACCTCCTTGTGTTCCTTCGCTACAGCTTGTCATTGAAATACGCCAGCCTTTTTTCTCGCAATATTTTGCATACATTCTATACAATTCTCCGGCAAATAGCGAAGCTTCGTCGCCACCGGTACCAGCTCGTATTTCGAGTATTGCATTTTTTTCGTCTTGAGGATCTTTAGGAATTAATAGTAATTTAATTTCTTCTTCTAATCTAGGTAACGAATCTTGTAATTGGTCAAGTTCCATTTTTGCCATATCTTTAAGTTCGGCATCATCTTCTTCGTCGAGAATTTGTTTTGCAGAATCTATATTGTCTATGGTATTTTTATATGTTTTGTATACTTCTACAAGTCCTTGCAGTTCTTTATATTCTTTATTAAGTTGAATAAACCGTTTTTGATCGGCAATTATTGCCGGGTCGGTTATTTGTTGTTCAACCTCTTCAAATTTTAGTTTTAGAGTTTCAAGTTTTTCTAATAAAGAACGTTCTGCCATTTGTTTGAAAATTTTTCTGCGGCAAAGGTATAAAAAGTTTCACAAGTAACAAATGGTAATTATATGAATTCGGTAAGCTTTGGTGTGTATAATATTTTTTGAATTTTATTATCATATTCTTTTGTAGCCAAAACCTTGGAATTATTAAATTTCTCGTCTATTATTTTTATTTTTTAGATACTGTAAAATTCAGAGATAATTATGATAAAAACTAAGCTACCTGTTTTTTAAATAAAAAAAGCATATTTTTGCAGTACATACTAAATATGTTTGTTATGGAGCATACAAAACGGGTAGCTGTATTTCCTGGGAGTTTCGACCCTTTTACTATAGGTCATAAAGCAATTTTAGATATGGCATTACCATTATTTGACACAGTAATAGTTGCTATAGGTATAAATTCTGAAAAACGCGATTTTTTTCCTATTGAGAAACGAATTTCTCATATTAAAGAAATATATGCCAATAATTCAAAGGTAGAGGTAGAAACATATACGTCGTTAACCATTGAATTTTGTAAGCAAAAGCAAGCAATGTTTATTTTGCGTGGGTTACGCAATACTACCGATTTTCAATTTGAAAAATCAATAGCTCAAATGAATCGTCAATTATCACCACATATTGAAACTGTATTTTTGGTTACACCTCCCGAATATGGTCATGTTTCGTCAACAATAGTTCGCGAACTTATTCGTTATGGTGCCGATATATCAAATTATATTCCGGGTAAAATCGAATAAAAATTTATGAAATTTATTGTATTTGTTTTATTGAATGTGTTATTGTCAAGCTTTTCGTTAGCACAAGATACTACAACTATTTATGCCTGTGATATTGAATATGCAAACAAACGAATAGATGTTTATAAATACTCTGATTATTTTACAAAAATTGAAGAGAAAGTTGGGTCATTTAGTGTTGATTCAACAGGTTGTTTCACATTTTCATTTCCTCTAAAAACGACACAAGAAATATTTATGTACTTGGGAATGTATAAAGTATTTTTGTTTGTAGAGCCCGGTATGGCATATGAGTTAGCAATGCCACCATTCGAAGAAAAAACGCTTGTTGAGGAATTAGACCCGTATTTTGTTCCGCAAGATTTAAGTTTTGGGGTTAAGAATAATGTCGACCCGCACGAAATAAATTTGTTAATTCTCTCATTTAATGCAATTTACGAGTCATTTGTAAATATGAATTTTCAGTATATTTATGCACTTCGCGACAAACGAATTGTTGATGTACTCGAAAATCAGATAGACAGTGCATTTGATGCTCACGAAATAGATACTTTTTTTAATACGTATAAAAATTATCAATTATACAATCTTCGTTTTATGGCGTATCAGCGTGATAGAATGGCAATGACACGACGACATTTTTTAGATAAACCTTTTTATTATTATAATCCGGCTTATATAAATTTTTTCCAAAATATGTGGAAAAATTATATTGTGTATAATCATATGAAGGATATGGGTAAAGAAATTAAAGTGTCTATAATTTATGGTAAAAGTCCAACTATGTTTAAAGAAGCAATGGAAAAATACATGCCATTTAGAAACGACACGCTAAAAGAATTATTTCTTCTCCAATGTTTAGATGATTGTTTTAAAGATTCTGAAACATTTCCTCGTGCACCGGTTTTACAAACATTAGATTCACTTATACTTATGACGCGTGTTCCAGAACATGCTTTAATAGCTCAAAATATAAAGAAAAAACGAACTATTTTGGCACAGGGTGATATTGCTCCAGATTTTGTATTATATAATCAAGATAGTATTGCATATAGTTTAAGTCAGTTTGCCGGAAAATATGTGTATCTCAATTTTTGTCGTTCCGAAAACTATGCATGTATTCAAGATTATAAAATCATGCAAAAAATGAATGAAAAAACAAAAAGAGAATTACAAATAGTAACATTGTGTTACGAGAAAGATTTTGAAACATTTAGAAATTTTAAACGAAAAAATCCGCAATATAAATGGGTGTTTTTGTATGCAGGCGACCATCCCGAGATAAAAGATTATTATAAATTTAAGACCACACCATCGTATGTGCTTGTAGATAAGCAAGGTAAAATAGAATTGCACGATGCTCCTACACCAATGGATAATTTTCAAGAAAAATTTGCTAATATTTTAATTACAAAACGTAAGCAAGAATTGGAGCTTAAACGGAAAAAACGTTTGTATCAGACGTGGTAGTAGAATAGTTTTACTGACGTTTTATAAAGGTATAACCGATACCTTTTATTGTATCAATGTATTCTTCATCTAATTTTTCGCGAAGTTTCCGTATATGAACATCTATTGTTCTGTCGCCTACTACAATATCGGTACCCCAAACATTTGTATATATCTCGTCGCGAGTAAAAACTCTTTCGGGTTTTGTTGCAAGTAATAATAAAAGTTTAAACTCTTTATTAGGTAAATTTAATTCTCTATCTTTAAAATACACCATATGTTTTTCTTCGTCAATACGAATTGAATCAAATTCTATGGTTTTTGAAGAAGTATTTGTTTGACTATGAATTTGACGACGTTTTAATAATGTGTGTAACCGAGCTATAAGTACTTTAGGTCGTATAGGTTTAGTTATATAATCGTCGGCTCCGGCTTGTAAGCCTGCAATTTCTGAATAATCTTCACCACGAGCGGTTAAAAAAGCAATAATGCAATGTTCGAGTTCGGGTATTTGGCGGATATCTTCACATGCTTGAATACCATCTATATGAGGCATCATAACATCGAGTAAAATAATATCGGGAAGTACTTTTTTAGCTTTTTTAATGGCTTCTCTGCCATCTGAAGCAGTATATACTATGTAACCGGCTTTTGTTAAATTGTATTGCAATATTTCTAATATATCTTCCTCATCATCTACTATGAGGATTTTAACTCCCGATGTATCCATATACACAAAATTTATTGCAATATAGCTTTTTCTATTGTAAAAGTAAACGATGTTCCTTTATTAATTGTGCTTTTTACGCTAATTGTTTGACCATGAGCTTCAATAATATGTTTCACTATTGACAATCCTAACCCCGTACCACCTTGTTCTCTCGAACGGCTTTTGTCTACCCGATAAAACCGTTCAAAAATCCTACTCAAATGTTCTTGTTCTATGCCAATACCGGTATCGGATACTTCTACTAAAAGTAAATTGTCCATATCGTAAAATCGCACTCGAATTTTTCCACCTTCGGGATTATTATATTTTATTGCATTAATTACTAAATTATTTAATGCCATTTGTATACGTTTTTTGTCGGCATGTACTTGAATAGGTTTTTCAACTCCCATATCAATATACATTTGAACTTTTCTTTCTTTTGCCAATAATTCTTGTGCTTCAAATACTTCTTTTACTAATTGAATAATATTGAATTGACCATATTCTAATTTAAGTTCTCCTGCTTCTAAACGTGTTATAGAATCTAAATCACGTACTATAGATGTCATTCTTTGGATAGCTTTGTCAGCTTTTTCTAAGTATGTTTTGTTTATTGATTCATCATATAATCCACCATCTAATAAAGTAGAAATATACCCTTGAATACTAAAAATAGGTGTTTTTAATTCGTGCGATACATTTCCAATATATTCTTTACGGTATTTTTCAAGACGTTTTAATTCTTCAATTTCAATAATTTTTCGTTTTGCCCACTCTGCTACTTCTTTTTCTGTTGTTGCTATTATATTTGATTCTTCGTGTTCATTTTCAGCAATTTTTTTGAGTGTTGATGTTTGTGCAGAATGTATTGTTTTGTATATAGGTTTTACTTTTTGAATTATGTATTCTTTGGTAATATAAAATGTAATTATATATACAACGGCAAATAATGTAAGTCCTATAAATATGGCATACGGAATTATATTGTTTTGCGAAATAATATAGCCGGAAACAATAATTCCCGAAACGGCAATTACCGATGCAATACCCGATACTAATAATGCTATTGTTTTGTGTGAAAGTGTTTGCATAGAATTCTTAATTTAATCTCTTTGTAAAGGTACTTTTTTTTTATAATGGCACTATAAACAAATGTTAAATTTATGTTAAGTCATTTTAAGGGAAATAATAGACATAAAAAAAGTTGCTTGAAATCAATATTCAAGCAACTTGTAACAACAATTTTTTATAAAATGAAGAATTAATTTTTATAGAAATATGCTTTACCGGGTTCAAAATTTTGAATTGAATTAAGTGTACCATTTGGTTCCCAAAATCCTGTAAAATTTTTGATAATTAGGCAATTTGTTGCATCAAAATAATTAGATATTGGCATTGGGGCTACTATTGATGCGCCCGTGCATGGATATCCAATTAATTGCCAACCTGTTGTGGGGGCGTATTGTATTCCTCCCGTACACGGTATGCCCGAAATCGTAATGCTTCCAGCTGTATTCGCATACATCAAGTATCCTTTGCCTGGTTCTATATATTGGAGCGATTGCAAAGCGTCTGGTTGTCCTTGTTTCCAAAATCCATTTGCATTTTTTATCATGTGTATAGGCGAAGTTCCAACTACCGACGAAATACAATGTACTGAATTGCCCACGCCATCAACACATGTTGAGGTAGTTGGTTGTACATTGATAGAAATTAAATTCCAACCTTGTTCCAATTGAATAGTTTGGGTAATTTCAGATTGAATAATTATTACCTGAATATTCGCTCGTGGACTCTCGCAGCTTGATATTGTTTGACTAACATAATAATTTGTTGTCCCAATATTTGAGGTGCTTGGTATTGGAGCCGAAGTACTTCCTGTTCCACCTGTTGAGGTTGTATACCATGTTAATGATGTTCCGGTAGCAGTAAGTGCTGTAGCAGTAGCTCCTTGATTATAGGTTACAGGTGAAGTAACAGTTGGTTCCGTTGGCAATGCTGTTATGGTAACTACAATACTTGCACGTGTACTTTCGCATTCTGAATCTGATTGACTCACGTAGTATGTGGTATTTCCTACAGATGCAGTACTTGGAATAGGTGCGGTAGTGCTTGCAGTTCCTCCACTTGCTACGGTGTACCATTTGAGTGCTGTTCCGGTAGCGGTAAGAGCTGTTGCAGTAGCTCCTTGGCAATACGTTACGGGTGTGGTAACGGTTGGTGCTGCCGGAGTAGTACATGTAGGTGTAGGTTTCCAAATCTTAAAATTTCCCGAACAATTCAAAAATGCAAGCATATATAACATTCCATCATAATATCTGTAAGTACCTGTTGGTAATGCAATATTCCAAAATTCATTTAGAAATGGCGTGCGTAACGTATTGTCATTTACTGCAATACAAGCTGCAGCATTACACGCAACTAATCCGGTAGAATGGTCACCTCCCGCATTTGCCCCATTCCAATCATAATGATTTTTGTAACTTGTACCTTGATTTTTAAAGAATGTTAAATATCGAGTAATAATAGCTCGTTGGTTTGTTGAATCTGATCTAAACCAATGATAATCCATTCCTATATTCATAACAGTTCTCCATGCATCATACATAAACCTGTCTGAATTAGTATTATATGATACTTCTTTCGGCGTGCCATCGAAATTAGAATAATCAGTAGATAATCCAGATGTTGGATGTGAGGCGTCGCGTAATAATTTTCGAGAAGCTTCTGGTGTTTGTGCCCAAAATGTGGTATTGCTCGTACTCCATTTTGCCCATAATTCAAAAAATCCCGGTAAATTGTACGAAGGGTCAGTGAACGTGTATGAATCGCCATTTGGTCCAAATGTAATTAATTTTGAATTTGTATTAAACAATAAATCTACTCCTCCGGTTCCTGTTTGTACCTTTTGAATTGCCGATTGAGCCTCAGCTTCATAGTTATATATTCCGGTACCATTGCCCCACCTGTGAGCTGCAAAAAATAATGCTGTAATAAAATATGCTTCGCCATCAGGAGCGGGATTATTATCAATCGCAGTTCCATTTGTATTTAATTGCCATCTAAAAAATCCATCTAATGTACCGGAAGTATGTTGCATATAAGTTTTAGTCCATTTCCATAATTTATTGAATTCTGCCTGTTTATTAAGCTGCACACATATCATCAAACCATATGACATTCCTTCGGAACGCACATCATTGTTTGCTACGTCAAGTATATAAGCCATGTCTGTTCCAACTTCGTAATACAATTTTTGATTTGTAGTTCCATAAAAAAAATGTTGAAAAGCAGCATTTAACTTTGTAGTAACTTCAGCATCGGTTTTGTTTAATACCTCTTTAAATAAATTGGTATATACATCGGTATAATACGCCCCTTGTCCGTTACCAACAGGAGGGTCAGTAGGGTCAACAGGATCCACGCCTGTAGTTCCATATCCAAACGAAACCTTGTCGATACTTACGCATGCCGCATTGTTCCCTATACAAAAAGAAATTTTAGATGCAGGATCTACTGTGCCGGTAAGCGTAAATGTTTCGGTAAATGTTTGTGCGGTAGTGGTAAGGTTGTAGGTAAATGTTTTGTATACGGCATAGTCGGCAGCCAATTGTTGAAACATTACCGTTATGGTACGAGCCGAAGCAGCTTTTGCCATAAATGAGAATGTATATTCTTTGTTTGTTTCTAATGTAACATTTTGATATACTTGAATATGCCAGTCGGCTGTTCCGAAATTGCTTGCATTTGGACAAATTTGTATAGCATTGGTACCCGACAAATTTGCATTGGTTACTGCCGATAAAGTACTTTGTGCACTATTGTTATTCTGTGCGGTCCAACCGGTAGTGCCCGAATCCATTTCGCCGTTGGTTAATAATTCGGTAAAGGTTGTAGTGCCACCTCCTCCTCCGGTTGACGAAGTTTTTGCTATAAACATGGTGCCATCGTTGGGTACTACGTCAAACATTACGTATGTTTTTCCGGCATCGGTAACTATAGTTGAGGTAATTTTTGTGGAATTTTTGTACACGTTTGCTCCGGTCCAGCCACTTGGTAGTTCGCGACGAACGGTAAGTGGAGTATTATATGTTGTAATAGTGCTTGTAAGATTATGTGTAGCAACCACACGTAATGAATCTGTAGTAATTGCTGTTTCAGTAAGAGCAAGTGCATTTCGTTCTTTTATATATTTGGCAACGGTAACAAACGGAGCTACCCAGTAAGTCGAAGCATTGGTGTTTACATATCCCAAGTGTGAATCAAATTCGGTAGATGTTAAAGGTGAATATCCACCATCATTATCAACCCCATGGATTAGGAATACACACCAACCCTGCGATGCAACAGCATTTGAAATGCGAGTATTAAAATCCGATGCAGTCTTCATAGCCCCTTGCGAACCACAGATAATTGAACCTATGGTAAAAAAATCAGAAGGATTGTTCGAAGCAGTTTGCCCGTCGCAGGTTCGTCCTGCTATAAAATATTTTGCCAATGTAGTTTTGTCGCCTACATTACAGTTGGGATATGATATGGTAACACATTCAGAACCTGTACTGGTGCGAATAGTTGATTGTGAATTTTTACATTCTGTATCTTGTTCCGAAACCGAAATATTGGGCAAGGTAGCATGAGATACCGTGTGCGATGCAATTTCGTGCCCTGCCGTTGCCAATGTTTGCCAACCACTCCAGCTGCCGCCAACCCAATTTACAACAGGGTTAAACGTAGCTTTAAAGTTATATTTATTTAACAAGGGAACCGCTACCGGTATTTGGTTGCTGGTATTGTCGTCGAACGAATAAGTAATGGCAACTTTTTTAAATCCATACCACGTGCCTACTTGGTATCCTGTTGCTATTTGTCCTAGTAAACCTAACGGGAGCAGTACAATGAGTAAAGAAAATATCTTTTTCATAATTATTTATATTTTAAAAATAGTAATTCCTGTGTTAATCCAAGTGTTAAAAATACAATAAGTTATTCATTTGTGTATACAAAAATTATTCATTTACTAATGAAAATTGTGCAATTTTTTCGAACAGATTTGTTATAAATTATTGATTAGCAATTTTATAATAAATATAGTGATGTTTAGAATTATCAGAAATATTTGTATTTTTTTTATCAAATTATGTTGAACTCATGTTGCATATTTAAAAAATTTCTACAGAGCTATTACATTTGTTTTACATATGGGTTTAAAATAAAAATAGTATTTTTACCATATAAAAATATTTGAATGGCACACAAAAAACTTTTTTTAATCGACGGACATGCAATGTTGTATCGTTCGTATTTTGCATTTATTAAAAATCCGCGAATTAATTCAAAAGGGGTAAATACGTCGGGTATTTTTGGCTTTGTAAATACCATTTTTGAATTAATGCGTTCGCAAAATCCTACGCATATTGGTGTAGTATTCGATCCCAAAGGAAGTACATTTCGACATGATTTGTATGATAAGTATAAGGCTAATAGACAAGAAACTCCCGAAGATTTAAAGGCTTCAATTCCTCAACTTATGGAAGTTTTACAAGGAATGAATATTCCGGTAATTCAAGTAGAAGGCTATGAGGCCGATGATGTAATAGGAACATTAGCAAAACAAGCAGCTGCTCAAGGTTACGAAGTGTTTATGGCTACTCCCGATAAAGATTATTGCCAACTGGTACAAGATTCTATTTATATGTATCGTCCGAAAAGTTTTGGTGCCGGAATCGATATAATGGGTGTACCCGAAGTTTTGCAAAAATTCGAAGTTGCACATCCGTTACAGGTCATTGATATTTTAGGTTTGTGGGGCGATAGTTCCGATAATGTTCCCGGTGCCCCAGGTATTGGCGAAAAAACCGCAAAGGCACTTATTGCTCAATATGGCTCAATAGAGGGCATTTATGAACATATTGATGAACTTAAGGGGAAGCAAAAGGAAAGTTTGTTGCAAAATAAGGAATTGGTTATGTTGTCGAAATTACTGGTAACAATAAAAATTGACGTTCCTATAGATTTTAACAACTATAATTTTGTACGTGAAGAATTCAATGCTGCAGTATTACACGATAAATTTGTAGAACTGGAGTTTCGTAATATGCTCGATAGAATTATGCCTCAAGCTACGCAGTCTGTTGCTCCAAAACCTCAAAAACAAGCAGTTTCGTTACAATTAGGTTTGTTTGATGAACCTGTTGTGCAAACTACATATGTGTCGCAATACAATACTATTGCCGATGTGCAACATAGTTATTTTGTGGTCGATACTCAATCGCATATTCACAAATTAATTCAAGAATTGTTGAGTCAAAAAGAGTTTTGTTTCGATATCGAAACTACCTCGCTCAATACATTAGATGCCGAATTGTGTGGAATAGCTTTTTCGTTCGAAAAAAATAAAGCCTATTATGTGCCATTTCCCGAAAATCAAAAGGAGGCTCAAGAAATAGCGAAGCAATTTATTCCGGTTTTTCAATCGCCGGCTTTGAAAATTGGACAAAATTTGAAATATGATATTTCTGTCTTGGCTAATTATTCTATTCAGGTTTCCCCACCATATTTCGATACCTTATTGGCTCATTATATTATTCAACCTGAGGGGCGACATAAATTAGAATCTCTTTCGGAGCAATATCTTTCTTATGAAATGGTTAAAATTGAGGAACTTATTGGTAAAAAGGGAAAAAATCAAGATTCGTTTCGCTCGGTACCTATAGAACAAGCTAAGGAATATGCGGGTGAAGATGCCGATATTACCTTTCAGTTGTATCCATTATTACACAAAGAATTGGTAGAAAAAGGGCAATTAGATTTGTTTACCAATATCGAAGTGCCATTGGTTCCGGTATTGTCCGATATGGAACGAGCTGGGGTTAACATTGATAGCAATGCATTGAGTGAATTTTCGACAATGCTTACAACAGAAGTGCAAGCTATTGAAAAACAAATATATGAGCTTGCGGGTGAAACATTTAATATTGGCTCACCAAAGCAATTAGGTGAAATTCTATTTGATAAATTGCAAATATCAGAAAAAGCTAAAAAAACAAAAACAAAGCAATATGCAACCGGTGAGGAGGTTCTTGAGAAATTACTTGGCACGCATCCTATTATTGCTTTAATATTGGAATTTCGTGAGTTGAAAAAGTTACTGTCAACCTATGTAGATTCATTGCCATTGCTTGTAAATCAAAAAACCGGGTTTATTCATGCATCGTTTAATCAGGCTGTGGTGGCAACCGGACGATTGAGTTCTACTAATCCGAATTTGCAAAATATACCAATAAAAACTGCAAAAGGCAGAGAAATTCGTAAAGCATTTATTCCCTTGGAGTCCGAACATGTATTTGTGTCGGCCGATTATTCGCAAATAGAATTACGAGTAATAGCACATATGAGTGGCGATGAAAATTTTATACAAGCATTTATAAATGGCGAAGATGTGCATACGGCAACTGCTGCAAAAATTTTTAATGTATCCTTAGATGAGGTTACACCTGAACAGCGTAGGCAAGCTAAGTCGGCAAATTTTGCAATAGCCTATGGTTCAAGTGCATTTGGATTGTCGCAAACACTTAACATAGCTCGCAAAGATGCCCAATTTTTAATTGACGGATATTTTGCAAATTATCCAAAAGTAAAAGCATTTATGGACTCACAAATACATACTGCTCGCGAATTAGGATATGTGGAAACTATGTTCGGCCGCCGTAGGTATGTTCCCGATATTCATTCGCAAAATGCTACCGTACGAGGATTTGCCGAACGAAATGCCGTAAACGCACCTATACAAGGTACAGCCGCAGATATTATGAAAATTGCTATGATTCGTATTCACTCCGAAATGAAACAACAAAATATGCAAAGTAAACTTATTATGCAGGTTCACGATGAGTTAAACTTTTCGGTGCATACAAGCGAATTAGAAACTATGAAAACAATTATAACGCAAGGTATGCAACAAGCTGTTTCACTTTCGGTTCCGTTGCTAGTAGAGTTGGGTGTAGGAAAAAATTGGTTGGAGGCGCATTAGAGATGATAGGTAAAAATTATTAAACTGTATTCAAAGCTACGATGTATATGTATTTTATTATCTTTGCAAAAAATTACAAAGAAACCTCTCTTAAACCTAATTGTATGAAATCATTTTTTTCTCTATTTCTATTGTGTATTGTATCAATTGTTTTTGTAAATGCACAGACCACCGAACCTAAATTATCGCAAATAGTAACTATTCAAATTCGAACCATGAGTTTTGATGCGTCAAATTATACAATTCAAGATTTTATAAGAAAACAAAAAATAACGATTGAAAATCAAAGTCAAAGCGATAAATCTACAAATATAACTTTCTTATTAACAGCTAATCAGTATGCAATATTTGACACATTATTGCCTAAAATCGGAAATGTAATTAGCAAAAATATTTCAACATCAAATTATTACGATAGTAAACAAGAAATAGAACTTGAACTTACGTATTTGCAAAATCAAAAAACTTCATACGAAGTATTACTTGCATCGCTTCCCGAAAAAAACGAACAATACATAACTATATGGAATGAATTGCGAAAAATTGACGATCAAATTTTTCAAAAGGAAAAACGAATGTTAGAATATAATTATGATTATAAAATTGAATTGAATATATATGACGATTTAGCAGGACCGAGTTCGTCAAAAGTGTCATTTGTAAATATGCCCGGATTTGAATATTCATTTTTACAAATAGAAAATCCTTTACCGGGTTTATCATACGATATGTATCAAGGATATTTTTTAAAATATTTGTTTACACGTGGTAAAAGTTATGCGAATATTGGTGCTTACAAAACTTTAGAAACCGATAAGAATGATTCTACTGCCTATAGCGAATTGTTTGTATTAAGTTTTGGACAAGACTTTTATTCACGCTATTTAGGTAGAGGCAATAAAAAAACTATGAATTTATATTCGAGTTATGCCGTGGGTGGGATATTGGCAACGAGCGATGAAATCCGAAAAAATTATTGGTTTATTAGCCCATCAATAGGTGTAGAACTTTTTAAAACAAAGTACATACTTATAGATACTAAAGTAAGCTATTTCCTTCCATTATCATTAGACAATCGTAATCTTCGTGGATTAAGCTATAATGCGTCGTTTAATTTTGTGTTTTAAAGAGATTATTGAAATCTACTAATTATAAAAAAGGCTGTTAATTATATAATTAACAGCCTTTTTTGTTAAAATAAAAATATTTAAAACTGCAAAAAGAAATCGTTTCCTTTATCGTCACAAATAATAAATGCAGGGAAATTTTCCACATAAATTTTTCGCACAGCTTCCATTCCAAGTTCTTCAAAATCTATAACTTCCGACGATTTTATACTTTCTTTTGCCAATATAGCAGCCGGACCTCCAATAGAACCTAAATAAAAACCTCCGTGTTTTTTACACGCCTCGCGTACTTGTGGCGAACGATTTCCTTTAGCTACCATTACGAGTGAACCTCCAAGACTTTGCAATACATCTACATACGAATCCATTCGTCCTGCTGTAGTTGGACCAAAACTACCCGACGCCATGCCTTTTGGAGTTTTTGCTGGTCCGGCGTAATATACAGGATGTTTTTTTAAATATTCAGGTAGAGGTTTGCCTTCGTCTATCATTTTTTTGAATTGAGCGTGAGCTATATCTCTTGCAACTACAAGAGTACCTGTTAGACTTAACCGAGTTTTAATAGGATATTGAGTTAAAATTTTACGCACTTCATCCATTGGTTGGTCTATGTTGATTTCAACTGCAGGAGCAAGTTCCAAAGCTGCTTCGGGAAGATATTTAGCAGGATTTTTTTCTAATTCTTCTAAAAATATACCATCTGCTGTAATTTTTGCTTTTATATTACGGTCGGCACTACAGCTAACACCCATACCAATAGGACAAGAAGCTGCATGACGTGGCAATCGAATTACTCGAATATCGTGAGCAAATGCTTTACCGCCAAATTGTGCTCCCATGCCAAGTTCTTCTGCTATTTTTTGAATTTTTGCTTCCCATTCTATATCACGAAATGCTACTCCCGCATCATTTCCTTTGGTAGGTAATCCATCATAATATTTTGCCGACGCAAGTTTTACCGTTTTTAAATTTGTATCTACTTGTCCGCCTATTACAAAAGCTATATGGTAGGGAGGGCAAGCCGATGTGCCTAAATCTTTAATTTTAGTGCGAATAAATTTTGTAAACGCTTCTTCGTTTAATACCGATTTAGTTTCTTGATATAAATATGTTTTATTAGCCGAACCTCCTCCTTTTGTAATGAATACAAATTCATATTCATTTCCGTAGGTAGCCATTATATCAATTTGTGCAGGTAAGTTGTTACCTGAATTTTTTTCGTCGAATAATGATGTTGCTACAACTTGTGAATATCGTAAGTTTTTTTCTTGATATGTTTCGTAAATACCTTTTGATAAAAATTCTTCGTCGTTAACACCGGTCCATACAGCTTCTCCTTTTTTTGCAATTACTATAGCTGTTCCGGTATCTTGGCATGTTGGTAATTCACCTTCGGCTGAAACAACTTGATTGCGAAGCATAGTATCTGCTACAAACTTATCATTATCAGAAGCTTCAGGGTCTTTTATAATGTTTGAAAGTCCTTGTAAATGTTCGCTTCGCAAATAAAAAGAAACATCGGCAATAGCTTCTTTTGCTAATAATTCAAGACCTTTGGGGTCAACTTTTAAAATAGTTCTGCCTTCAACAGAAATAGTAGAAACAAAGTCTTTTGTAAGTAACCGATATTTTGTTTTGTCTTCGCCGGTTTGAAACATTTTTTGATATAAAAAATTTGCCATATTATTTATTTTTATGTTTTTATTAGTCTACAAACTTAAGATAAAAATATATAAACATTTGTATGAATTCATCAATATTTTTTGTAATTTTAAGCACTTTGTAATACGAAATCAAGGGAGTATTAGATAGTGTAAAATGCAAGAATACCCTTTAATTACAAATAAAAATACATACTGTATATTATGAAATTTCAAACCTCTAACGATATACCATATTATCAATATATTGATAGTCCATTATGTATAGCCGGCGTATCTACTCGTAATGGTGGAATAAGCAAAGGAGTATATGCTTCAATGAATTTAGGTTTACACACTGCAGACAATCCTTTGAATGTGCAGCATAATAGACAATTATTTTTTGGTACTATAGCACCCGGATTTTCGGTGGCACACATGCGCCAAACACATTCCAATAAAGTAGTGCGCGTTGACGATGATTTTGTAAACGATACCGAAGGTGATGCATTTTATACAACTCAAAGAGGAGTATTGTTGACAGTAAGCTTGGCCGATTGCGGTTCGGTACTATTGCATGATTCATCGTTTTCTATTATAGCTGCTGTTCATTGTGGGTGGCGAGGTGTTCGCGATGGTATTTTAGAAAAAACCATTTCTGAATTAGCAGCATTTGTAAAACCCGAAGAATTAACAGCATATATTGGCCCAACCATTCAACAGCAGTATTATGAAGTGGGTAATGAATTTTTAGATTATTTTCCTCGCCACTATTTCAAAGAAAGTGGGCAAAAACTATATTGTAACCTTAATGGAAGAATAGAAGATATAATACTACAAACAGGAGTTGGAATGATTATGAATTCGCGTATGGGAACATATGCAGTACCCGAACATTTTTATTCGTATCGACGCGACGGAGCTACAGGAAGATTCTGTGCATTTATAGGAATTGTATAATTATTTACAAACAGGATAAAACGCATCGGGAATAAATTCCACATGTTCTTGTTGAGGTTCAATTAATACTGTAATTATATCAAATTGAATTTCGCCGGTAAAGTTTGGTATATTTTGAATGTAATTATTAATCGCTGCTATTAAAAACCGTTGTTTGTCTTTTGTTACAGCATCTTGTGGTCGTTCAAAAAATGTTGTTGCTCTGGTTTTTACTTCTACTACATGAATTGTATTGCCTTGTTGAGCAATTATATCTATTTCTTTATGTGAAAATCGCCAGTTTCGTTCAAGAATTATATACCCGTGAGAACTTAAGTATTTACACGCAATTTGCTCTCCTTTAGCACCTAATTCAGTTTTTTGTGTATTTTTGTGTTGCATTGTTGGGACTTATTTCTTATTTTTGGTAGTTGGGTTATTTTTGCAAAAATATGAAGATTTTTTTATTATCAGTATTTTTGAGCATATTTGGAATATTTGCGTCGTATTCGCAAAATTTTGAAGGCAGAATTGATGTGGTTAAACGAACCCTTTCAGATACCCTATACTATTCTTATACCATAAAAAATAACTTTATACGGATAGATGAATACGATACGTATAAACGACTTAAACAATTTTATATTATCAATATTAAAGATAGTACTATTACCGCACTCAATCCAAATCAAAAATTATACAGCAAAGTTGATGTGCAACAATTACATGCCAATAAACAGTCTGATTACGACATTATAAATACCGGTATTTACAAATATATTAACGGATACAAATGTTATCAGTGGCGAGTACGTAATAAATCACAAAATTCGGAAATTAGTTATTGGATTGCTTCAGATTCATTCAATTTTTATACTCCTATGGCAGGAATTTCGGCATATATCGACGATAGTTTTTTAGCATTTATGTCGTTGCCTACAAATACCATGAAAGGCGAAATGCCCATGCTTATTGAAAGTAGAACGTTATTACGGGTAGAAAAATCGAGTCATATTGTTACTAACATTACTCGTTCTCATGTTGATTTATCTCTGTTTTCGATTCCTAATTTTTATCAGAATTATCAAGTTTCGAGGTAAATACATGTCAATTTACGAAAGATACTTTAGTTCCCTTTTACCATATAGTTTTATGTAAAAATGTAGTATATTTGATTTACTTCAAATTATACAAACAGCTATGATTTTTATTTAATTTTGTGATATTAAGATTTTAATACATGATAGAACCAATTCAATACCATTCAATAATTTCCAAAGCATGGAAAGAGTATAATCCAAAGCGAGAAATTGCTTCGATAGTAGATGTAAGTGCCAATGTTTCAACGAATAAGGTGTTTGCGGTAACATTTATAGATGGAAATTTTATTATGGCAAAAGTTTCGAATTTTGGCAAATTCGAAAATTTCAAAGAAGACCATACTATAATAAATGTAATGGCTAATAATTTGGAATATCCTTACGATTTATTTCTTTCGAGTTCATTGATGAAAAATGATGAATTATTTCTCTATAAATATGATGATTCTAATATAGATGTGTGGTTGGTATTTTATAGAGTAGTACGCATAAAAAATAAATTACCTAAACGTTTGCACGAAGAGCAAATAAAAATACTAGGAAGAGAATTGGCTAAGTTTCATAAGATATGCGATACAATGACTCCGGTGTTGCCAAAATCGTCAAAAAATTTACAAAAAGATATACATTCATTGCTCCGGCGATTACAAAAAGAAGGAAGTGATTTGAAATTTGAAGGAAATATTGATCTTATTCGTAAACATTGTTCTATCTTTTTAGAACAGTACGAAGTTTTAGGAATGGATTCTTTTTCTCAAATTCCGGTGTTTGTAGATTGGAATATAGGTAATTTTTCGGTACGCGATAATGGTTCATTTTTTTCGAGATGGGATTACGATTGGTTTCGCATGAGTTCTCGTATACTCGATTTTTATTCGTTTAGCCGTGTGGTTTCTGATATTGGCGACAAAACAGATTTTAGTTATACATCGTCGCAACTTAACGAAGAACGGTTTATTTTGTTTCTCAAAGAATATCATTCGGTTTTTCCACTTACAGAATCTGAAATACGTTTTATGAAAGAAGCATATCGATTTTTTATTCTTAATTATGTCATAAACAACGGTAAATACTTTTTTGCGTCGTCGTACGCTAAAAAATTGCAACACGAAGCATATCAAATGTATCTACCTCAATTAGATAGCATGTGTAGCTGCGAAAGAATTTTAAAAGAATTAGGGTTTTAAATATTCTTTTATGTATAAAAAATAGTATATTTACAATTCGTATTCTTTGTATGTAATACTGTAACTATTTGAACATGTCACTTTCAAAATTTTCAATAATTCCCGAATGTAATGTACTAATTGAGTATTATGCCGGAAATGTGTCGTTGCCGCATTTTTTACAATTAAAAGAAGCTGAATCGAAACATCCACTGTATTCCCCATTATTCTCTGTTATTACAGATATTCGACATGTTGATTTTCATAGTTTTGACAAAACATATGTTGAATCTTTTGTAAATTTTATAACATCAAATCCCGAATTTGTAGCAACTCGTAAAACGGTTATTATTACTCAAACACCTAATCAGGTGGTATGGGCACAAATGTTCGATGATTTTATTCGCGAAATAGGGGTACATGTTCATACCGTTACCTCACCTTCAGCTGCATATTCCTGGCTGCATATACCTATTGATAAAATACCAGTAATTGAAAAAGAACATGCCAAAATTATTGTTGGTTGATTTTGGTTCCTTTTTTTCGTATAAATAAAGCATGTTTGGGACTGCCTATAATTTGTGAACTATAAATACTGCTATGTCCCGAAAATATATATGCGGTAATACACGCTAATGCAATGTATATACCGGCATCTATTCCAAACAATTCAATTCCCATAATAGCACATGCAATAGGCGTATTGGTGGCACCTGCAAAAACAGCCACAAAGCCCATTCCTGCAAGTAAAGCAAAAGGTAGAGGAACAAACAATGAAAGTGCATTGCCCAAAGCTGCACCTATAAAAAATAAAGGAGTAACTTCTCCGCCTTTAAATCCGGCACCTAATGTAAATGCTGTAAATAGTAATTTTAAAATAAAATCGTACCAAAACAACTCTTCGGTAAATGAAGCTTGTATAGTAGGTATTCCTAATCCTATATATTTTGTAGTTCCTATACTGTAGACAACAATAGCTATAATAATACCTCCAAAAAATGGTCGTAATGGTGCATAGGCAATAAATTTAGCAAACCATATAGTCCATAGACTAACAGAGAGCGAAAACAAACGAGCAGTTACACCGAAAATCACACCGCATAGAAGTATCCAAAAAATATATTCACCCGAAAATATAGGTACTTGTACTATTGAATATTGTGTATGATGAACAGGAAATAACGTGCAAACATAATGAGCAACCAAAGCAACCATAATACTTGGTAAGAGGGCATCGTAACGCATTCTGCCAATTATCATAACCTCTATTGCGAATACAGCTCCTGCTATTGGTGTTCCAAATACCGATGCAAACCCCGCACTTACTCCAAGAATAAGTATGGTATTTCTATCGCGTTGTTTGAGTCGAAATAATGTTCGAAATTGATCTGCAATTGCTGCTCCCATTTGAACTGCAGTGCCTTCGCGTCCCGCCGAACCCCCAAATAAGTGTGTTATAATGGTGCCAAAAAAAATGAGAGGTGCCATGCGAAAAGGTATTTTTTGTTGTGGAGTATAAAATTCCTCGAGTATTTGATTATTGCCTTTTACTACCGAATTTCCAATATATAGGTACGTAAGTCCAATAATTAATCCCGCAATGGGTAATAACCAAATAATTACTGTATGTGATTCTCGATAATTGGTAACCCAATCGAGACTGAGTAAAAACAATGCAGATGCAGAGCCTATAATGCTACCAATGCAAATAGATAATACAAGCCATTTTACTGTATATAGAAATAAAGGATATAATTCTTTGTATGGAATGTGATTATATAGCTTATTTGTAATCATAAACCTTTATAGTTTAATTTTTACGGGCAACCAATAAAACTCGTGGTGAAACTAAATCGAGAGCCGTAACACGCGGATATATACGTTGAACTTGATGTATAATAGTTTGGTTGAGTGTATTTATATGTTGTGGACGAGTAAATGGAATACAGGCTACTATTGTAAATCCTGCTTCAATTACTTGTTCTTGCAAATCGGCTATCGACATACGATTTAGACCTTTGTAATAAAACGACAAGGCTTGTTCTTGTTCGTTTGGTCGATACATAGAAATATATGTTTCAAAATCTTTTTCTCTCAATCGTGCATGTCCCCACACAAAATCGAGTGTACATAAACTATGTCCGCCATTGATGGAAAAAAATGGATTATAATCGTGTATTAGTAGCCCCCCTGATTTAAGTAATTGAGCCATTGAGGCAAAAGCTTGCTTTGTATTGTGTAAATGTTCTAAAACGTCCCAACTACATATTATATCAAATGATTGCTGTGGTAATTGTGAATTGCAAATATCGTCGTCGACAAACGATACTGCATAATGATTTATGAACGACTTTGCTAATTCGGTTCTCATAAATAGTAAGTCGTTAGTAATTTCTTGTAAAGCTTGAGTTGTTGTTTCAGATGTTACTGACTCTACTTTGTATCCCGAAAATTCGGTTCCTGTTACTTTTTTTGCTCCCAGCTCGGCAAGCCAATACGATGCCGCTCCTGTATTGCATCCTATTTCAAGTATATGTGATGTTTGTATGGGTTTTCCGTAACGTGCAGCTGTTAATAGAAGTTTTTGAGCCAATAATTTGCCGTTTTTTTTACACGTTGCAATATACTGATTCGATGGTATTGCTGGCTTGGGTTCAAACATAGCCTCCCATCCGGGTTTAATAAGAGATCGTAAGCCTTTACGAATTTCGAAAGAATCTCCTTTTGAATCGGTGAATACGCCACTTGAAGGGAATTGTAATTCGTTAATGGGTGCTTCTAAATAATTAAGAACAAATGAACTTTGTTTAACTTTTTTAGCAATATATGAAATAAGTGCTCGGAGCATGTGCTATATTAATTAAATAAACGGCCTATATCCATAACTATAGCATATACAAATATTGTAAGTACTAAAGTCATTCCTATCATTTGGGCACGTTCCAAAAATGCATCACTTGGTTTTTTGCCGGTTATCATTTCGTATATAATAAACAATAAATGTCCGCCATCTAATGCAGGAATTGGTAGAATATTCATAAATGCTAAAATTACCGAAAATAAAGCAGTAAGACTCCAGAATACTTGCCAATTCCAACTCGAATCATATAATTTACCCATAGATACAAAGCTACCCACTTGCTGCGAACCTTCTTTGGTAAACAAAAATTTCATTTGTTTAACATAGAAAACTAAAGTAGAAAATCCCATGCTTATTCCTGTGGGAATTGACTCTAAAAATGAATAGGTACGTGTTTCAAATGTATAAATATCATTCAATTCTCTACGATACGCTCCTATAGTTCCTTCGGGCGAAACGGTTAGGGGAATAGATTGTTCGTAGCCATTTCGAAGTACTGTAATATGTATGTCTTTATTGGCATATTGTTTTATGTGTTTTACAAAATCTATAAAAGTAGGTGTAGGAATACTATCGATTGCAATAATTCGATCGTTCTTGCGAAGTTGTGCTTTGTATGCGGGAGTACCCGGAATTACTGAGTCTACAAAAAATGGAATAAATTCCATAATAAATAGAGGGTTTTCTTGTGCAATTACCTGTAAATTAAAATCTTTTGGAATTGTAATAGTCTCTCTGTTTTTATTGCGTTCTACGGTAATAGTTTTGGCATTATCTAATAAAATAAGTGTATGAATATCAGAAAAACGTTCGGGTTCTGTGTCATCGATTTTTAGAATTTTATCGCCATGTTGTAAGCCTATAGATAAAGCCAATGAATCGCAATATATACCATATTCTACATTCTTGTTAGGTAAATACGATTCGCCCCAGGTATATAACATTCCCGAATAAATGATAAGCGCAAGAATAAAATTAAAAATTACTCCACCCGAAATTATAAAAAAACGTTGCCATATAGTTTTTGATCTATATTCCCATGGCTGGGGAGCTTGTTTCATTTGATCTTTGTCCATCGATTCGTCTATCATGCCGGCAATTTTACAATAACCGCCAAATGGCAACCAGCCCAATCCGTAGGTTGTATCGCCTTTTTTAAATTTAAAAATTGAAAACCAAGGATTAAAAAACAAATAAAATTTATCGACACGAGCACCAAATAGTTTAGCAAACATAAAGTGCCCTAATTCGTGAATTAAAACGAGTATTGAAAGACTTATAATAAGTTGAATTGTTTGCATATATTACATTTAAACGGTATCCATAAAATTTTTCTCGGTTTTGTTGAACAGTACTATTCCTATAAACAAAAGTGCAATCATTACTGCTACACTATACCATAATGCTGTCCAATTCATTACACCAACACCTAAAAATGCTAATCGAAATGTTTCAATAACACCTGTCATTGGATTGAGCATAATGTATGTATGATATTTTTCGGGAATTTGTGAAAGCGGATAAATTACCGGCGTGGCATACATAAAAAGTTGTACACCAAATCCTACTAAAAATGTTAAATCCCTATATTTTGTTGTAAGTGCAGATACAATAATTCCCATACCCAAACCTAAACCTCCCATAAGAACCAATAGTACAGGAAATAACCATGCATACACAGTAAATTGTATATGAGCTCCTTGCATATAAAAATACACATAAAACAACATAAAAATAACAAACTGCATTGCAAACTTTAATAAATTTGAAATTACAATAGACAAAGGAGTAATAAGTCGAGGAAAATATACTTTGCCAAAAATACCTGCATTTCCTACAAATACATTTGAAGTGCTGTTAAGACACGTGCTAAAATAATTCCATGCCGTAAGGCCTGCCAAATAAAATAAATACGGCGGCATACCATCGGTAGAAATATTTGCTACACGATTAAAAATAATATAAAATACAAATGATGAAATAATTGGTTGTATGAAAAACCATAAGGGACCTAAAATGGTTTGTTTGTACATAGCTACAAAGTCGCGACGAACAAAAAGAACCAATAAATCGCGATATTGCCAGATTTCCTTAAAATTAAAGGCAAATAATGAAGTTTTAGGACTAATTTCAAATACTGTAGAATCAGATTTCATGTATTTTTTTTTATGGACACAAACATACAAAAAGATTGCTGATATAAGAGAAAAACAGATGAAAAAAAGTCTAATTAGCTTAAGAGATTGTATAGAATTATCGTAATTATTGTAAATTTTTGAATTAAAATGTAAAATAAAAATACGAATTTTGAAAAAGTTTATTGAATTGAGATATTCTCTATACTGTTTTTTGGAATCAATACGTTTGAACGTACAAAGTTACATAGAATGAAATTACGATTTTACATATTCTTAGGTCTTGGATTTAGTCTGTTTTGTAATACTGTTAGTGCTCAAGCGCCAAATACATGGAAAGATTGGTATGCGTATAATTCGGTGTTTTGTATAGAATCTATAGACAGTTCGATTGCTGCACTTACTGCAAATGGAGTATTTATATATTCTACAGAAAACGAAACGTATAAGAAAATCACAAAACTGCAAGGATTGTCGGGTGTTGGATTAACTACAATGAAATATAATTCACGATATAAATCCTTACTTATAGGCTATAGCGATGGTTGTATAGATATTATTCAATTCCCTAAGCTAACCATTCATAATATACCTACTATTTCTAAACGAAATGTATACGGATCCAAAGCTATACGCGATATTCAATTTAAAAATGATACTGCCTATATTGCTACCGATTTCGGATTGGTTACGTTTCATGTTCAAACACATGAGTTTATTCATTCTGCCGTATTGGGTTCCGATGGTGAATCTATTGGAGTTTCTCAAATTACAATAGACAGCTTGCACAATACCCTGTATGCTGCCAGTGAACGAGGTATTTTACGAATTGGATTACATGAAAATATTTCCGATGGTTCTCTATGGCAATTAGTTCCAAATTCAATTCATCAACATTCGCCTATAACACATATCTGTTATTATAATAATTCTTTGTTGTATAGTGTTTCGCATAAAAGTTGGGAAATTCAAGATACGATATATCAATTAAGTAATTCGATATCAACACTGTATGATACGCTAACGTTTGTAGAAAAAATAAAACATGTATCGGAAAATGTATCAATTATATCTCGAAATGCTATAAAATTGTATTCATCAGATAACCAACATGTTCTTTCTTTGCCCACTGCTTCTGTTGCTATTCAACGTAACTTTAGCGATATATGTACTGTTGGGAATACCTATTGGATAAGTGATTATCAAAATGGTATTTTTAAAGCACAAGATGTTCAAAGCAAATATCCTCAAGGTCCTTATTCTAATAATACCGCCGAAGTTTTTTGTCGCAAAAATGTAGTTCATTTAGTATGCGGGGGAGCAAATTTGTATCAAATAGGTCAATATAATATGTTATCGGGCGGGTTTTGGTATGGTCATATTAATTGGAATGTTAAAAATAGTATATGTGTGTATCCATTAAGAAATTCTGACACATACTACTATGGAACTGCCGGCTGGGGACTCGTTCAGGGTTCCAAAGTATGGACGTATGATAGTATATATACTAAAGATAATAGTACCATTCAAAATATGTATAATGATAATTCTCCCTATGAATTTATAACCGATATAGCTGCCGATTATCAAGATAATATATGGTGTATAAATAAGTCTGTTCAATATCCTTTGGTAGTTAAATCGAACAAACAAACTTGGAATAAATTTTATTTTTCTGGTGTTTCCGATAAAAATTTTGAACGTTTAGTTATAGATACACGAAATACTGTGTGGATAGCAGGAACAACTAAGTTGATTGCATTTTCAGCACAAAATACTATAGATAATGAACTTGATGATTTGTATGCGTATATTGATTTGGCTGACGAAGAGGGTAATATAGCCGATAGGACTACTTGTTTGGCAATAGACACCGAAGATGTACTGTGGATAGGTACTACACAAGGAATAGCCCGACATACCAATATTCAAAATGTGTTTAAAGCACAAACATCAATAGCTCGTATTAAAATTGAAATAGACGGCGAAATAGGGTATTTACTTAGTAGCGAGCGGATTACTTGTATCACTGTAGATGGTGCAAACAGAAAATGGATAGGAACTCAAAATTCAGGAGTATTCTTACTATCTCCCGATGGAACTATTCAAATGGCAAATTATACAATTCAAAATTCACCAATTCCATCTAATACCATACAATCTATAGCTATTAATCATGCCTCGGGTGAAGTATACATATCTACAGATAAAGGATTGGTATCAATAATGAGCGATGCAACCATAGGTGCAGATAGTATGGAGGATATTAAAATATTTCCAAATCCTGTTCGTGAAGATTATGAAGGTGGTATTTATATTCAAGGAACAGTAGCAAATGCTATTATTAAAATTACTGATATTTCGGGTGATTTAGTGTTTCAAACGATTGCTAATGGAGGTACCGGAGTTTGGAATGGCACTAATTTAAAAGGTGAGCGAGTTGCTACAGGAGTATATTTAGTATATATTTCAAGCGAAGATGGTACTCAAACCAGAGTATCAAAACTTTTGGTTGTACACAAATAATGTAGGTTCAATGTAATTTTTAAAGTTCGGGTTTTGTTAGGTTTTTGAATACTCATTCAAGTTTTGAAATCATTATTGTCCGATAAAAAATTTACAATATTAAGAATACCGAATTACGGGTTTACCAAAAGCCATTCAATTAAGTAATCGTTAAAAATAATGAAGTTAATGCGTAGATTTAGCAGCTTGCCCAACACTTTGTTTAATAGTTTATTACAGGACTTTCATGGGCATTTTGCTAAATCAGCATTAACGAATATATTTTTAGATTACGTATTGCATGGCGGCACTTTTGGTTACTTTTTTGCTGTAGAAAAAGTAACAAGAAAATATACAAAAAAACAAAGTGTCATATTTTTTTAATACTTTGCTTATTCAGTATTAATAAGACTTTTCGGATAATACTCGAAATTTATTTCGGACAACAGTGTTTTGAAATAGTATCTCCTATAATATTTTATAACAGAAAACTCTATAAATTTGATTGTGAAAAATATTAAAGTACATTTGCAAAAAAATGCTACAAATTATATACTATAAGAATAGTATGCATTATATGGTTGAATATTAAATAATAACAGATGAATAAACCAACAATTGCAGTTGCTGCCGATCATGCAGGATTTCACATGAAAGAATTAATTCGTAAACACTTGCTAAAACAAGGATATGCGGTACATGATTTTGGAACACATTCCGACGAAGATGTAGATTATCCAGATTGTGTTCATCCATTAGGATATGCTATTGAAAATAAAACATATGATGTAGGTTTTGTATTTTGTGGTTCTGGCAATGGTGTAAATATGACCGTAAATAAACACCAAAATGTTCGTTCGGGATTGTGTTGGAACGAAGAAATTGCACAATTGGTTAAAGCTCATAATAATGCAAATATTTGTGCTATTCCTGCTCGATTTGTTACTGCCAATGATGTTATAAAAATTGTAAATGTTTTTTTACATACAGAATTCGAGGGTGGCAGGCATGAACGAAGAGTGAATAAAATCCCTTTGAATAAATAATTAATAGAGTATGGCTTCATCTAAAAAACAACAATTTATTCGCGATGCCGAACAAATAGCGTTTAACGAACAACATCGTAAAACTATTCAGTTCAATATGGGCAAATATCATACTGCCGTAGGGTTGGGTAAATTGCGATATGCAAATTTAGATGCAGCACGTACCAAAGCTTCTGAAATTAAACGCCATACTCTTGCACATTTACCTGAATATTTAGAAGAGTTTGAACGTAATTTCACCAAAAACGGTGGTACAGTTTTGTGGGCTAACACGGCAGATGATGCTATACGATATATTACTGAAATTTTGCAAAAACATGCAGTTCGTTCTATTGTAAAAAGTAAGTCAATGACTACCGAAGAAATAGAATTAAATCATGAATTGGAACGAATAGGAATAGAATCGGTAGAAACAGATTTGGGTGAGTATATTGTACAATTAGCAGGCGAAAAACCATATCATATTGTTACTCCTGCTATGCATAAATCTAAGCAAGATGTTGCTCAATTGTTTCATGAAAAATTTGGGTTCCCTCTTACGAGTACTGCCGAAGAAATGACAAATCTTGCCCGACAAAAATTACGCGAAAAATATTTAGCTGCGGGTGCAGGTATTACCGGTGCTAATTTTATTATTGCCGATAAAGGAGGGATATGTGTAACCGAAAATGAAGGTAATGCTATAATGTCTACGGCATTTCCCGATATTCATATTGCAATAGCAGGCATAGAAAAGGTGTTACCTTCATATGCTGATTTAGCATTGTTTTGGCCTCATTTGGCACAACATGGAACCGGTCAGGCAATTTCGTCATACAATACCTTGTTTACAGGTCCGCGTAAAGAGAGCGAGCCTCACGGACCATCTCAAATGTATGTAATATTACTCGATAATGGGAGAACAAATTTATATGCTCAAGAGAAATTACAAGTAGCATTGTCGTGTATTCGTTGTGGTGCTTGTTTAAATGCATGTCCTATTTATAAAAATGTTGGAGGATATACATATAATACAACGTATCAAGGTCCTATCGGTACTGTAATTTCGCCGCATCTAGGAAGTTTTGAAGAGCATGTGCATTTAAATACCGCTTGTTCTTTGTGTGCAAATTGTACCGAAGTATGTCCGGTAAAAATTCCTTTACACGAACTTATTCACGAAAATAGAGTTCGAGCAGTATCTCAGAATTATTTTCCGCTAACAGAACAAATAGGCATGAAAGCTTTTGCCTTTGCAGCTTCAAAAGCGTCGAGAATTGATGCTGTAGGAGGGAATCTTAAAAATTTTGTAGCAAATCTTTTAGGGACTAAACTTTGGGGTAATAAAAGAGAATTCCCAAAATTTGCGAAACAATCATTTAGAAGTCAGTATAAAAAACGGCGAAACAAATAACAAAAATTATAAAATATAGAATGCCGATGCTCCTTGTGGGCTTTTAAATATATATATTCCTTTTGGTAACCGGGTTACATCTATTTTTATAGTATTATTATCTGTAGATTCAATTCGAACAAACGATAATACCGATTTTCCTTGTGCATTTAAAATGTCAATATTATCGATAGTTGACGTATAGTTTTCGTAGCTTATATATCTGTTTCCTTGCACCGAATATACCTGCACTTTTGTATTATCTTCAGTTTTGGTTCCTATTGCTATGATGTTAGAATATGAAAATACACCGTTAAAATCTACTTGTTGTAATCGGTAATACGATATGCCTTGTAATGGTTGTTCATCAATTTCGGTATAGTACATGGTTTGTGTAGAGTTTCCGGAACCTACAATTGTAGAAATTGTTTCCCATATAATTCCGTCGGTCGATCGTTCTATATCAAAAAAATGATTGTTAGTTTCCGATTCGGTAGACCATAGTAATTGCACATATGTCCCCATATTTTTTGCCTCCCACGAAGCTAATTCAATTGGTAATAATATAAATTCAAACGATGAAAGATTGTCGATTTCATACCCATTCCACCATGAATTTAAAGTATGAACATTACCAAAACCATCACTATTTTTGCTGTCGGTAGTCCAAATATGGCCATTGTCTGTTGTGTTCCCCGAAAGCATAGTAATAACTTGTCCTGCTGGTATGGTTCCATAAGGTATTTTTGAATCGTCCCAATACAAAACCAAATTTTGTGGTCCGTCGGGACTTACACGGGTAACTTTAAATCCATTAGGATTCTTTTCGGCATCGTATACGGGTAAATGAGTAACTCCTGTAGCAAATTTTGACGATACAATTACAGATATAGTTGAGGTTACTTGGTTGCCCAATCCGTCTTTTCCATCCCATATAAGTATGTCTCCTCCTGCATTTACATATTCTACTAAAACTATATCTCTGCCACCTGATTGATATCCTTCTACACCATCAATATCAAGAAATATTTCAAGTGTACCGCCTTTAGTCATGTTTATATAAAATTCAACAGGTTGATTTGCCGTAGGTGTTCCCTTTATGCGAAGATTTTCTATCATGGTAGGGATTTGTGCAACAGAATAAACCGCGGGGTCGGGAGTATTTAGAAATATTTTATACTGAGGACGAACTGTATTTGTTTTGGGTACCGATTGACGGTCAACAAATAAATCTCCGGTATTTTGAACACCGCTGCTATTACATGCTATTACAAAGCTATATGGTTGCATGCCGTTTAAATCTATTGCAGTTACATATTTATCGGCACTATACACATAAAATTTGGCATAAGCACTATTTGTAAAACTTTCGGTATTTAAATCCCATGCATATGACCATACTCTTCCGTTAATAGGAGTAGTACCGGAACTTACGGTAATATCGAAATATTCAAATAAATATCGATATGTTGGATCTGATGTTTTTTCAAATTCAATATAAAAATCTCCGGTTGAGGTAGTTGTGTATGTTAACGGAGTATATCCACCACTGCCTCCGGTAAGTGTATTTGGACCAATATTAGCTTGGTCAAAAGTGCTTATGTATCCATTATCCGATGTTGGAATATCGGTAAACGCATACACTACAGTTCCTGAAGCATTTTTTATTCTAAATCGAGCATCTCCACCAGTAGGATTAGCAGCTACTAATTTTTTAAACCCCATATTTATAATTTCGCCGGCATTGGCTATATGTATGTATAATCTGTTTAATGTATCAGTATTAGTAGTCATAGCAAAGTATCGTTGACCACCTATGCGTTCATTAAATTGCACATAACATTTACCATTATTAGCGGGCATGAGTTGTTTCGTGCCTTCGGCTACAGCCCAAACACTTATACAAACAGCAGCTATTATGGTAATTATTGTTTTCATTGTCAATACTTTGTATACATTTGTACGAATATAAAAATAAAAAGGATATGAGAAAGGATTTCTTTTTTTTATTTTTTAAAAATTATTTGCAACGTGTTGAAATACAAAGATTTGACAAATAGTAAAAAATACTTGCACATACACCTATTTTCTTCCAAAATCTGCAGGTATTTCGCCCCAATGTTTGGTGTCCCATTTTACTATAGGTGTAGTATATGTATTATTTTGTAACCATTGTTCGGCTCTGTCAATTAATTCAAAAATTTGTGCATTTCTTACAGTTTCTTGAAGAGTAGTTTTGCAATGTTTATTTCGAATCCAGCTTATAGCTGTAACCGAATCGGTATAAATAGGAATAGAAGAATTAATTTTTTTTAAATAAGCCAATCCATGAACAATTGCTAAGAATTCTCCAATATTATTTGTCCCTTCTTTGAGTGGTCCAACACGAAATACTTCTTGCCTTGTTTTTACATATACACCTCTATATTCCATATCGCCAGGATTTCCGCTGCATGCTGCATCTACCGAAAGACTGTCTTGCATAGGATAGGCAGTTGTAACACGCTGAACGTGAGAGTAATTTTGTTTTTTTATGCTTTGTGAAGCTTGAGTTTCAAATGCTTTTTTTGCTTCTTCGTACGATTCAAATGATTTATATACAGCACCTTTATATCCTTCGATAAGTGATTTACAAATATCCCATGACGAAAATACCCCTTTTTCGCGTCCTTCCCATACAACATAATATTTTTTAGCCATTATGAATTTGTTCAGAAATTATTTTTTGCAATTGAGGTAATAATTTTTTGTATATAGGTACATCTATTCCTGTTTTTGCAGCATGTTCTACTACAAATTGTGTAAAAACATCTATTTCAGGAATTTTCCCACTATATACATCGAGTTGCATTGATGTTGGTGTATGTTCGGGTATTTTGAATGCCAGTTCTATAGCAGAATCTATATCGGTTTGTGATAGTTGTGCTTTATATTCATGCGACAGGGTAACAATTTCCTGCATTAATTGTTTTGTTTGGTCGCATAATGCTGGTTTACGAATAAGAATTCCAATAGGCATATTATAAAGCGAAGTCATTGTCGCAAACGGACAAATGAATAAATATTTTTTCCAAACCTCTGTAAGAATATCATTTGAAATTTGAACTTTTAAAGATGCACGAGTAAGGATTTCTAAAATTATATAATCTATATCTTGAGTAACACCGCTAACATCACCTATATATATAGTTCCCGCTCCACCTTTTTGAGTTACTTGTCCGGGTGCAGTAATAGCGGCACTTACATAGATACAACCGTCTAACACTCTTTGCTGTGGAAGTAGCTGTTGAATACGCTGTGCATTGCACACTCCATTGAGCAAACTTATACATACTGTTTGAGAATGCATATACTCTTTTAATGATAGTACGCTCGATTCTAAGTCTTTGCTTTTCACACAAAAAAATATAATATCGAATATATCACCTTTTTCAGGATTTGCCAATACTTTATGAGGGTGTACTGTAAATGTTTGTTTTGCAATAAATGTTAGCCCGTGTTCAGTTATAGTTTTTCCATGAATACCTCGTTGAATAAAAGTAATAGAGTGTTGGTTTGTTGTGCCATAAGTGTGAGCTAAATAAGCCCCCACATATCCACCAATGCCACCTATTCCAACTATTGCAATATTCATAGTATCTTATTTATTTTTCCAAACATGTTTAAATGCACACGTAGAATATTTAGAATCGGGTAACGAAATATATGTAGATTCTTGTTTGTTCGAAATCCATTGGCTTATAGCCTTTTGTTTTTTTTCTTGCAAAGCCATTTCTTTAATTGTTTGATAATCATCGAGTAATGTAGCTTTGTGTTCGGGAGTAACCGAAATTAATTTAAAAATTTTATATACTTGCATACCTGTTTCGTCGTATGTTAACACAGGTTGTGTAATAGCACCAGGTTGTAAATTTTTAATACTGTGCAATACCGTAGGTTCTATCATTTGAGCTTCGAATTTCGACGAATTTGTGTAGGGATTGATATATTTTCCTGCATTGTTTTTTGTTTTTTCGTCGCTTGAATAGAGTAAGGCTGCACGTTCAAATTTTAAAGTGTCACGCAACAATGCATATACACTGTCAGCTTTTTTCCCTGCTTGCTGAATGGTTTTCATTGATGGTTTGGGGCGAAGAAGAATATGTTTTAGTTTCGCTTTCTCACCTTTGAGTTCTATCATTTGAATTATATGGTACCCGTAATTTGTTTTAACTATTCTTGATATTTCGCCTTCTTTAAGTCGGAATGCAGCAGCAGCAAATTCCGGAACTAATTCACCACGCGAAATATAATCGCCTAATAAACCTCCCATTTTAGCACTTTCGGTATCATCGCTATATAGTACTGCCAATTTCGAGAAATTTTCGCCTTTTAAAGCTCGTTGTCTAATTTCTTCTAATTTCTTTTTTATTTCAGCCTCTTCAGTTTCAGAAAGTTTAGGTTTTATAACTATTTGAGCATATTCGTATTGTAAAGGTATAAGTGGAATACTATCGGGATTAAGAGCAGTAAAAAATTTACGAATTTCGTTTGGCGATACTTCAATAGAGCCAACTATTCCACTTTGAACTCGTTGAGCCATTATTTGTTCTTTTATGAGAGGTCGCCATTCGGTTTTTATTTCAAGTTCTGATTTTCCGTAAAAAGTTTCTAATTTTTGAATACTGCCTGCTTCGCCAACAAACATATCAATTCTGCGATTTATTTCGCCATCAACTTCTGAATCGGAAACAGCAATACTATCAATACGAGCCTGATGCACTAATAATTTTTGAAATAGCATATCTTCAAATAATTTACAAGGTACTATTTCATTGTCTTTTGCACCAAATTGTTTCATTTGTATTGCTTGATTTTCGATATCAGATTGTTTTATCATTTCGTCGCCTATTACAGCTACAATTTGATCTAGCACAATAGGAGTTTGGGCGTGTGCCGTAATACCAATACATAAGGCACATACATATAATAATTTATATAATTTCATAAGTGTAGATTAATAATAGGTTTCAAATTTTTTTTTATGTAACGCGTCTTGATAGAGTTTATTTCTCATTGATGTAAGCAATTCAATTTTTCGTTTGTGCAATAGAATTGTAGCAATTTCTTCGTACGCCATTTCTTTAGGTTTGGGGTTGCCCGATTGAACATGTTCATTTATCTTTATACAATAAGCAAATTCCGAATCTTCTAAAACAATTCCTTTTGAATTAAATAGATTTGCATTTGATATGAGAGTAACCGGCACTTCTTGTTTTAATTGGTCTAGTATTACCCATTCTTTGCCTAAATAGAATTTATGAGAATTTTCGTACACAAATTCTCTAAAAATGTCGAATTCATCAGAATCGGAGCTTTGAAAGTATGTACGGATTTTTTTGGTAAGTTTTTGTTTAGGTATTACCGCAAAAATTGGTTTTACTACATCAACCGATAAAATGTATTCATGTTTGTGAGCAGAATAATATTCATCTATGTGAGCTTGTGTAATAAGAGTATCAAGTTTTTGATTAGAAAATAATTGTTCGTAAGCTGTTATATATAATTGTTCTTTATATATATTGGTTTGTTCTTCTATACTTCCATCTTTATCGCTTATATTGCGAACAGCTTTTTCGTACAATAATTTATTTAGCACCCATGCATCGGTATAATTTTTAACAAAAGAAATACTGTCCTGCGACGATAAACCTTGAGGCATTACACTCGTTACTTGTTTTTTATATAAAAGATGGTCGCCTACTTCGGCAAGTAGCAATGCATCATCGGGAGAATCTCCCGAACTACATGATACGGCAAAAAATGAAATAATAATAGCCCGAAGTAAGAGTTTCATTATTGAGAATTTTTAGCAAGAATTAAAGAAAAATAGGATTGATTAAGCGAATACGAATACTTTTTGCGTAAACTTTGTACCCATACATCTTCTAAATACGATTGATAATCAGAAATTACCGCATTTTTACATGTTTCAAATGGCATAGGTTGAACCGGAATGTGCTTTGTAATACGCATTACTTTGTTATTTTCCAGTATATGATAACTTCCAGTCTTCCATTCTAATGAATCAACAAAACTATCTTGTCCACGATAAAAAACCGCAGAGTCAAGTAATACATTGTCCATTGATTTTTTGTTTATGGTTGTAACAATACTTTGGTCAGTAAAAGATGACTGTGGTTTTTGAATAAGCGATACTACTTTTTTAGCAATTTTAGCATCTTTACACATAAAATATGATACTCGTATGCCTTCGGTTTGTAAGTAATCTTGAGGATGTGCTATGTACCATTGATACACGGCAGCCGAATCTTTATTTGCTTTTTGGAATACTTCGTTATTCATAAGCTCATAAATTATCATTCCATCATGGTATTCTTGCATAATTCGAGCAAATTCTTGATTTCGCAAATGCAGATGTTGAACGGCATGTTGTTCAAGCATATTGTTTACATATTCCTGTAATCGCATGCGTACGAGCACTTCTTTATCGGAAATGTGTTTACTCTTCTGATTTTCAAATAAATATTGCGAAAAATCTTCATAGGTATAAGATTCTTTTCCAATTGTAAATAGTGTTTTATTTTCAGTAAAACTTGGTTTAGTCCATTTGCCTAATAATATAGAATTATCAACGAGTGAAATAAAATTTGCGATTGTCTGTGATTGTTGTTTATACGGTGCCGTTTTTTTGTATTCAGCATAAAATGCTTCTTTTACTACATTTTTTCTTGTTTCGTCTTTTTTGAACAATTTATTTATAGTTTTCACATACGATTTTATGTCGGCTAATTCCGATTTCCCCGTTAATTGAGCTATAACTACTCCATAGTCGAAATACAATGGTTTAGTAATATCGCCTATTTGTTGCATTGCAAACAATGCCTCTTTCAGTGGCGGGTCGTATCTCATAGAATTATCGAGCCAGCCAATATCACCTTTTGATGAATATAATCGTTGATTAAGGTTATATATATTACTTAACGTATCGAACGATTCGCCGGCAAGTAATCTATTATATACGGTATCGGCAATTAGTTTTGCTTTTCGAACAGAATCGGCATGTTTGGAGTCGTGATATATAACTATAAGCGACGCTTTTACTTGACCTTTGGTAGGGCGAATATCATTAATTTTGGTAATATAATAGCCTTGTTCGGTTCGGATAGGACCTATAATACTTCCTTTTTTGGAAGCATATACTGCATGCTCATATGGTAATGGAAGAATCATAGATGTAATATAGCCTAAATTACCGCCATATTCTTTAGTAAAGGTATCGTCGGAGTATAATTGCGCATATTTGCCAAAATCCGCACCGGCTTCAAGTTCTTTTTTCAGAGACAGAGCCTTTTTATATGCAGCTAAGGTATCTTTAGGATTAGAGTATACATTAGATCTAATAAAAATATGCGAAATATTATAATCGGTTTGTAATCGTTCATAAGCTTGAACTTTTGCTAAATGCTCAAGTGTATCGTTATATAAATATGATTTTGCGGTTGATTTAAGATACGAATAAAATTCATCTTTAAATTTGTCAGTTGTATCAAGCTTTTGTCGTTCGGCATCTATGATTTTCATTTTATAATCAATAAATAATTGCATAGACTCTTCGATGCTTACAATGAGCGACGAATCGAGATATGAATTGTATTTATTGTAAAACCATGCAAATTCATCGGCAGTTATACTTGCCGTATCTACAGTGAGTAATACTTTTTGTTTAATAGAATCGGGAATTTGAATGGTTTGAGCATTGATATAACTAAAACCAATAAGCACTATGCATACTAAACTTACAAACTGTTTTTTCATTCGAATATCGGTTTAATGTTTTAAGAAAATGTGAACTTTTTGAGTCTTAAAATATATTGATGTATATTTCAAGATATATTTCATAAATCCTTGTGTTATACTTAAATTATACTGATGGTATTATACATATGTCTTACTGTAAAAAACGTATTGTTTTTCATAAGCAGAAATAGTATAAGTTATTCTCTGCTATAGTTAGGAGCTTCGCGTGTTATAGTTACATCATGCGGATGACTTTCAGCATGTCCGGCATTTGTGATTTTTACAAATTTAGCTGTATGTAATTCATCGATATTTCGAGCACCGCAATATCCCATACCTGCCCGCAAACCGCCTAAAAGTTGATATACGGTTTCCGACAATGTGCCTTTGTATGGCACACGTGCTGCAATTCCTTCGGGAACTAACTTTTTAATATCATCTTCTACATCTTGAAAATAGCGATCTTTTGAACCTTGTTGCATAGCTTCTACTGACCCCATTCCACGATAGGTTTTAAATTTTCTTCCTTGAAAGATTATCGTTTCACCAGGTGATTCTTCTAATCCGGCAAATAAAGACCCGGCCATAATAGAGCTTGCTCCGGCAGCTAGAGCTTTAACTATATCGCCAGAATATCTGATACCACCATCGGCAATTACCGGCACTCCAGTATGTTCTAATGCTTTTGATACTGCAAAAATTGCAGATAATTGTGGAACACCTACTCCTGCAATTACACGTGTAGTACAAATAGAACCCGGGCCAATACCTACTTTTACCGCATCTGCTCCAGCTTCTACAAGTGCTAGAGCTGCTTCGGGAGTAGCTATATTACCTGCAACAAAATCTATATGTGGATATTTGTTTTTAGCTTTACGCAATGTCTCAATCACTCCCCGTGAATGTCCGTGAGCTGTATCTATAACTACTACATCTACATCGGCTTGTGCCAATGCTTCTAATCGCTCAAAAGTATCGGCCGAAACACCTATAGAAGCACCTACACGTAACCTGCCTTTTTTGTCTTTGCAAGCACGTGGGTTATCTTTTGCTTTGAAAATATCTTTATAGGTAAGTAATCCAACCAAAATATTATTATCGTCAACTACAGGTAATTTTTCTATTTTATATTGTTGCAATATATCACCGGCTTTCGATACATCATCACTTTGTTTTATGGTAATTAAATTTTCTTTAGTCATGATATCGGCAATACTGCGTTGCATATTTGTTTCGAAACGCAAATCACGATTTGTTACAATTCCCAATAATCTTTTTTGAGCATCAATTACCGGAATTCCTCCAATTTTAAATTCGGTCATTAAGTCTAATGCGTTTTTTGCTGTGGCATCGGGTGTAATAGTAATTGGGTCGTAAATCATACCATTTTCAGAACGTTTAACTCGTTTTACTTCGCGAGCCTGCTGTTCTATGCTCATGTTTTTATGAATAATTCCAATCCCACCTTCGCGAGCAAGAGCAATAGCTAATCGCGAATCGGTTATAGTATCCATTGCTGCGGAAACTATAGGGCTATTAATCACAATGTTTCGTGAGATTTTTGAAGTAACATCAACTTCGCGAGGTAATACCTCCGAATATGCCGGAACAAGTAACACATCATCAAATGTTAACCCTTCCGATACGATTCTTTCTGATTCAAATGACATACTGCTTTTGTTTTTAATATAATTGCACAAAAGTAGTGTTTTTTTTTATTTCTTAAGACCTTGTTTAAATTTTATTACATGAAGTATTTGTATCAAAAAACGATATTCCAAAACCGATTATATTGTATTCAATACAATTATGCGTGCAAAATAAATTATATATTTGTAAGTATATGAATTGTTATTATCATATTCATGTATATGTACCCCATGCTGATGGATATCAGGTGTTTGCTTCGTTTGATTTTAAAATGTTATATACCTATGAATCACATACACACTAACGAACATAAAACCATGTGGGTTGTTATAATAGCAGCTAGTACAATGGTACTCGAAATTCTTTTTGGTATTTCTACCGGGTCTATGGCATTGCTTGCCGATGGTATTCATATGGGTTCACATGTGTTTGCTATAGGCTTAAGTTGGTTGGCGTATGTTATTGTTCGCAAATTAGCTACAAATTCGGCATACAAAGGAAATTCACAAAAAATTCTTTCACTTTCGGGATATACCAGCGGCTTACTTCTTCTAATATTTGCTTTGGTTATTGTATACGAGGCAATACAGCGATATATACATCCTTCTGAAATTCAATTTCAAGAAGCACTAATTGTAGCATGTATAGGATTGGGTATAAACATACTAAGTGCTTTCATGTTACATCATTCTCATGAAGAATCTGATCATAGTATTCGTGCTGCCTATATTCATGTACTTGCCGATGCACTTACCAGCCTTACCGCTATCATTGCATTAATAGCTGCAATGCTATGGAATATACTGTGGCTCGACGCGTTAGGTGCAATTATTAGCTCTCTGGTAATTATTATGTGGTCGGTATCGTTACTCAAACAATCGGGAAAAGATTTGTTGGATATGAAAGCTTGATAAGGAATTAGAAATTATTTCCGAGTCAATCGAGCTAGAAAATCGTAATGTTCTCCTACAGTTACTAGAGTACAATTCCAACCTGCTGATTCTGCTGCCGAAGCTAAGGTGTCGAAATCTACATATACCCATGGGAATGGTTGCGAAGTGTATTGTTCAAATTCAACCGTATATTCTAATTCGCCATAATAACCACACAGGGGTATGGCAAACGAGCCATCGTCTTCTTCGAACAAATAGCGTAAATCCGATGAGTCTACCAATACCTGTCCGCCCGGTTCGAGAATTCGCGAAAGTGACTCAAAAAATTGCGGAAATCCTTCCAACGTTCCCACTATTCCTATTCCATTCATGAGAAATAAAATAGTATGATATGTTGTATAAGCGTGGGTATAAAAATCTTCGCATACAACTTTAGAAATGCCTCGTTTACTCATAATTGCACACGCCAACGGTGAAATATCGAGAGCCGTAACTTGAAATCCCCGTTTTTGTAATTCTAAACTATGAGTTCCGGTACCTGCCCCAACATCTAATATACGTCCCTTACATTCTTCTATTGCCCGTTGTTCTATTGGTGGCATAGCATTGAAATTTCTAAAAAAGTGTGCTACTTCAACATCGTCGGGGTCGAAATGTGGCGATAGTAGAGTAAAATATGCTTTATCGTTACCTTCGAAATAACTGGTATAAGCTAAACCTAAGGTGTCGGTATGTAATTGTTTAGTCTTCATCGGTTCGGGTAGCTATATAGTCGTGCCATTTATGTATAAGTTGTTGCATATCATCAGGGATTTCGCTGTCGAATTGGAGAAATTGTTTTGTAAATGGATGAACAAACCCCAATGTTTTTGCATGTAATGCCTGACGAGGACATATGGTAAAACAATTACTAACAAATTGTTTGTATTTAGAAAAAGTTGTACCACGTAGTATTTGATTTCCGCCGTATGTTTCGTCGTTAAAAAGAGGATGCCCTATTGATTTAAAGTGAGCACGTATTTGATGTGTTCTTCCTGTTTCGAGTTTGCATTCTACTACCGATACATAGCCTAATTCCTGCAACACTGTATAATGCGTAACCGACCATTTGCCGTTGGTTTCGTCGGGATACATTGTCATAACCTTGCGGTCTTTAAGTCCTCTGCCTATATATCCCGAAATAGTTCCGCTTCGTTGTTTGGGAATACCCCATACTACAGCTATATAGGTGCGTTCGCTCGATTTTTCGTAAAATTGTTTTGCTAGTGCAACCTTAGCCTGTTCATGTTTTGCTACTACCAATAAGCCCGATGTGTCTTTATCTATTCGGTGTACCAGTCCGGGACGCGGATCATTGGCTTCGAACTGAATAGTATCGCGTAAATGCCAGGCAAGAGCATTTACCATAGTTCCGCTATAATTACCATAGCCCGGGTGAACAACCATTCCGGGAGGTTTGTGAATTACCAGCAAATGTTCGTCTTCGAATACTATGTGTAATGGAATTTCTTCAGGAATTATTTCTAATTCATGTTTTGGATAATCAAGTTCTATTGTTATTACATCGCCGGGTTTTACTTTATAATTAGATTTTATAGCACAACCATTTGCAAACAAAAAACCGTTATCGGCAGATTGTTGTATTTTAGTTCTGGAGTATGTTTCGATTTTATCCGACAAAAATTTATCGACTCTAAGCATAGATTGCCCTTGATCAATTATAAATTTGAAATGTTCAAATAAGCCCCGTTCGTTTTCAATTATTTCGTCCATGTGCACTAAAATTTATAACAATGATTGTGCATAGGCTATAGATTCGTTGTGAGTCAGAACATATTCATCGAGCGATGGCGTTTGGATAAACGAAATGTGCTCCATGGTTTTTTCTATAAGATTTGACATAGCAAAGAAACTGATTTTATCGTGTAAAAATGCCTGAACCGCTACTTCGTTGGCAGCATTCATAATGCAAGGCATATTACCCGATTTAGCAATAGCTTCGAAAGCCAAATATAGATTTCTGAAATTATCGGGTTGAGGTTTTTCAAATGTAAGTTGCGGATAATCCCAGAAACTAAAACGAGGAAAATGAGACTGAATTCGACGCGGATACGTCAATGCATACTGTATGGGTAATTTCATATCGGGCAAACCCATTTGAGCTTTTATAGAACCGTCGGTAAACTGCACTGCCGAATGAACAATAGATTGTGGATGAACCACTACTTCTATATTTGAAGAATCAACACCAAACAGCCATTTTGCCTCTATCATTTCCAGCCCTTTATTCATAAGCGAAGCAGAATCTATTGTAACTTTAGCTCCCATATCCCAATTCGGGTGTTTTAGAGCTTGTTGTTTGGTTACCGTTTGCAATTGTTCTTTGGTAAATCCTCTAAATGGTCCCCCCGAAGCTGTTAGATAGATTTTTTCAATAGAATTACTGTATTCAAATTCTCCTGCCATACACTGAAAAATAGCAGAATGTTCAGAATCTACAGGTAAAATAGCTGCATTATGTTCGTGTGAGAGTTTGTTTACTAGTTGACCTGCTACCACCAATACTTCTTTATTTGCCAATGCTACAGGTTTTCCATGTTTAAGAGCGTTTATTATGGGCAATAATCCCGAATAACCAACCAAAGCTCCTAATACTATATCTATAGTATCCATTTCTACCACTTGAGCAAGTGCTTGGTCGCCGGCAAAGACCTTAATCATATGCGAGTCCAATGCCTGTTGTACATACGAATATTTTTCTTTGTTCGAAATAATTACAGTATTTGGCTGAAATTGAATTGCTTGTTTTATAAGTAAATCGGCATTGTTGTGAGCAGTAAGTACTTCAACCGAAAACTCATCAGGGTGTTGTGATATTACTTCTAAAGCTTGCGTTCCTATGGAACCGGTGGAACCTAAAATTGCGACACGTTTCATACAATTACACTAAATACTTCAATTAAAACACTATATAATCTTGGGGATTTACGGGTTTTCCTTCGTGCCACAATTCGAAATGTAAATGCGGACCGGTAGTGAGTTCGCCGGTATTTCCAATTATTGCAATACCATCGCCGGCTTCAACTTTACTGCCCGATTCTTTAAGTAATTTTGAATTATGCTTATAAACGGAAATAAAGTTATTGCTGTGCTGAATAATACAGGTATATCCGGTTTCTACAGTCCACGAATTAAATACAATAATACCCGGCAATACAGCATGAATTACACTATTTTTTGGTGCTACTACATCTATAGCATAATGTTTTTGTTCGGGTGAATAGGTATTTGAAACAGTTCCTCGTACAGGAGTATGAAAGTAAATGCTTACATATTTGGGGTTTATAACAGCTCCCGGTTTGAAGTTTACATTTAACGCTTCAAACTCTTGAATTTCGGCACGCATAAGCGAATCTTCTTGCGAGCGAGAGAATGTAATGTTCGAAAAGTCATCTACAGAATCGGGAATTTCGTTCATGTATTGCGGTGGTTCATCGCCATTAATTACCATATGTAATATTTGCAATTTTTGGTCGTACAGTTGTAATTGATGCTCAAGAGAATCTACCTTAATTGTATTTTGAATAATTTTTTCGCGCTCTTCAAGTTTTGGGTAATCGGGAATAATATATTCTTTGAGAGGAGTATATGCTATAAGCAAATACACTAAAGTAACCATAAAAATAGAGACAAATCCAAACAATAAAAATAAGTTGATTTTGGTAAGACGAAACGAATAAATTTCGGCAAACGATTCGTCGTTGAAAATAATAAGGCGATACTTATTTTGGAGTTTTTCAATACGCTTCTTTCTTTGTCGGGGTTTCCTTGGAATTTGAGTTTTCGCCATACAAAAAGTTTTTACAAATATACAAATTTTTGTATGTAGATTGAGCTTGATTGTAATTTTCTTTACTGCTGACGTTAAATGTATTGTTAGTTTGATTCTACTGTTAGGAATGTCAAAGAAGATAGATGTACACTAAAAATTGTATTGTGTTTTGATATATTTTGTGTGAGTTTTTGTATGTTTGTATAAATAATTCTACTATGCAGCAATATTTAGATTTGCTCTCAAAAGTTTTACACGAAGGAGTGCAAAAACACGATAGAACGGGTACCGGAACGGTTAGTTTGTTTGGACATCAAATGCGGTTTAATTTGCAAGACGGATTCCCTTTGCTTACTACCAAAAAATTACATACTCGCTCAATTTTTATAGAATTGTTATGGTTTCTTAAAGGCGATACAAATATTCAATATTTAAAAGATAACAAAGTACGTATTTGGGACGAATGGGCAGACGAAAACGGCAATTTAGGGCCGGTATATGGGTATCAATGGCGTAAGTGGCCCAATTATAAAGGTGGGCATATTGACCAAATTTCGCAATTAATAGATTCTATTAAAAACAATCCCGATTCGCGTCGACATCTCTTAAGTGCATGGAATGTAGGCATGATTGACGAAATGGCTCTCCCGCCTTGTCATATTCTATTTCAATTTTATGTTGCCAATGGTAAACTTTCATGTCAATTGTACCAACGCAGTGCCGATTTGTTTTTGGGTGTTCCCTTTAATATAGCATCGTATTCACTTTTAACACATATGATAGCACAAGTCTGCGGGTTAGGTGTTGGCGATTTTGTACACACGTTTGGTGATGTACATATATACAATAATCATATTGAGCAATGTAAACTGCAATTAACACGCGATGTACGCCCATTGCCTAAACTTACCCTTAATCCGGCTATTACCAATATTTTTGATTTTACTTACGAAGACATTACCATAAGCGACTACGATCCACATCCGCATATCAAAGGCGAGGTGTCTGTGTAGTATTATTCTAAGACTCTTGTCCAGAAATGCATAGGAGGATTGGTGTCGGCAAAACCTAATTGTTTGTACATGCGTTGTGCTACTATATTGTCTTCACGAACTTCTAAAGTAACTTTACAACAATTGTAATGGTGTGCAATTTCTATAATTTTTTGCATCAGTAATTTACCCAATTGTTTCCCACGCATACTACTATGTATTACTATATCGTGTACATTGATATAAGGTTGTGCTTTGAATGTTGAATAATTTATAAAACATGTAGCTAAGCCTACAATTTCGCTGTTGTATTCAATAAATAATACAAAACAATTTGCTTGATTTTGTAATCCTGTAACCATGTTTTGTTCTTGGTGTTGCGAAAGAGGTTTACAACCACCCATGGCATCGGTCATGTAATGACGAATAAGTTCTTTAAGTTTTGCTACATGAATATCTGTAGTAAAGTCGCACATGCAAAACGATATTTCATAGGGTGTTTGACTATTCATAGTTATGCCGTTTATTGTTTAAATCGTTTTGAGTCAATGCTATATGTTTTGAGTCGAATGCCCATAATTCGTTCGGTAATACCAAGTGATTCGGCTGCTTTAGCAATATTTCCGCGCGATGCCAGTAAAGCTTCTTGTATCATTTGTTTTTCTACATTTCCTAATATTGCATCGAGTGTGCCTTTGGTCTTGGTTTTCGACGATTCGGAGGTTTGAAGTGTAGGAGGCAAATTGTGCGAACGGATAACTGCATCGGTACTTAGAATACAAGCTCGTTCTATGCAATTTTGTAATTCTCTAATATTCCCCGGCCAATGGTATACCATTAGCATATCGATAGCCGACGAAGAAATTCGTTTGATTTTAGTATTGTGGCTTTTATTACATTTTTGAATAAAATAATCAGCTAAAGCCGGAACATCGTTTATTCGCTCGCGAAGTGGCGGAATGTATAACGGAAATACATTGATGCGATAGAATAAGTCTTCGCGGAATTCATTCTTTTCGACCAATTCTTCTAAATTTCTATTTGTTGCACAAATAATGCGTACATCAACCTTTATAGGCTTGGAGCTACCAAGACGTTCAAATTCTCGTTCTTGTAATACACGCAGCATTTTAACTTGCGTAGAGGCTGGCAGGTCTCCAATTTCGTCCAAAAAAATAGTGCCCCCTTCGGCAGCTTCGAATCGTCCTATACGTATGGTGTTAGCTCCGGTAAAAGCACCTCGTTCGTGACCAAACAGTTCACTTTCTATCAAACTGTCGGGCAATGCAGCACAGTTTACTTTAATAAATGGTTTATGTTTACGTTCACTTCCAAAATGCAAGGCGTCGGCTATTAGTTCTTTACCTACGCCGCTTTCGCCACGTATTAGAACTGTGGCATTGGTAGGAGCAACTTTCTCTATTAAATCAAATACCTCCGACATTTTACTAGAATTTCCTACGATACCCTTTGGTAAAATGCGTTCTTTTAATTGAGTTTGCAACAATCGATTTTCGTCTTGCAAATGTTCTATTTCTTCAAGTAATTGTTGTCGATTTCGAACCGATTGAGCAACCATAGAACCTATTATTGAAAGTATTCGAGCATCTTCCGAAAATGTGATATGTCGATTATAAATCCTATGAATACTAAGTGTACCTACAATTTCATTTTCGTTTTTTATGGGTACGCAAATAAACGAAACTTCCTTACTGGCAATATTCGATACGGTTCCGGTTTTATTTACATAGGTATCGTCGTCGCGAATACGCGGTATCACTATGGGTACACCTGTTTCTACAACTTTTCCTATTATTCCCTCACCTATATTATAGGTACCTTTACCTTGTTCTGCTTTGGTAAGACCAAATCCTACTTCAATATATATTTGTGAATTAGTCCTGTTTAAAATAGTTAAAATAACTCGCTCGGCATGTAAATACTCAGCCAAATGTGCAACTACTATATGTAAATTATTTTTTAAATCGTGTGTAGGTTTATTTAATACAGCACTTATTTCGAGTAATAAATTTAATTCACGAATACCATAACATTCGCCTCCCGTTTTCTTACAAAAATCTGCCATAGTATCAATATGTTGATAGATTTCAAAAATACATGTGCTACAAATGAAATACTATAAGAGTTTCACTTAAAATTACTAAAGATATTACTGAAAAAAAATCAAGAAATTTGTGTATAATACTCTTTCAAGTATATTTGCATAAAAAATAAAACTATGGCATATATTAACGAACATTACGAAAAATTACAAGCAGGATATTTATTTCCGGAAATAGGAAGACGTGTAAATGCTTATGCAGCAAAGCATCCCGATAAAAAAATAATACGAATGGGTATTGGCGATGTTACCAAACCATTGGTGCCGGCAGTTGTCGAAGCTTTTCATGCAGGTGTTGCAGAAATGGCTCAATCCGATACATTTAAAGGATACGGACCGGAACAGGGATATGCATTTTTACGCGAGGCTATTGCAAAACATGAATTTCAAGATAATGGTATACACATATCTGCCGATGATATTTTTATATCAGATGGTTCAAAATGCGATACAGGTAATATTCTCGAAATATTTGGTATGAAAAATATAATTGCCGTGCAAGATCCTGTATATCCTGTGTATGTTGATACTTCTGTAATGGCAGGCAGAACAGGTGTAATGCAATCAAGTGGTTATTACGAAAATATAGTGTATATGCCATGCAATAAAGACAATAATTTTATCCCCGAATTGCCAAAACAAAAAGTTGATATCATATTTTTGTGTTATCCTAATAATCCTACCGGAACTACAGCAACCAAACAACAATTACAACAATGGGTAGACTATGCGAAAGCTAACAATGCCATAATTTTATACGATGCTGCATACGAAGCATATATTACCGAAAGCAATGTGCCTCATTCTATTTTCGAAATACCAGGTGCCGAAACGTGTGCAATTGAGTTTAGAAGTTTTTCGAAAAAGGCAGGTTTTACCGGAGTTCGTTGTGCATACATTGTAATACCAAGTACAGTATTTGCAAAAAACTCAATAGGCGAAGATGTAAGTTTAAAAACATTGTGGAGCCGCCGACATTCTACCAAATTCAATGGAGCATCATATCCGGTTCAAAAGGCTGCTGCTGCAATTTATACCCCTGAAGGAAAAAAACAAGTAGACGATGTAATTGCGTACTATTTGGAAAATGCTCGAATTATGAAACAAAGTTTGGAACAACAAGGGTATACAGTATATGGCGGTGTAAATGCACCCTATGTATGGGTTCAAACAAAAAATAATATGAAATCGTGGGATTTTTTCGATCAATTATTAGAGCAAATTCAAGTAGTAGGTACACCGGGGTCAGGATTTGGACCAAGCGGTGAAGGGTACTTCAGATTTTCGGCATTTGCAGCTCGCGAAAATGTAATAGAGGCTATGACTCGGTTACAAAATATACAAGGATAAGAAACAAAATTGCGTACGGTTTTTTAAAATCGTACGCAATATCCTATACCACCAGGACTTATATATAAATGCGAAGTTGGTTTAATAGCTGCGTTGTAAGTCCGTACCGATTTTTTAATGTTGCTTTTTCCTATAAGCTCTAATACTATACTTGTTCCTAATGAAGCTACTGCAAAGCCTGCTGAGACTCTGCCTGTATCTTGGTTTTCGTTTAGGCTGTTAACCAAAGCAGAAATAACAAATACATAGCCTACCGCTTCGAACACGTCGCCTGTGATTTTTAAACTTCGCCCCGATGTATATAGCGAAAAGGCCTCGGGATATGGTCTCATAATATCTTTAACTTGCGTTAAACTAAGAGTAATATTATTTTTTCTGATTTTTCCGCCATTCCAATATTCTAATGTTACCGGGAGTTCTGCAATTGTAGGTTTAGGAACAGATTGAACAGGTGCCGGTTGAGGTGTTGTTTGAACGTGTTGCTGAGGCGTTGGTGTTTCCGATTGTTCGGTAAACACATCTTTGCTGCCGTTCGCATATTTAATCATAAATATTTTGTTCTTCTCAATGGTATACAACGGGCCTTGTAAATTTTCGAACTTACGATATGACACTACGTCGGGCTTTATTTCTTCTACTTTTGCTGTAATTTCATCACCGGTTTTCAAAATAATAATATCTTGCGAAAATGCTCCCTGCGAGCATATTACAAGCAGTATACATACTAAAGTGTTTGCAAGCAGTTTCATAATACTAACAGTTTAATTTTTAAATTCAGTTGATATAACTCTAAATTCCGTTCGTCGGTTAATTTGATGACATGTTTCGCGATGAGTTTCGGGTAAACTTTCTATATATTCGGGTGTTAGCACATCACCTAATTTTAAGAAACTATATAATTCCGAATACTTTAAATCAATTTTTTTAGGTCGCGTAGCTCCATATCCTTTGGCTACCAAACGGTTAGGGCTTATACCTTTTGCAATTAAAAAATTCACAACCGATTGTGCTCGAAGTTGCGAAAGTTCCTCGTTCGAAATTCTTCCAACTCTATAATCGGTATGCGAACTTAATTCTATAATAATATGTGGATTGTCGCGTAAAATATCGAGTAATTTTTCTAATGCCACTATAGATTCGGGACGTAATTCCCAACGGTTTACATCGTACATAATGTTGGGGATTTCTACCGGAATATCAATTTGTGTCATATATAAATTTACATCAAATGTTTTATCTTTTTGCAATCCATAGGTAGAAATTTTATATTTAGAATTTAAAAAGCCATCGTGAATAGCTATAATAACATAATTGGTTTGAGGATTCAAGCTAAACGCATAATTACCTTCGGTATCCGAAAATAATTCTAATGACGAACCATCGCTTCCAATAAGACGAACATTTGCATACGGTATTGGAGAATCGGTTAATTCATTTATAATTTTTCCGCTAATAGAATATGTTAGTATAGGGAGAGCAAAATGATAAATATCATCAAATCCTTTACTGCCTTTACTTCTGTTCGAAGTAAAATATCCTTCTTCTTTTAGTTCGGTGCGAAAACTTATCCCATAATCATCAAATGTTGAGTTTATAGGAGGTAGTAAATTCAATACATATTCTCTACCTTTTGCATCGCGATTTATTCGAAATATATCTAAACCTCCCATACCCACATGTCCATTCGACGAAAAGTATAAAATACTATCGTTTCGTAAATATGGAAACACTTCATCGCCGGGAGTATTTACAACATTTCCGGCATTCTTAGGTTTGCTCCAAGGGTCTTTAATGCTTAAGCGAGTGCACAGCCAAATATCGTATCCGCCAAAACCACCCATTCGGTTTGATGCGAAATAGAGTGCCAATCCGTTTTTAGAAATTGCTGGATGCACATAATCAGAAGTATCGCGTTTAATATCACTTACATTGAGTAATTCTGCTTTTATCCACGTTTTGTCTACTAGTTTTGACTCCATTATATTACATAACGAAGCTGCATTTTCGTGATACGTACATCGAGTAAAAAACAATGATTTAGTTGCTGTTGAATAACTTGGTGTACCTTCTTCGTGTTCAGAATTTATAGCATCGGTAATAGGTGCCGGAAAACTCCAAGCTCCTTTAGCATCCTCGTGTGTAATAAAAATATCGGCAAAACTCTGACCGCTTCCACCATGTGTTTTATCGCCCATAGCATTTGTTCGCGACGATGAAAAATAGATAGAATTTTTGGAGCCGTCGAATACAAAATATGGGCTATAATCGGTAAATTCAGAATTTAGATAATTAAGATTGGTAACAATATATTCAGTAGGGTCTTTTAACCATGTTTTTGCCATTTTACACGATTCTATGCCTTTGTCGGCCAATACATCGCGAGGTACCAATAATTTATATTGATTATAGTATTCTATTGCTTTGTCGAATTGTTCGTTCATACGAAGGACATCGGCTACATGTAAAAACACTGCCGGATCTTGATGTTTTAATTCTATTGCTTTTTCGAGCCATAATTGTGCATCGAGCGGTTTCGAAATTCGTTTGTTACACAAGCCTATATTATAAGCTATACGAGCTTTTGTTTCAGTATCGTTTTCGAGTTTATTAAATACACTTTTATAGTAGGTTATGGCAAAACTGTATTCGTTTGCGGCAAATGCCATATCTGCTCTTGTAAGTGCATCTTGACCATACATAGTAAGTTGCAAACACAATAATGCGAAACAAACAAAGAAAATTTTACGGAACATATGTTATAATAAACGTTTTTCTAAAAATCAAATATACACTTAGATTTTGACAAAGCAAAATAGGTGTAGATAAAAAAACAATGAATTTGCATGTAACCAACGATTCAAAGTTCAAAACCTATCTCTGTACACTTATATATGTGTATAATTTTCAATTTTCATTAGACATGAAATATTTTTACTTAAAATTTTACCTTTTACATAACTCTAAATAGATTGTTTTTGTATTTTTACCTAAATTTCTTAAAATCTAAAAATGTATGTCACACAATTATTTTAAAACATATCCTAATAAAGATGGATTTTTCAATGAATACGGTGGTGCTTTTATACCACCTGTGTTAGAAAGCGAAATGAAAAAAATTACCGATGCGTATTTTACAATTAGTAAATCGCATGATTTTATAAATGAATTACGAAGTATTCGTAAACATTATCAAGGACGTCCTACGCCTGTATATTATTGCAACAGGTTGTCGCAAAAATATGGTGGTCGTATATATTTAAAACGCGAAGATTTAAATCATACCGGAGCTCATAAACTTAACCATTGTATGGGTGAAGCGTTACTTGCAAAATATCTTGGTAAAAAGAAATTGATAGCCGAAACAGGTGCCGGACAACACGGGGTTGCTCTTGCAACAGCAGCTGCATATTTTGGTTTGGAGTGCGAAATACATATGGGCGAAGTAGATATTGCAAAAGAACATCCTAATGTCGTACGTATGAAAATACTTGGAGCAACAGTAGTTCCGGTAAGTCATGGTCTTAAAACATTAAAAGAAGCTGTAGATTCAGCATTTGAGGCATATCTTAAAGATCCTATTAATTCTATTTATTGTATAGGTTCTGTTGTTGGACCGCATCCGTTCCCTATGATGGTTCGCGATTTTCAACGTGTAGTAGGTATTGAAGCACGTGAGCAATATATGGAAATGACCGGTGAATTACCCGATAGTGTAGTAGCTTGTGTAGGCGGAGGTAGTAATGCTATGGGAATATTTTCAGCATTTTTAGACGACGAAGAAGTAGCAATTTATGGTGTAGAGCCGGGTGGACGTTCTATGAATTTGGGCGACCATGCTGCAACAATGTCGTTTGGAACTCCGGGAATAATTCATGGATTTAAATGTTATACTTTACAAGACGAAAATGGTGAGCCTTCGCCGGTGTATTCGGTTGCCAGTGGTTTAGATTATCCGGGAGTAGGTCCCGAACATTCAATGCTAAAAGACATTAAACGAGTGAATTATGATGTAATTAACGATACGGAATGTATCGATGCGTTTTATGAATTAAGCCGTTTAGAAGGAATTATTCCTGCATTAGAAAGTTCGCATGCAGTAGCATATGCACTTAAACTTGCACAGAAATATCCACAATCGTCAATCCTTGTAAATTTAAGTGGAAGAGGCGATAAAGATATTGATTTTATAATGGATACATTTGGTTTGCCAAAATAATAGAAGGATAAATAAAAAGAATATTATAAGACTCTGCATACTTTGTATGCAGAGTTTTTTTATGTTTTTTTGGAAAAATCTTATTTTTTCCCCAATACTTCTTTAATTATTTCAGGCAATTTTTTGGTAAGTTTACACTGATTTATACACCAATAATTAGGTTTATGTTGTAAATATTTTCCCAAATATTCTTGTTCGCTTTGTCCTGGGGTAGGAACCAAAACTGCTTTTATTCCCAATTTTTCGTAATCCATTATAGAGCTATATCCTGCACGTGAAATTATAAGTTTAGAACCACACAGCAATTTGTTGATTTCTGAATTGGTTGCAAATGTTTGTATAGTACAATTACCAACTTGTGCAGAATAGTTTTTACTTGCCAAAACTCCCCGAACCAAACAGCTTTTGTATGGCAATGTAGGTAAAATGGCACGTAGTTTATTTTCGAAAATTGTACGTTGAGGCTCAGGTCCCGAAAGTATAGCAACTACATCAAATGTATTTACACATACGGTAGATTCTCTACCCGTAAGTGGACCAATAAAATGCGAATGAGGCACACTCCAACTATGCGATAATATTCCCGATAAATTTTTTGTCCCGGCATAATCGGGTATCCAACATTCGTTGAATTTAGAAATCATGCGTTTGTTTATCAAGTAAAACGGATATTCGAGCCAACGGAACAGTAAAGGTAAGCGAATACGTATTTGATGTGTTATAAAAATAGACTTACATAGCTTGCTATACATGCCAAATCTATTGTCGGAAATAATGCAATCTACGTTATATTTTTTAACAAGCTCATCGGCAATTTTGCTTTCTTTGTTTTTGGTTATAAGCGACTTAGGTATTTGAAACAATAACTTCCATATCATACCAAAGGCACTTTTACTGTAAGTAATTCCATATGCAGGAATTTCTTCGTATATACAGCTTGGAAATTCTTGTTTGAGTAATTCTAAAGACCTACCCGAAGTTGCAATTATACAAGTATTATTATTTTTTAACAATTCTTTAATTATTGGAATACAACGCGTTGCATGCCCTAAGCCCCAATCTAACGGAGCCACAACTACAGTTTTGTTTTGAATGTCAGAAATTCTTTGTTCCATAGTACAATACTAATAAGAAATAACTGTTTTTATACCTGCTTGTTCTATTTTTTTTGCGATTTCCTCTAATTTTTCTTTCGAAACCTTGTGTAAACTTTGAATAGGTGTATCGCGTTGTATACCATACAATACCACCTCGTAGGGTTGTATTTGTTTGTATGCTTGTATTAATGCATCTACTTCTGCATCGGTTATATTCGAAAATTGCACACCATTGTATTCACCTTCGATGCACAGTGTTTGAATTATTTTTTTGCCTTTAAAAGCCGATACTTCACGTATAAAAGCATCTACATTGAGTTGTTTGCCGGGTTGATTGATTGTTGCAGCTGTTGATTGTATAGCAGAATCGAGTTTAAACATACAACGATCTACCAATTCTAGAGTTTCTAAAATATGAGATTTATGTATTTGAGTAGCATTGGTAAGAACTACAATTTCCGATTGTGGAGCATATTCATTTCGAATTTGAATAACATCGGAAATAATATCGCAAAATTGCGGATGAATAGTTGGCTCGCCATTGCCTGCAAAGGTTATTGCATTTGGTGTAACATCCATGCGTTGTAGACAATCTATTAATTCGGTAGCAACTTCTTGGCGTGTTGGCAACAATTTTTGTATGTCTTTTTGAGCCAAGGGAGTAAATCCACACTCGCAATATATACAATTAAAATTACAATATTTTATGGTTCGAGGCAACAGATTTACACCTAACGAAATACCCATTCTACGGCTTTGCACCGGACCAAAAATTATACTATCGAATAAAAAAGTTGGCATAGTTTTACATTTTTGCCTTTAGACGTGCAAAAGTATAATTATTGAATTGTTTTTGTGTGGTTTTTATAAATAATTTTATAATCATACTTTTGTAGGTAGTGTAAATATAGTATGGGTTTAGTTTTTGGGGGGTATATTGATTGGTTTGTTAAAAAAATATTTAAATATGGAATATTACAAAATACTATAATTAGAGAAATTTAATATTAATAAATATCCTCCCTACATTTTCGTAAAAATCCTTTTTAAATCCTACCGCAATGTAGGATTTTTCGGTTTGTGGCATGGGCTACTTTTCCTTTGCAAATTCATTTTAAAATTTTTTTATTTCTGAAAATCAGCACATTAAATCTGTATTTTTTGAATATATACCTGCTGATTTTTTTTGTGGCACCATAGCTGAAAAATAGCGAGAAAACTAAAAAATAATTAGGAGGTTATAAAAAATGAGAAAAGTAGCTATTTATGGTAAAGGTGGAATCGGCAAAAGCACGACTACACAAAACACAGTTGCAGGATTAGCAGAAATGGGTAAAAAAGTAATGGTAGTGGGATGCGATCCTAAAGCCGATTCAACTCGATTGCTCTTAGGTGGTCTTGCTCAAAAAACAGTATTGGATACACTTCGCGAAGAAGGCGAGGATGTAGAGTTAGATGATGTATTAAAACCCGGATATCGCAATACCAGTTGCGTGGAATCAGGTGGTCCTGAGCCAGGCGTGGGTTGTGCCGGTCGTGGTATTATTACATCTATCAACTTGCTCGAACAACTTGGTGCGTACGAAGAAGACAAAAGTCTTGACTATGTATTCTATGATGTACTTGGCGACGTGGTATGTGGTGGATTTGCAATGCCAATTCGCGATGGAAAAGCAGAAGAAATTTACATCGTAGTATCGGGCGAAATGATGGCAATGTATGCCGCCAACAATATTTGTAAAGGTATTGTGAAATTTGCACAAGCAGGTAGTGTTCGCTTAGGTGGTCTTATTTGCAATAGCCGTAAAGTTGACAACGAAGCTCAAATGATTGAAGAATTTGCGAAAAAACTTGGTACACAAATGATTCACTTTGTACCTCGCGAAAATGAAGTACAACGTGCCGAAATCAACAGAAAAACAGTAATTGATTACAATCCGGTACATCCACAAGCAGACGAGTATAGAATGTTGGCTAAAAAAATTGACGAAAACAAATTGTTCGTAGTTCCAAAACCGCTCACTATACCTGAATTGGAAGCATTATTAATTGAATTTGGATTATTTAACTAAAAACTAAGGAGGACAACAGTATGTATTTATTAAGAGCTATAGTACGCCCCGAAAAATCGGCAGTAGTAATGAAAGCATTATTCGAAGCAGGATTTCCTGCAGTAACTAAAATGCCGGTATTCGGTAGAGGTAAACAACGTGGTTTGAAAGTAGGAAATGTTACCTACGATGAGTTACCAAAAGAATTATTGCTGATAGGTATTAAAGAACGCGACAAAGATTTTGTGATTAATACCATAATAGAGGCTGCTCGTACGGGCGAAAATGGTCAGTTTGGTGACGGTAAAATTTTCGTTACTCCGGTTGAAGAAACCTATACCATTTCAAATGGCATGAAAGAATTATAACAGTTATAAATCCAAAAAGTAAATCGATATGAAATTAATTCTTGCTATAATTCGCATTGCAAAAATGAACGAAACCAAAGAGGCGCTCGCCGAAGTAGGTCTTCCTTCATTTACTGCAACCGGAGTGTTAGGACGAGGACGAGGACGAGGAATTGGTCCTACGTTTCAAGAAACACTCAGCGACCCCGACAAAAAAAGTTTACTCAGTGCACCGGGCGATATGCCACGGTTGAAATCAAAACGAATGATTACACTGGTAGTAACCGACGATAAAAAAGATTTAGCTGTAGAAACAATTATTAAAGTGAATCAATCAGCAAATAGTGGCGACGGAAAAATCTTTGTAATAAACGCAATTGACTCTGTTACGGTTCGTACCGGAGTAAGCGGTGATGCATCATTAGATTAAATAAGGAGGTAAAGATGAAAACAAAAGTAACAATGGACCCGGAACGATGGAAAGCCGAAGTACTTACGAAGTACCCGTCCAAAGTAGCAAAAAAACGTGCAAAGTCTATCGTGGTAAACGAAGGCGATGAAGTAAAACAAATTCAAGCTAACATACGAACTATTCCGGGTATCATAACTCAACGTGGATGTACGTATGCCGGTTGTAAAGGTGTGGTTCTTGGACCTACGCGCGACATTATAAACTTAGTACATGGTCCTATTGGCTGTAGTTTCTATGCATGGCTTACTCGTCGTAACCAAACCTTGCCGCCAACCGAAGATTCTCCTAACTTTATGATGTATTCCTTTAGTACCGACATGCAAGATTCTAATATTGTATTTGGTGGCGAAACTAAACTTAAACAAGCTATTCGCGAAGCGTTTGAAATTTTTAAACCTAAAAATATAGGTATATTTTCTACTTGTCCTGTTGGACTTATTGGGGACGACGTACATGCTGTGGCTCGCGAAATGAAAGCAGAGCTTGGCATTAATATATTCGGATTTAGTTGCGAAGGATACAAAGGGGTGAGTCAATCTGCAGGTCACCATATTGCAAACAATCAAATTTTTAAACATGTGGTTGGTCTTAATGATACTCCGGTAGAAGGAAAATTCAAAGTTAACTTACTTGGTGAATACAATATTGGTGGTGATGCTTTTGAACTTGAACGAATTTTTGAAAAAGTTGGAATTACTCTTATTTCTACCTTTAGTGGAAACTCAACTATTGATTCATTTGAACTTGCTCATCATGCCGATTTGAACATGATTATGTGTCACCGTTCTATAAACTATCTTGCCGAAATGATGGAAACAAAATTTGGTATTCCTTGGATTAAGGTAAACTTTATAGGTGCAGATGCTACTGCAAAATCATTACGCAAAATTGCACAATATTTCGGTGATGCCGGGCTTGCTGCAAAAGTAGAAGAAGTAATAGCCGAAGAAATGGCATTGGTAGCAAAAGAATTGGAATCAATTAAAGCTCGTACTCAAGATAAAACTGCAATGATGTTTGTAGGTGGTTCTCGTGCACACCATTACCAAGAATTGTTCAACGAATTGGGCATGAAAACCCTCTCTGCCGGGTACGAATTTGGTCACCGTGACGATTACGAAGGACGCCGTGTAATTCCTACCATTCAAGTTGATGCCGATAGTAGAAATATTGAAGAAATTCATGTAGAAGCTGATCCTACTCGTTACAAACCTCGAAAAACAGAAGCTGAATTGAAAGCACTCGAGGAACAAGGTTTAAAATTTTCTGAATACGAAGGTATGATGACAGAAATGGAAAAAGGTGCATTGGTAATTGACGATATAAGCCACTACGAAATGGAAAAATTGGTGGAAATGTATGAGCCCGATGTGTTCTGTGCCGGAATCAAAGAGAAATACTGTGTTCAAAAAATGGGTATTCCACTCAAACAGCTTCACAGCTACGATTACGGAGGCCCGTATGCAGGATTTGAAGGTGCAGTAAATTTCTACAAAGATATAGATATGATAGTAAGCACGTCTATCTGGAAAATGGTAAAAGCACCGTGGCAAAAAGAATCGGTAATTGAAGCTGAATACGCATTATAACAAACAATTGTATACACTTTTTAAATTTTAGAAATCATGTTACTACGACATACAACAGACAAAATAATAGATAGGGAGGCTTTGACGGTAAATCCGGCGAAGACCTGCCAACCCGTAGGAGCAATGTATGCAGTATTGGGTATTCATGGCTGCTTACCGCATAGCCACGGGTCGCAAGGATGCTGTTCATACCATCGTTCAGCTCTTACGCGTCACTACAAAGAGCCCGTAATGGCGGCTACCAGTTCATTTACCGAAGGTTCGTCGGTGTTTGGAGGACAAGCTAACTTAGTACAAGCTATCGACACCATGTTTGCGGTGTACAATCCGGATGTGGTTGCGGTACACAGTACCTGTCTTTCCGAAACTATTGGCGACGACTTGACTCAGATAATTGCAAAAGCAAAAGAAGAAGGTCATGTGCCTGCAGGTAAATATGTATTTCATGCCAACACACCAAGTTATGTAGGTTCGCATGTTACAGGATATGCCAATATGGTAACTGCTATGGTTAAATCTTTTTCGATGAAATCTGCCACCAAAAAGAATCAAGTAAATATCATCAGTGGATGGGTTGAACCATCTGATATGCGCGAAATCAAACGCATAGCATCTGAAATGATGGCAAAAATAGTTCTGTTTCCCGACACTTCTGATGTACTTGATGCTCCTATGACGGGAAAACACGAATTTTATCCTAAAGGTGGTGTTACCGTACCCGAATTGATTAGCACCGGCGACAGCAAATTTACCATAGGTCTTGGTCCATTGTGTACACTCGATGCGTGTATTAAACTCGAAAATCAATGTAAAGTTAAATTTGAATCTCTTGAGTTACCTATAGGTATACAAGCTACCGATGCATTTATTACTGCATTGAGTCGTGCCGCAGGTGTACAAGTACCCGATTCGTTAACCGAAGATCGTGGACGTTTAATAGATGTAATTGCCGATATGCAAAAATATTTGTATGGCAAACGAGTGGCTCTATTTGGCGACCCCGACACATTGGTTCCGTTAACCGAATTTCTTATAGCATTGGATATGAAACCGGTATATATTGTAACCGGTACGCCCGACAAAACCTTCGATGCTCGCATGAGTAGTATTTTGTCGGCTAAAGTGCCCGAAGCAAAATTCAAAGCCGGTGAACGTGCCGATATATTCTTGTTGCACCAATGGATTAAACAACAAGGGGTAGATTTACTTATAGGTAACACCTATGGTAAATATGTTGCCCGCGACGAAAATATTCCATTTGTACGTTTGGGATTCCCAATTCTTGACCGTGTAGGACACAGCTATTTCCCAATGGTGGGATATGCCGGAGCTATGAATTTGGTGACCAAAATACTCGATGTGATAATGGATAAAATTGACCGCGAGGTACCCGAAGAAAAGGTTGAATTAGTAATGTAATTCTATTCATATAGGACTCTATTCCTCATAGTTTCATAGTAATTATTCCTTAGTCCTCTTCTTTGTCTTCAGTTTCTTTCCCTCAAGATAAAGTTGAAAAGAAGAGGACTTATTCTAAAACATGTACAACAATGAATGCAATACTCAAAGATCGAAATTCGCAAATAGTACGAGCCGGTGCCGACACTAAAACAATAGCTTGCAACAAACCTAGTTTGGCAGGTGCGGTGAGTCAACGGGCATGCGTATTTTGCGGCTCGCGTGTAGTATTGTATCCTATAGCAGATGCTTTACATCTTATTCATGGTCCAATAGGATGTGCTGCATATACATGGGATATTCGGGGTGCTATGTCATCGGGCCCCGAAATCCACAGAATGAGTTTCTCTACTGATTTACACGAAAAAGATGTGGTGTTTGGCGGTGAAAAGAAATTGGAAGCAGCATTGCTTGAACTTATTGACAAGTATCAACCTAAAGCTGCGTTTGTTTATTCTACCTGCATTGTAGGTGTTATAGGCGATGATATCGAAAGTATCTGTAAAAAAGTACAAGCACTCAAACAAATACCGGTAATTCCGGTGCATGCTCCCGGTTTTCAAGGGACCAAAAAAGACGGATATCGTGCTGCCTGCGAAGCACTCGAGGTGTTAGTTGGAACAGGCAATCGTCCGGCACAAGAATTCAGTATCAATATTTTGGGCGATTTTAATCTTGCCGGCGAATTGTGGATTCTTATTGATTACTACAAACGTATGGGAATTCATATAAATGCTACTATTACCGGCGACGGACGGGTAGAAGATGTTGCCAATGCACACAAAGCACAACTGAATGTGGTGCAATGTTCGGGTTCTATGATGTATTTGGCTAAGCAAATGAAAGAAAAGTATGGAATTCCTTTTATGAAGGTTTCGTATTTCGGTATAGAAGATATGAGCGATGCTCTCTATGAAGTAGCAACATTTTTTAAGAGCGACGATATGCTTACAAAAGCAAAAGAAATTGTTCGCTTCGAATTTGCTCGTCTTATGCCGGAACTTGTAAAGTATAAACAAGCATTGCAAGGCAAAAAAGCTGCTATTTATGTGGGAGGTTCGTTCAAAGCCATTTCGCTTATCAAAGCTCTGCGACTAATAGGTGTACAAACCGTAGTAGTAGGTTCGCAAACAGGAACTGCCGACGAGTACGAAATTATAAAACAATTGTGCGACGAGGGTACTATTATAGTTGATGACTCCAATCCTGCCGAACTTTCGGCGTTTGTAAAAGAAACCAAAGCCGATATTTTTATAGGTGGTGTTAAAGAACGACCTATTGCTTACAAAATCGGATTAGGATTCTGCGATCACAATCACGAACGCAAAGAAGCACTTGCAGGATACGAAGGCATGCTCAATTTTGCAAAAGAAATATACGCCACGGCAATGAGCCCGGTGTGGAAATTTACAAAATAATACATATTAATTTTTAATTCTTAATTATGAATTTTAAATTATAAATCAATGACCCTTAAGACTTTTAAGACCTTTTAGACCCTTCAGACATTAAACATATGGAATTAGCAATAAAAAAAACAGAAACGTTCACATCTACACGCAATGCATGTAAATTGTGTTCACCTTTGGGAGCCAGTTTGGTGTTTAAAGGAATCGAAGGTTGTATTCCCATGATACATGGTTCGCAAGGTTGTGCTACGTATATCCGCCGGTATATGATTAGTCACTACAAAGAACCGGTAGATATTGCATCGTCTAACTTTAGCGAAGAAACTACCATATACGGCGGCAACAAAAATTTTTGTACCGGTATTGACAATGTTCGTCACATGTACAATCCTGCAGTAATTGGTATTGCATCAACCTGTTTGAGCGAAACTATTGGCGAAGATATTCCGCGACTTATCAGAGAATACGCTCAATTGCATGAAGGTGAGCAAATTCCGGTATTTATTCACGCATCTACACCAAGTTATCAAGGCTCGCACATGGACGGATTTCACGAAACGGTGTTGTCTGCCGTTGCAAGCCTTGCTAACGAAGGTGCAACAAGTAAACAAATCAATATATTTTCGGGATTTATTTCGCCCGCCGATATACGATATATTAAAGAAATTTGTGATGATTTTGGTGTTGAATATATGGTATTTCCTGATTATTCCGACACGCTCGACAATCCTCATTGGAAAGACTATCAGTTGATTCCCGAAGGGGGAACACCGGTAGCTCAAATACAAAATGCTGCCAATGCAATAGCAAGTATAGAGTTTGGCACCATTATGAACAAACTAGTGAGTACTTCCAAATCGTCGGTAGCACACACTGCCGGCGAATGGTTGGAAAAACATCATTCGGTACCAAATACACGCATGCCTTTGCCTATAGGTATTGAAGCAAGCGATGTGTTCTTCAAAACATTGGAAACTATCAGTGGTATTCCTACCCCACGCCATCATGCTCGCGAACGCGGACGATTGGTTGACGCGTATGTTGACGGGCATAAATATGTATTTGGCAAACGTGCCATTGTATTTGGTGAGGAAGATATGGTGCTGAGTATGGTTGCATTTCTTCACGAAATAGGTATAGAAACTGTTTTGGCAGGGTCGGGTGGCGAAAGCAATTCGCTCAAAAAAGAAATTGATGCACTCACCAGTGGGCTCTATCCCAACATGATAGTGATGAACAACCTCGACTTTGAAACAATAAACGAAATGGTAGACGAACTGAAGCCCGATATTTTTATAGGCAACAGCAAAGGCTATTACATAGCACGCAGGCTCAAAAAACCAATCGTGCGTATTGGATTTCCTATACACGACCGATTTGGAGCACAACGCCTCCACCATATTGGATACCGAGGAACCCAAGAATTATTCGATAGAATAGTAAATGCCCTCATTGAATATAAACAAGAACATTCGCCAGTAGGCTATAAATATATATAATGGTTAATTGGTAATGATTAATTGGTAATGAGAAATAGAGTGATAAGAAATTAAAAAAATACAACTATGGAAACAATTGCAAAACATCCGTGTTTCGATAAAGAGGCAAAACAGACGCACGCACGAGTTCATTTACCGGTAGCTCCCAAATGTAATATACAATGCAACTATTGCAATCGTAAATTCGACTGTGTAAACGAAAGCCGTCCGGGTGTTTCGTCTGCCGTATTGAGCCCATACCAAGCATTGGAGTATGTAAAAGAGCTTAATACTAAATTAGAAAATTTATCGGTAATAGGTATTGCAGGTCCGGGCGATCCGTTTGCCAATGCTACCGAAACTATGGAAACTATGCGATTGCTTAAAGCAGAATTTCCCGAAAAACTCTTTTGTGTGTCAACCAATGGATTGAATTTGGAACCATATATTCCCGAATTGGCAGAGTTGGGTGTGAGCCATGTTACCATAACTATAAATGCGGTAGACCCCGATATTACCGCAAAAATATATGCGTGGGTACGCGATGGGGTTACGATATACCGCAATCGTCAAGGAGCAGAATTTTTGCTCAACCGTCAGTTGGCATGTATTCCACTCTTGAAAAAACATGGAATCACTGTAAAAATTAACTCGGTAATAGTACCGGGAATCAACGATAACCATATTCACGAAGTTGCCAAAAAGGTAAAAGAATTGGGTGCCGACATTATGAACTGTATCCCTATGGCTCCAAGCAAAGACATAGCATTTAACGAATTGCCCGAACCCGATAAAGGTATGATATTTAAAGTACGTACTTTGGCAGGAGAACACATGGATATGATGACTCACTGTTCTCGCTGTCGTGCCGATGCTGCAGGATTGCTTGGGCAAGATATGGACGAGGCTTTTGGTATGATACAAGAATATTCGCGTATGCCAATGAAACCCGCCGAAGACCGTCCTTATGTTGCAGTTGCAACGCACGAAGGCTTGTTGGTAAACCAACATTTGGGCGAAGCTACACAATTGTATATATATAAACAAACACCAAACGGATTCAAATTTTTAGGTGAACGCAAAACACCTCCTCCGGGCTGTGGTGATGTGCGATGGTTGGAAGTTGCAAAATTGTTGAAGGATTGTAGAGCATTGCTTGTATCGGGAGTTGGGCCAAACCCTTTGCATTTATTAGAAGTGTCGGGCTTGCGTGTAATTCAAATGACCGGTTTGATAGACGAAGGTCTAGAAGCAGTATACTTAAACAAAGAAATACGCACGGTGAAAAAGGCGGATTCATTTAAATGTGGTGATTCGTGCAAAGGTACGGCTACGGGATGTGCATAGGAGTTTTGAGTTATTAGTTCTTAGTTTTTAGTTAAAGTGACATTAAGTTGAAAGTTTATAAAGTTTGCTAAAAAGCAGAACAGGTCTGTAGATAAAACGTGGCTAATTTGAAATTTGAATGTTTTTAAATCCCGTAGGCTGTATGTTTGTAAAAGTATAAGCCCGCTAATTTTTTGTATCTTAGTTTTTGATAAAAATAATAAGAACTCA
>MWCJ01000004.1 GCA_002069975.1 Bacteroidetes bacterium ADurb.Bin217 | reverse complement strand
TGTTAAGCCTGCCGCTAGCGTTCATCCTGAGCCAGGATCAAACTCTTCGTTGTAATTATTATTTTTAAAAATTTTCTTTACACGAATAATTCCGCTCGCTTATCTTTTATTCTTATGAACCTTATTTTGGTTTGTATATATGTTTCAATGAACTTCCCCCATTTTATCTATCAAGTACTCCTACCTGTTTTTTGGGGCTGCAAAGATATGCCCAATTCATTTTAATTTCCAAATCTTTTATCTAATTTTTTTTACTTTTTTTTATCTTTTTTAACAATTTGTTAATAACGAACCATTTAGAGACCAAAGATTGCTGATGAAAATAAAAAATTGATACCCAATCGGACTTTGAGACAGTGAAACATGACCATAATCAAACACTGAAACATTCAATTTTCATCTATATTTTAAAGGTTTTTGTATATTTTTAATATAAAGTTTGTCTATATAGTATATTTTTACATCTCAATTTTTACTGATATGACAATGTATACATATATTAGGAATATACTTTATGCTTTTATAATAGTATGTAGCTTTACCGCCTGCTCAAGCAAAACCGAAAAAAAATCGCAACAAAACAAGCCAAAAACCTCTGTTGATGTAGTAATTGCACAAATTCAAAAAATTTCAAATACTACACAGGTAAGCGGTAGTGTACTTGCTAACGAGATGGTAGAATTGCACCCTGAAGTAAGCGGTAGAATAACATATTTAAACATTCCCGATGGTGCATTTGTAACCGAAGGTACTGTGCTTGCTCGTATAAACGATGCCGATTTGCAAGCACAATTGGCACAAATAAAAGCTCAACTTAATTTAGTTAAAGCACAAGAGGAACGATTACGTGAACTCATAAAAGTACGAGGCGTAAATCAGGCCGAATATGATGCTGCTGCTAATGAGGCATTACGTGTTCAAGCACAAAAACAAGTGCTTGAGGCTCAAATAGAAAAAACGATTATACGTGCTCCTTTTTCGGGAACATTAGGCTTACGATTAATCAGTCCGGGTGCATATGTAAGTCCACAAACAAAAATCTCGACAGTAATACAAACTAGCCCTATAAAAATTGACTTTCAAGTTCCCGAAGTTTATGCTTCATCGGTAAGTGTGGGGTCGGAAGTATTATGCAAAACACAAGACACCATATCGTTTCGTGCAAAAATAATTGCAATAGAACCATTTATACAAACATCTACTCGTAATATTAAAGTACGAGCTGTTGCCAACAATATACAATTGTCACCGGGGACATATGTTACAATAACTCTTTCGGAAAAATCACAGGGAATAACGGTACCAACTCATGCTATAATTCCCGACGCCAATAAAAACCAATTAGTAGTAGTTCGCAACAATAAAGCTGTATTTGTTGAAGTAGAAACAGGCATGCGAACTTCAACATACATTGAAATTACCAAAGGTATTTCGCAAGGCGATACTATAATTGTATCGGGAATGTTGTTTGTGAGACCAAATCAAGCTGTTACAATTAAACAAGTAAAATCTAATACTGTGTTATAATGAATATTTCGGAACTTTCGCTCAAACGACCGGTACTAGCTACAGTAATGAACCTTATGTTACTTATGTTTGGTATTGTAGGGTTTATAGAATTAGGCGTTCGCGAATACCCGGCTATAGACCCTCCTGTAATTTCTGTTCAAACAAGTTATACCGGAGCCAATGCAGAAGTTATAGAATCGCAAATTACCGAACCTCTGGAAAAAGCAGTAAACGGAATTCCCGGTGTGCGAACTATTTCATCAACAAGTTCGACCGGACGAAGTCGGATTTCGGTTGAATTTAATTTAGATGTAGACTTAGAAACTGCTGCAAATGATGTTCGCGATAAAGTTAGTCAAGCTGTACGTAGTTTACCGGCCGATATTGACGCCGCTCCAGTAGTATCTAAAGCCGATGCTAATAGTGAATTTATAATTTTAGTTGCTATTCAAAGTAATACTAAAAGCTTATTGGAATTAAGCGATTATGCGGAAAATGTATTGCAAGACAAATTTCAAACAATACCGCAAGTAAGCAGTGTAAATATACACGGACAAAAACGACCTGCTATGCGTATATGGTTGCAACCCGACAAAATGAAAGCATTTAATGTGGCATACAACGATATTACGGCAATAATGCAAAAAGAAAATGTAGAATCACCTACCGGAAAAATAGACGGAACAACCACAGAGTTAACAATTAAAACATCAGGAAGATTTACAACAGAAGATGATTTTCGCAATATGATATTAAAAAATTCTCCGGAAGGCTTAGTAACTTTAGGAGATGTAGCTAAAGTTGAAATTGGTCCTGAACGATACGAACAAAGCTGGAAGTTGAACGGATTATTTGGAGTAGGCTTGTCGGTAGTGCCACAACCAGGAGCAAATTATATTGAAATAGCAGATGAATTTTACAAACGACTTGAAGAAATAAAAGCTTCTGAAAAAGGTGATATTCAATTTACTACATTAATTGACTCTACTAAAAATGTTCGCCGTTCACTTACCGAAGTTAAAGAAACTCTTCTCATTGCAATTTTGTTGGTAATACTTATTATATTCTTGTTTTTTCGCGATTGGCTCATAGCATTACGTCCTCTCATTGATATTCCGGTATCACTCATTGCAACCTTTTTTGTATTATACCTTATGGGGTATTCTATAAATATACTTTCATTATTGGGAATTGTATTAGCCACGGGTTTAGTTGTTGATGACGGAATTGTGGTAACCGAAAATATTTTTAGAAAATTCGAAAAAGGACTACCTATAAAACGAGCAGCATTAGAAGGAAGTAAGGAGATATTTTTTGCCGTAATTTCTACATCGTTAACATTAGCTATTGTGTTTTTGCCCATCTTTTTTATGCAAGGATTTGTGGGCAGTTTGTTTCGTGAATTTGGAATAGTGGTAGCTGTTGCTGTTTTAATATCATCATTTGTTTCGCTCACAATTACCCCTGTTTTGAATGTTGTACTCAATGCGAAAAAACGAGGTCATAGTACTTTTTATAAAAAAACCGAACCGTTTTATGAAGGACTAGAACAAGGGTATAAAACACTCATTACGAAATTTATACATAATAGAATATATGCTTGGGGAATAGTTGCAGCTTGTGCTGTTTTGATAGTACTATTAGGAATTTTTATACAGAGCGAATTAGCTCCATTAGAAGACAAAAGTCAAATACGCATGCAAATATCTGCCCCCGAGGGAGTTAGTTACAATTATATGATAACCGAAGGCGAAAAACTCACGAATTTTTTAATAGATTCTATTCCCGAACGTGAATTTTCATTTTTGGCCATACCGGGATTCAGCTCTACAGGAGTAAATAGTGGCATGGGACGTATAGGGTTAGTTTCGGCAGACTTACGCGACAAAACACAAACCCAAATAGCAAAAGAATTACAAAGAAAATTTGCTCAATTTAATACTATAAGAGTTATTCCAGTAGAAGAACAAACTATTGCTGTAGGCTTAGGCTCCAAAGGGTCTATGCCGGTTCAATTTGTTATTCAAAATTTTGATTTTGAAAAACTTAAAGAAGGTGTAACCGAGGTAATGGAGCAAGCAAAAGCAAATCAAATATTTCAAAATGTAGATGTAAACCTAAAATTTAATAAACCAGAAGTTGCTATAACAATAGATAGGCTCAAAGCTCGTGAATTGGGACTTACTATAAGCGATATAGCTGAAGTGCTACAAAGTGCGTTTAGCGGAAGACGAATTGCATATTTTACAATGGAAGGTAAACAATATCAAGTATTGAGTCAAGTAGAATTGGCAAACAGGCAAGACCCTTCAGATATTCTTGCATTACAAGTACGTAATAATCAAGGTGAATACATTTCGCTTTCATCTGTTTTACAAGTAATAACTACAGCAAACCCTCCTACTCTCTATCATCACAATAGAATGAAATCGGCAACAATATCGGCTTCGCTTGCCGAAGGTAAAACAATAGGAGATGGTGTAACAGCAATGCAAACAATTGCCAACAATGTATTAGACGAAAGTTTTCAGACATCTCTCAGCGGGCCATCGCGCGACTATGCCGAAAGTTCTTCGAATACACTGTTTGCATTTTTATTAGCATTATTGTTAGTGTATTTAATATTAGCAGCACAGTTCGAAAGTTTTAAAGATCCACTTATAATAATGATTTCGGTTCCTCTTGCTATGGCAGGCGGACTACTCTCGTTGTGGCTATTCGGACAAACATTAAACATATTTTCTCAAATTGGTATGATTACCCTAATAGGTTTAGTTACTAAAAATGGTATTTTAATAGTAGAGTTTGCAAACCAAAAACGAGAACAAGGACTTGCAAAATTTGAAGCAGTTATTGAAGCTTCTACACTTCGACTTCGTCCAATATTAATGACTAGTTTTGCTACCATTTTAGGTGCCTTGCCTATTGCTTTAAGTTTAGGCTCAGCAGGTACCAGCCGCATGTCGTTAGGAATTGTAATTGTAGGAGGATTATTATTTTCACTTATACTAACTCTATTTGTTATTCCGGCTATTTACACATATATTTCGGGACATGTATCGAAAAAAGAATCAATAGTATGAAAGCACTCTATTATACTGTAATACTTATAGCTTGCTCTGTGCAAGGAATATATGCACAACAAAGTGTATCGGTACAGCAAGCTATAGATAACACTCTTGCAAACAACTATAGTATTCGTATAGCTAAAGAATCGGCACAGCAAGCAAGCATTGCCAATTCATATACTATGACAGGCGCGTTACCAAACGTTCAAATTTCGGGAAATTTACTCCCGGTAGATTTTTCAAATTCTACGGCATTTTCGTCCGAATCGCAACATATGGTTCAAGTGAGTATACCATTATTCAACGGATTACACGTAATTTCGAGTAAGCAACAATTAGAAGCACTGCAGCAACAAGGCGAAATAGCCTTAACTATAACTATACAAAATGCTATAGCACTAGTTCTCCAACACTATTACGATTTGGTACGACAACAATACTACACATCGATTTTGGAAACATCGCTTGATGTTGCTCAAGAACGGTTGCACATAGTTACAACTAGACAAAGTGTAGGATTAGCAAACGATGCCGATGTATTGCAAGCGTCTATAGACCTAAGATCAATAGAACAAAATATATCGCAACAAAAAACAATAATTGCACAATCTAAATCGGAATTATTGTTACAGATGGGAATAAAAGAGCACATTGATATACAAGTTACTGATAGTATTACATTTGGAATACTACCTCCCTACGAAACACTTATCGGGAAATTAGAACAAAATCCACAATTACTCTCTGCACAATTGGCAAATACAATAGCACAAACAGCTATACAACAAATTCAAGCCAAACGATATCCAAGTGTACAACTATTTGGTTCATATACAAGCATTTTTTCGGCATCAGATTCATATGCAAATCAAACTATGGCAGGAATTTCGTATGTTATTCCTATATATTCAAGAGGCACATATAAAACACAACAAGCAGTAGCTCAAAGCAAACTCAATATTTCACTTATTGAACAAGAACGCATACGTCATGAACTCACTACTCATATGCATCAAACATATACAGCATATGAACAAAACATGCTACAACTTCAAAAACAAATAGATACCTATGAGTATTCGAAACAATTACTGCACGTAATAATGAAACGATTCGAATCAAATATGGCAACGATGCTCGAAGTAAAAGCTGCACAACTTAGCTTTGAACAATCGGGCTACATGCTTGCCAATCAGCGGTATGCAGTAAAAATGGCTGAAATAGAATTATTGAGAATTTTGTGTGAAATTGGCATATAGTTACATTACTTTATTTTCTGAATAAATCCCAAATTTACAACTGTTAAAAAAGCTCCTATTATAAAAGGAAGTATGGGGTTTATCATCCACAAAGTTCCACCTATAAGTGGAATTACCACTGCCGATATATGATTAATGGTAAAACCAACTGCAGTAGAAGGTGCGATATCGCGTGGCGAAGCAATTTTTTGCAAATAGGTATTGATGCCAATAGAAAAATTAAAAAATAAACTATCGAGCACATATAAACCGGCAACTATCCACACATTGTCGATAAATGCATATCCAAGAAACAGTATAAACAAACTTGCACTTTCGAGTGAAAGCACTACTCGTTCACCATACTTGTTTATAGCTTTAGAAATAAGAGGGTTAGCAAAATACGTAGTAATATTGTTTACGATAAATAACAAAGCCACATGCGACACATGCAATTCGTATTTTTCAACCAATAAAAATATAGCAAAAACGGTAAAAATTTGTCGTCGTGCACCACTCAAAAAATTAATGACATAATACAACCAATACTTTTTTTTGAGTACCAATTTGGTTTTTTGAATGGGCATTTCTTTTTGTATAGGATTTTGCATCAAACTATACACACCCACACATACCACAAGAATACCCAGACACAAAAAATTGGTTTGATACGACACATACTGCGACACCAAAAACACATATATTCCAATAATAACATTTGCTGCAGCACCCAAACCACGAAGACGAGCAAACACTATAGCCGATTGTTGCTTGGTGAAATACTGAATAGTAAGTGATTTGTTGGTAGTTTCAAAATAATGAAATCCAATAGACATAATCAAGGTAGATAATAATAGTCCATCGAACGAGGTAAGAAATCCCGTCATTGCAATACCAACTCCCATAAGCACAACAGACCACGCCGAGAGCTTATGTTCTTTGAACCACAACAACAGATAAATAGCCAAAAATGTAAGAAAACCGGGAATTTCGCGAACCGATTGCGAAATACCTATTTCTAATCCATTTACGCCTACAACTTCTTTGGCAAAATTTGTAAACAAAGCCATCCAACCTTGCAAACCTGCTGTGGCACATATCACCAATACCATTAGGTAGGTATACATGGGATTTTTCTTGATTTCTTGGAGCATATGTATAGTGTTAAAAAAAATGACCACATGGTATTGTGGTCATTTTACTTTTATTTTTTTCGTGACAATTCATGATTCAACAAATCCACAATAGTTTCCGGTGGAATTCGTTTTGCAATTATTTTTTTGTTTTTGTCTAACACATACGATACAGGCGTACTGTAAATATCGTAGAGTTGACGGAAATTTGTGTTTTGATACGGGTCGAACAAATTAATACAATCATCGAGTTTTTTCTCGGCGATAAACTCTTTCCACTCTTCCATATTTGTTTGTGTTAACACCAGAACTGTTTTAACACCTTTTTGAGCATAATTGTTTGCTACATACGCATCATGCCATTCGGGAATTGTTTTTTTACAATGTCCGCAGTCGGTATCGAAGAAATAGAGAACTATATAGTCTGCTTGAATTGAATTCAACTGAACCCATTCATCTTTATTACTGTAAAGCAATAAATTTGGTGCTTTTATACCAATTCTATTCCGCGACATTTCATTGTAACGTTTTTCTATTTTAGCCATATAAGCAGTATCTGCCAATACACGAGCAGGTAATTTTTTCTTTAAATAATATTGCTCCATGATGTATACAAAAATATTGTCGAGCCCCATGTATTTAGGATTCTGATACTTCATAAACATATGGTGCAAGGTATAATAATACATCTTGCCTTCGTACCCTTGTTTCTCTTGTTCCAATACTTTACCCATAAGTTTATCAACTTCAGGAATAATAGAATCGGGAATTTGAATCAATTCGCGGTCAAAATATTGTTCAACTTTCATTTCGTACACAGGAGTACGCAATAAACGGCTATCGCCAAGTTGAACTTTATCGAAATAGTGATTTTTAAGATAGGTATATTTAAATAATGAATCGGTAATTTCACCTTTTTCGTTTCGCGGATAATCGGGAATATCTAATTCGCGAGTGCAAAGCAGAATAGACGTTAATAATGATGCGGGATGAGCTTGTATAATTTGATCTTCGTAAGCAACCATTTGTTTACGAACAGCTTCTAAGTCTTTTTGCAAAATTTTAATTGAATCTCTGTTCACATCACGTTGTTTTTGACTAAGCGAAGTAGTATCTTTAATTTCGTAATAGTATTTTAATTTATCGTATATAGGTTTACGTAATTTGTACAATTCCGAGCTTTTGTTTTGATAGTCTAAAAACACTTGATTATCTACACTTCCTTCTATTTTTAAATTTGTAAATAAATCTGCAGTATCGGTAACAACTTTAAACTCTTGATCTTTATCCAAAATTATTTCGAAATATCGCATATTTGGAGTAAGCACCAAATATAATCCCCCATCGAGCAAGGTGTCGCGTTTAAACACACCTTTACCTTTACTATCGAGACGAATAGTATCTGACACCAATTTTTTAGAACCATAATGATACCCCAAAATTAAAGTAGTATCGTGAAGTCCTTTTACTTGCACCTCAACATGCATTTTGTTTTGGGCAATAGCAGAAATGCTAAATACAACAACCGCCAAAAAAACTAATATTCGTTTCATATATTTAATATTTTATAATTATTTGTAATAAAATTAACAAAACTCTTATCGAATTCTATCAACAGACTTAACCAAAACATCGTCTTTTTTAATTCCCGTAAATGCCAACCAATCTAAAACAATTGCAATAGCAATACATAAAACTCCTATTTGAGGCATTGTTTTAAACTGTGGTTCTACATCGGTAAGCATATACCACACATACCCTACAACAGCAACTATCGCCAATTTTAATATAATACCATATATAGTTATACGCATTTGCAACGAACGTTTTGAGTATAAAAAAATTGTAATAAGCGATAGAATTGCCGTTAAAACAATAGAAACTCCCAGTGTATAAAAGGGGGCTTTTTCAGAAAATAACAATGCCGAAGAATCTACAATAGAAAAGGCATATAAAGTAATATCGGTTCCAGGCAACGAAAACAATAAAAAAGGCATAGCTAACGAACCCACCATAGCAATAGCAGATATAAGCAAATATAATGATTGAACACGTTGAATCATAGTAAAAAATTATTGGTTATTCATACATAATTGTTTGTATAAAACTTCTAAAAGTTTTTGCGAAAATACTTTATTATTTTGAGTCGTATATCGTTTTTGGGTAAAAACCTGTGCGAGATTTTGCACGTTATTCTCGGCTACAAATCGCACCGATTCTTCAAGTTGTTCTTTTGGAGTATACCATTGCTCAATAGTTTGATTATTGGGCATAGTATAGGTTTGATAATGCACTACAGCTTCCATTGGCAATCTGTGAGTAACATCAGGAGATTCGTCGGGATACCCCACTACAACAGTAGTTACGGGAATAACTAGGGGTGGTAATTGTAAAATATCAATTATATTTTGAGCATTATAGTTTGTAGTACCCAAATAACAAATACCTAAGCCCAATGATTCGGCAGCAACACAAGCTGTTTGTGCAGCAATTACCGCATCGATAGTTGCTGTAAAAAAACTTAAAAAATTATCGAACCCGGGCTCTGCATTACGCATAGAACACCACTGAGTAAACCGGTGCAAATCGGCACAAAACGTAAGAACAACAGGAGCTTTAGCAACCATAGACTGGTTAAAATGAGCCTGTTCGCACAATTGTTGTTTAATACCAGCATCAGTAGTAACCACTATTGAATACAATTGCATATTACCTGTATTCGATGCACGTACTGCAGCCTCCAAAATAGACTCTAAATCCTTGTTGGAAATGGGAGTATCTTTATATTTTCGTATACTTTTTCTATGATACAATGAATCCATATTTTTGAGCTTACTTTATTTTGTATGTGAAGCAAATATTTTCCAATATTTAGGAGAAATACCATTTGGTGCTTTTGCCGAAAGAATATGATAATTAAAATAATACAATGTATTATCGGTTCCCATCATAATAATATAACAACGAGAGCCTTGAGCACTTGCATCGGCAGGACCAACTTTATGTAAAAACACAACATTTGTAGCACGTTTTTTAATTAAGTTTGCCATTTCTTCTTGTCCAATCATTACAACTTTACCTTTAAACACCGGACGAATTTTTTGAGCATTATCAAATTCCGGCAATTGTTCTTCGGCAATTAAATAGAGCGTTTTTTTAGCAATACTTAATTTTTGTTTCGTATAATATTTATACTTTTTGTCTTTTAACAATTTAGGATTAACTAGGATATTTTTAACATGTTGATTGAAAAAACCTATAACAACCGGCAATTTATACAGCATATCACCTTCGTCGGTATCGGTATACATAAGAGGGAACGTGCACACCTCAGGCATTACCTGATATGAAGCAAAATTGCCACCCAAAATTATACTTATAAAATCATACTGAATTACATTTTTATCTTTCGGAAAACTAATCTCATTTGTAACTAAAAAAGCAGAATTTTCTTCGGTACGTTTCGTTTCAAATTCCGATTGTGTAATAAAATCATATTTAGATACACGCCAACTTTTACGAACAGCTTCGCGAATCATATCATTATATTCACTTGTAGGATTTTGATTTAAAACTACATATAAAGTAAAATTTTCAAAATTTGCAACCTGTGCTTTTTTTGCTGTTGGTCTTTGAGCAAAAGTTACAAACGCTAAACATATACTTACAACTAACACTACTACTTTTTTCATAACACTTTATATTTAATTTAACATTCATTGTTTATTTTAACGGGATAAATTTCGAACTTCCTGATGAAATATCAAAATTTACGTAGATAGATTTTTCGGTATCGGTTTCTTTTTTTTCGCGCCAAACCACCACATATTTGCCCGGTTGAAGCAGAAATGAATCATTTCCTTTGGGTACAATATCCAAATTAGTTACAAATTCCAAATCGGTATTACGGTCGATATAAATAGCTCCGTAGCCTTGTTGCGAACGATTAAAAGTAACTCGTCCGGGAGCAGGTAATTTTATAGTTGTAGTTTCATCGGGTTTAATTTCTACACCATAATAATATGTCCGAGGCAGAGTAAAAATTTCTAAATCATATCTACCACAAATGTATTTAAACTTGTCGTTTACCAATTGTGTGTTAAGTGTATTCATATCGTCGGCTCTTCGCACAATAGTTTGCAAACTAGAAAATGTAGACATACCAAATGGTCGTTCTACCATGAGATATCCTTGAGGAACAGGAATGCGAACTATTGTGTGTTTTCCAGGCTCTAACACTACAGTATCGGAAAACACCGGAGGCATAGTATGAACTTTTATTTTATAGGTAACCAAGGGGTCAATAAATAAAATATCGGGTTCGGCAGGTTTTATAACAGAATGCACAAAATTATAACGAATAAATCCATTTGAATTATCGTAAAAAGTCATTGGTACATCGGTTTCGCGAGGTTTTTTGTATGCATCTAATAAATATACTTGCAAAGGAGTAGTAACCAAAGCCTTCTCCATAGCAGTATGCAAAATAGGCAAGAACTCTAGTTCCGTTTTAGCACTGAACACGTTACCGGCACATTTAAAAACTTCTTCAAAATTGATATCAGTACCCACACCTATAATAAAAGGTTTAAGAATAGCACCTTTTTTTTGTAATTCACGCGATATAGCACAAGGATCACCATCACAAGCTTCTATTCCATCGGTAATTAAAAAAACTATATTACGTGCTGCAGAATCTTTAGGGAAATCTTTGGCACCAAGTTCAAGAGACCGTGCTATAGGTGTTGTACCTTTTGGTTTCATTTCCAAAATAATTTTCAGAATTTCCGTAACATTATTTTTCCCAAATGGAACTTCTAAGTAAGTATCACCACAATCTTGAGGAGGAACAGGACTTCTATTTCCGTATACCCGTAATGCCATTTCAATATTCGGAATTTTTGAAATACTATCTAAAAAAGGTACTAAAACACTACGAGCTACTTCGATTTTCGAGCGATTTTCCCACATTCCAATCATACTCATGCTCCCATCAAAAATAAACAATATGCGCGTAAGAGGTGCAACACGGGGAACATTAATATATTCTTGAGCTCCAAGTGAAGCATGCAAAAAAATACTAATACAAAGTACTATTATGCTTTTAGAAATAAATCTCATACTGTTTACTTTATTGCAAATATATAAAAAATAGAGTATGATTTGGTATATGTAGTTATGTAAATCAAGGCAAATGCATCTACTTTTTTATAATAATACACTTCAGAGATAGCACACTCCACTTTATTACGTTCGAAAAGACAGGCTTACAGTTTAGGATAAAGGGGATATTAAGGTGGCTAAGCTACCAATCAACTTAAAATATTTAAGGCTAATAAATATTATTTTTACAAACAGCTCAATTTTTTTTTACATTTGATAAAAAAAACTTGACTTTGAAAATTATTTTATAGTATATTTGCTTATCCTACTAAAGCGATAGGATTAATAGTATAAATATAACGCGAAAACAATTATGGCAGAAAGAACATTACATTTCGACACCTTGCAAGTTCATGCAGGACAAACTCCCGATAGCGACACAAATTCGAGAGCAGTACCTATTTATCAAACAACAGCCTATACCTTTAACTCGGCAGAACATGGGGCAAATTTGTTTGCTCTCAAAGAATTTGGGAACATTTATACACGATTGATGAACCCCACAACCGATGTATTGGAAAAACGTATAGCAGCATTGGAAGGTGGCGTAGCAGCATTAGCTGTGGCATCTGGACATTCGGCACAGCTTATTGCCATAACTAATATTATGGGACAAGGATCAAACATTGTTAGCAGTTCACACTTATATGGTGGCACATATAATCAATTTAAAGTTACATTTCCACGGTTTGGCATTACCACCAAATTTGCCAAAACTCAAGATGTAGCAGAATACGAAACTTTAATTGACGAAAATACTAGAGCAATTTATGCTGAAACAATAGGAAATCCAGAATTTAGCATTCCCGATATTGAAGAATTAGCGAAACTTGCTAATAAATATGGAATTCCATTAATTATTGACAATACATTTGGTGCAGGCGGTTATTTGTGTAAACCTTTGCAATGGGGTGCTCACATAGTTACCACCAGTGCTACCAAATGGATAGGCGGACATGGTACAAGCATGGGAGGAGTAATTGTTGACGGAGGCACATTTAATTGGGGAAATGGTAAATTTCCATTTTTCACTGAACCCTCTGAAGGCTATCATGGTTTAAAATTTTGGGATGTATTTGGTTCACACAGTCCATTTGGTAACATAGCATTTATAATACGTGCCAGAGTAGAAGGGCTCCGCGATTTAGGACCGGCGATTAGCCCATTTAACTCGTTTCAATTATTACAAGGCGTAGAAACTCTATCGCTTCGTATGCAACGTACTGTAGAAAATACTCTTGCTCTTGCTCAATGGCTCGAATCGCATCCAAAAATTGAAAGTGTTAATTACCCTGGATTACCCTCGTCGAAATACTACACTCAAGCCCAGAAATATTTACAACACGGATACGGAGGAGTATTGAGCATACGAGTAAAAGGAGGAAAAGAAGCTGCCGAAAAACTTATAAATAATTTACAACTTGCGAGTCATTTAGCTAATGTAGGCGATGCAAAAACATTAGTTATACAACCCGCAGTAACCACACATCAGCAATTGAGCGAACAAGAACAAATAGAAGCCGGTGTATTTCCAAATTTAATTCGAATTTCGGTAGGTATAGAACATATAGATGATATCCGTTGGGATTTTGAACAAGCTTTAGCTCAAATATAACTTGCTTCAAATACGTTGGCACATTTGTGCTTTAAAATAATAAAACAATAGGCTGTCTAACTTTTAGACAGCCTATTGTTTTTTATCACTATTTAACTACTATCTGGCTTTTAAACAGTTCCAAATTCGATGATTCAATACGGATATTATAGGCAGCTTTTGGTAGTTTTGATATATCTATTGCTTGTATTGTAACGTCTGAACACACTGCAGTATATACCATTTTTCCCGTTTGATCAAATAGCGTAATTGTATACTCCGATATATTACTAACGTGCACATATACATAGTCACTTGCAACAGTAGGATATACTGCAACCGAAGGATATAGTACCGGTACAAATTGGCTTATAATATCGGTTGTATTACTATACGCCGAAGCAAACATCTCTGATTCACTTTTCAATACATATTCGTTTACATCAATCGCCTCCGGTAAATCAATTTCTACAATATACGATTTCACGTTTTCTAATTTCGCATTATCGCTATAGCGAGTAATTGTAGATGGAAGTTTTGTAATAAGTTCTTTCGTATTATTTGTATATATTCTATAAATATTATAGGTAAGAAAATGAATTCCTTCGTACCCGTCCCAATCCAGATTTACAGTTTTGTCGGTACTAATGTTTTTCTGTAAATGAATTGTTTTATGCTCCGGGCTGAGTGGGGTTTCGTTGCCACACACATCGGTAGCCGAGATTTTGTAACGCCACGAACGTTCGTTCGAATTTGCTGTAGCATCGTCGAATATGCTTTGCAATGTATATTCTTGCGTTCCTATTTCGGTATATTCACCTGCTACTGAATTTTCTCTATACACTGTATAGAAATCAATCATATCTGTCTCTTCTTTTTGCCACACAATACGATTGTTGCCGGTAAGTGTATCTACGGTAACCAATGCTATAGTAGGCTGCAATAAACTTTGCGTTGGTACTTCGGCATCTAATACAGCAATACAGCCATTGTTGTCGGTTACGCTTACTGTATATGTGCCCGCTGCAATATTTTCGCGGTCTTCGGTAGTTGCATCGTCGTTCCACTTATACGAATACGGTAATGTGCCACCGCTCACTCCTATAGATATGCTTCCTTTGTTTTGGTTGCATGCGGTAGAAGTTACCGATTCCAGCACAAGAGTAGGCGCGCCATTATTTTTTACTTGAACAGTTTTTTGTAATGTACACCCTTTGGCATCGGTTACTGCTACTGAATAGTTTCCTGCACCAATATTTGATATTACACTTACCGATGTTTGTGAATTCCACGTATAGGTATACGGACTTGTTCCTCCGCTCATTTGCAACGTCACACTACCGTTCGAAAGCCCACATGCAGGTTCTACTATGGTTGGTGTTAATTCCAAAGGTGCAGGTTCGGTAATCGTATAGGTTTTTACTACCGAACACCCCTCGCTGTCGGTTACCGTTACCGAATATGTATTTGCCGCAACATTTTGCAATGCAGCATCGGTACTTGTGTTTGACCATTTGTATGAATAAGGAGCAACACCTCCGTTTGAAATTAAACTAATAATTCCTGTTTGGTCTCCATAACATTTTACATTTGCAATAGCTGCAAATACTTGAATATGATCACATGGATTTGTAGAAACTGCATTTACTGTAATAGTAGCATTTGCAGTAATAGATGAGCCGTCGAGACTGATAGCAGAAATAGTAGATGTTCCCTCTTTTAAAGCTGTAACCAAACCATTTGAAGAAACGGCAGCAACCAACGGATCAGACGATGTCCACACAATAGCTTTGTTTGTAGCATGTATAGGCAATATTGCAGCTTGAAGTTGAATTACTTCTTGTGGGTTTAAACTTATAGTTGCAGGTGTTATCGAAATGCTTGAAACAGGAATAGAAGATACCGTAACTTGGCAGGTTGCAGAAATCAATTGTCCTCCTACTGATACAACTACTGTAATAGTAGCTTCTCCCTGCCCAACAGGAGTTACAATACCATTGGAATTTACCGAAACAATATTGTAATTGGAACTACCCCACATTACATTGTCAATATTTTGAGGACTTGGACTAACTGTATATTGCAATTGTGTAGGTGAGCTTGCCAATGATAATGCGAGTGTAGATGGGGCAATACTCACTTCCGGTTGAATAAAAGGACTTGTGACTGTAAGAACTGATGAAGCAGTATATCCACCATCACTTGTAGTTACAGTAATTACCGTTGTGCCGACAGATAATGCCGTTATCTCTCCATTCCCATCTATGGTGGCAATAGCTGGACTTGTTGATGACCATGTTACTGCTCTGTTTGTTGCATTAGTAGGGATGAAAATTGGGGTAAGTGTAAGTGTAGACCCTATGTTTAAAGCAAGTGATGGAGGAAGAAGTGAAATGCTTGTAACAGGGACAGGGACGAATGAACCTATCGAAATATAATCAAATTCTATAGTGCCTTTGAAGTTTGTAGGCACATAGTTATTTGCTGCAGTTCCTTCTTTTTCGATAAAGTAAAAACGTACTTGATATATAGTAGATCTATCAACAGTGTCTATAGAACCACCACTAAATTGATTGATGAAAAATTTACTTATATCTATTGTCTGTGTTTCCCATGAAGTTGAAATAGGTATTTCCACAAACGTCATTTTATCGGATGCTAATTTATTAGTAAAATCTACAGCATCTATTCGTAAATACAATTTAGTGCTTACGGCAGTAGGAATTCTATATCGAATTTGTAGAGTTTCTCTTCCCGTTAAATCCATAACTTCATGCAATGTGCTGTTTTGATTATTATTCCAGGTAGTAACATCAATAGAAGACCATGTAACGGCACCATTTCCAACAATTCTATATATGCCATCACCACTCGTAATTTCTTGTGGTGCCGGAGTTGCCCATGCTGTCCCTACACTTATAGCGTTTGTAAGATTATCGGTAGTAGAATTAAAGGTATCGCGCCACCCTTGTACAGCATGGATGCCTATAAGATTAGCAACCGATTTTGAAGTAAACAATTCAATTTGCGTATTGTTGGCACTCACAAGCCCCGATGAATTACCACCACTCACCGTAATTTGAGCCTGTGGGCTAGTAATTGGTGTAGCAAGATTCAATACCAAAATCGTAGCATCACCTTGTTTTGAAGAAATTGAAGAAACAGGTACAGGCGTGCCATTTACCATAACTACTATTTCATCAGTATTTGTAGGCACATTCATAGCCGAAGAAAAACGAACTTCAATAGCGGCTCCGTCATACCTTGTCATACTTGAAACATAGATGTATTGCGGCAAAGCTTCGCAAATTTGCATATCATCTATATAAAATTCAGCATTGGTTTTATTTCCGGTTTTATTTACATTCGACCCAGTCATTAGAATAAAATCGTAGGTATTGTCAACAACTCCTTTCAAGGGTATGTCAATTTCGAACCAAGCGTCGAATGACGGAGGTGTAACTAATAACTCTACTTGATTGGGGTCATAATATGAACCAGCATCAGCTAATGCTGCGTGAGCAAATACTATTTTGATTTGTTCTCCGGCAGCAAATGTTCCTGATTTTGCATACATTTTTGCTTTGAATCGAGCTCCTGGCTCGGCTAACGCAGTGCCAAATGCAGCTTTATTTGCTGCAGATACCGCAGCTTTTGTCATAATGTACGCTGTTACATTATCACCATTGAAGTACCCTACTATATTTGCATTATGTATAGGATCTATTCCTGCTGAATTCCATACTCCGGTAATCCATGAATAAAATGTAACATTTTTCGTATCATCAAAATTTGTAATTGTGTAGCAACTAGTACTACAACAATATGGCAATTGAACCGGTGCATCGATAAAAGCTTGTGCAGTTTTGGTGCTAGTAAGTCCGGTGATTGAACCACCTGCAAAACTCACTGTTACAACATCAGAATTCGAGTTAATTATTGTTCCTGTTAATGGAATATTTATAATCGTTGCATTTAAAGGATCTAAGGTAGGTGTTCCTACGGTTACTTCAGTTCCGTTAATTTTAACCGAAAACCCACCATTTATAGAAGACTCCTTAATTTCTTTATTCCATTGGATTTGTATGATTGTACCCGATATGTTCGCGTATCGCAATATAGGATATGGTTCAAAGCTTGTAATTTTATTGACTACTACATAATCACTAATTGCATTTGCTGTAAAATTGTCTTCACTTGATTTAATAGTTGTTCCATAATATGAAATTTTAATAAGAGGTTCTGGAATTTCAGCAGTTAATTGTATTGCAACTCGTTTGTCTGATACTGATAGAGAAGAAATGCTCATAAGTGATGCTGAAAAATCTGTTTCATCTGCAAATGTTATCACCGTCCATCCGGTTGTAGAAGTAGTAGGAGATAATGGTTTGCTAAAATCAACATATACTACATTACCGTTTTCATTGGTTTCGGCAGAAGTTGGTATGGGTTTCATTTCAAACAAATTAGGCATATTGCCCGATAGGGTAAGCATATACAATAATTGTGTAGAATGGGTATAATAATCGCCAAAATTATCGGTTGCACTACCAACATTCCAACATTTTGCCATGTATGAGCTCAATGAATTATCGACCATAGCACCTATACTTAAACCACCCGAAAAACAAGGATTATGTTGGGTTCCATAGCCAGAAAAGGCAGCATTGCCGGTAGGGTTATTATATACGTCACCATTTAACAAATATCCATCCCATATAGTTGAAGGATTGCTATAATTTACTTGAGCCCACATGGTTATTTTTGAAGCAACATCTTTGGCGTCAATATGCCCGTACCATGCATACGCTTGTGCCATACGCCAAGGTATGCGAATAGCATCATACAAAAAGTATGATTGATATGTATCGTCAACAATTCCGCTGATAGAATTACCCGAAGGCGTTTCGCACCAATCGGGAACTAATCCTGTAGTTGCATTTCGCGATGTTTTCATGAGTGAATAACATGCACTAACTACCGCATTCCATCTATTTGTAGCTTGCCACCCTTCTACAACTTCTACTTTTCCAAACAAATCTATTGCATGTGTGATATAATTCGAAGGGTTTGCATATCCATTAAATCCATCATTTGGTTTCAATAACTTGTTAGCATCTACTTCATGCACATATATACTGTCGATTAAAGCACGAGCTTCGGTAATATAATTTACAGCCCCGGTACTTCCCCATTGCTTATGAGCCATTAGGAGAGCTTGGGCTACATCTATATCGGCACTGGTATTACTGTATGAATTTTCTGTTCCAGATGCAACTTCTGCGGTAAACCCTACCACTTTGCTGTTCATTAAGCCGTGTGAATTCATATTACCTTTGTAAAATGTCCACAATCGGTTAAACATTGACTGTGTATTATTATTCGCATTGTCCATATACACTGCTGCCAGCATTCCATATCCAATACCTTCCGACACTGTTTCGCTACCATCAAATCCTGACTTTTTGTATAAAATACGTGCGGCAGGATTTCCACTCTGCAAACCACCCGTCATGGCACCTTCAACATAGTAGGTAGTTTTCCAAGCGTTGTACAATCCTTGAATTTTTGATTGCACATCGGTTCCCGTATAAATATTCCCATACGGATACAGATAATTATTAGGGAACGGATAGTTTTGAGAGAAACTCAGTGTACACGATGCAACAACACATACAATACTACTAAGTATGTACATGCGAATTTTTTGAATTTTCATATCTAATAGATTTTCAAATGAGTATTCAATTTTTGGATTTTATGTTAAGACTACAAACATACAAAAAAAGTTGCAATACTATGAGGGTTTTTACGCAAAAAATAATAAAAGTAAATTTCAAGAAATTTTAAATAAACAATGATTCATGAATGTTTTTTGTTTTTCTTTGTATACAAGTTTAAAAACTTAGATTTTAAATTCACACAAATGAATATAGCAATACATGTACGGTTTTTAGTTGCAAACAAGTTAGAAGGTATTGGCAGATTTACCTTTGAAACAATTCAACGTATATGCAAAAATCATCCTGAACATACATTTTATCTTTTGTTTGATCGCATGTACGAACCGGAATTTATATTTTCTACCAATGTAGTCCCTATAGTAGTTCCATTCCCGGCTCGCCATCCGTTACTTTGGTGGTTTTGGTTTCATATTCAATTACCGCGTGTATTAAAGAATATTCCTGCCGATATATTTATTTCTACCGATGGGTTTTTACCACCACATCTTTCTATTCCAACTGTAAATGTAATTCACGATTTAAATTTCGAACACAATCCCGAACATGTTCCCTCTTTAGTTCGTTGGTATTATAAAAAATTTTTCCCGCTCTATGCTCGCAAAGCTACACGCATAGCAACTGTTTCGGAATTTTCTAAACAAGACATTTGTTCTACATATTCTATTGTACCTGAACACGTAGATGTAATATATAATGGTGTAAGCAGCGAATTTGAACCACTTACCGAAACACAAAAAACAATTGTAAAAAAAACATATACACGCAATACCGATTATTTTATTTATGTAGGCTCATTGCATCCTCGTAAAAATATTGAACGATTGTTGGCAGCATATGAATTGTTTAAAAAGCAAACACAATCGGATGTAACTTTAGTAATTGTTGGTGAAGCTATGTTTTTATCAAAATCGATACAAAAAGCATACGATACCAATGCCTATAAAAACGATATCATTTTTACCGGACGTGTACCCAACAATCAATTAGCTTTGCTAACAGGAGCTGCATATGCTATGACATATGTTCCATTATTCGAAGGGTTTGGCATACCAATACTCGAAGCATTTGCTTGCAATGTGCCGGTTATTACTTCACGTTGCACATCTATGCCCGAAGTTGCAGGAAATGCAGCACTTTATTGCGACCCACTTCATATAGAATCTATAGCAGTTGCTATGAAAAAAATTGTTCAAGACAAAGAATTATATCATAAATTACAAGAGTATTCGAATATTCAAAAACAAAAATATTCGTGGGATAAAACAGCAGAATTGTTATGGAAAAGTATTTCAAAAGTTGTGCGTACTTAATACTGTTTAGCATAATTGCCTTTTCAAGTTGCAAGTCGAGTGCATGTATTGAAAAACAATCTACAAATTGTATATGTACCTACGAATACAATCCGGTATGCGGATGCAATAATAAAACATACGGAAATGCCTGCGAAGCTCAGTGCAATGGAATAACACACTATACTCAAGGAGCTTGTAAATAACTATGTGGGTTGTAATTGTAATTTTTTCGGCCGTATTTCTTGGTATTTACGATGTATTTAAAAAATTATCGCTTACCCATAATGCGGTATTACCGGTAATGCTTATTTCATCGGGCACTTCTTTATTATTTTTTATTCCCGGCATTATTTTATCTACATGGTATCCGAATGTTGTAGAACAAACTATATTTTTTGTTCCATTTTCAGGTAGTAAAGTTCAATTTCTTATATTTTTAAAAAGTTGTATTGTACAAGCCTCGTGGGTATTTTCTTTTTTTGCTCTTAAGCATTTACCTATTTCTATAGTAAGCCCTATTCGGTCATCGGGTCCTATGTGGACACTTTTAGGTGCAATTTTTATATTAGGCGAAACTCTCAGTGTAATGCAATGGGGAGGCGTAGTACTTATTATAGCCTGTTTATATGCATATTCATTGGCAGGCCGAAAAGAAGGAATTCATTTTAGAAATAATATTTGGATAGCATGCATATTTGCAGGAACTATACTTGGGTCTATAAGTGCATTATACGATAAATATTTACTTGCAACCTGTGGCATACACAAAATGGAAATTCAAGCATGGTTTTCGGTATATCAATTTTTACTTATGATTCCGTTTGTTTTACTTGTATGGTATCCTAACCGAACAAAAACCGATGCGTTCTCATGGCGATGGACTATTCCGCTTATAGGCGTATTTTTAGTATTAGCAGATTTTTTTTATTTTTATGCATTAAGCATTCCGGGAGCATTAATATCAGTAGTATCAATAATTCGAAGAAGCGGAGTTATTATTTCTTTTCTATCGGGAGTTATTATTTTTAAAGAACACAATGGTAAAACTAAAGCATTTTTATTGGCAGGTGTTCTTGTAGGAGTTTATATTTTGTATATAAACCGATAAAAACCACCTATGAGTGGTACAAATACACATCACAAAATCAATTTTTCAACTTAGTCAAAAAATCAAAAAAATGTAGAGTTATCTATACTGAAATATATACATTTGTTTCGTCAAAAAAAATGGTGGACACATGGAAGATATACTACAATTATTTACAAAAGAAACAACAGCCGGATCGCTTGTAATACTCGCAATTATAAGTATAACAGGTATATTATTGGGAAAAATAAAAATTTTCAACATTAAATTAGGGATTGCAGGGGTATTATTTACCGGAATTATTGCCGGACATTTAGGTGCTCATGTTCAACATGATGTATTACACTTTATAAAAGAATTTGGACTTATCCTATTTGTATATTCTATAGGTATTGATATTGGGCCACGCTTTATAGCTTCGTTTCGAAACAATGGTATAACTATTAATGTACTAGCTTCGTCAATTGTATTACTAGGTTTTTTACTTGCTCTTTCTCTCAAATTCATTTTCAATCTCGATATTGAAGTAATTGCCGGAATACTAAGTGGGTCGGTTACAAATACACCTAGTTTAGGAGCTGCACAAACAGTAATTTCCTACCAAATACCTAATGGGGCAGAACTTGCTCCTGTTGCCGGTATGGCATATGCAGTTGCATATCCGTTTGGCATATTGGGTATTATATTAGTAATGCTTTTACTAAAAAAAATGTATCGCATTTCAATACCACACGAAGTAGAAACATATCAAAAAGAGTTAACCGGATTAAACGGCGCTATGCATTCTATTCATGTAGAAGTTAAAAATCCACTTATTTTAGGAAAAACAATAGAATTTGTTAGAGCATCGGTAGATTCAGAATTTGTAATTTCGCGATTACGCAGAAATGGTGATTTTATAATCCCATCGAATAACACTACTATTGAGCAAGGCGATATTTTGTATGGTGTATCAACCGAAGATAAATATGCTGCATTGGAAATAAAAATAGGAACCGTGCACAAAACCGGCAGAATAGAAATAACCGGCAATTTAACCATGCGCCATGTGCTGGTAACCAATAGAAAAATTGCAGGAAAAACATTGCAAGAAATAGGAATATCGGAACAATATCCGGCTAATATTACTCGCATATTCAGAGCAGGAAACGAAATATTGCCAACCAGCGAAACTACCGTAGAATTTGGCGATACGGTTCGTGTGGTTGCCGACAGAAATTCTATAGATACCGTAACCAAATATTTAGGAAATTCGCAAAAATCACTTTCGCACCCTAATCTCATACCACTGTTTGTAGGAATATGTTTAGGAATTATCGTTGGAAGCATTCCATTTTTTATCCCCGGATTACCCGCTCCCGCAAAATTAGGATTGGCAGGAGGTCCTTTAATTATAGCTTTACTTTTAGGGCATTTTGGACGAATTGGATCTTTTGATTTTTATATGACTCCCGGAACAAATTTATTTATTCGCGAACTTGGAATTGTATTGTTTTTAAGCTGTGTAGGTTTGGGTTCCGGAGCCCATTTTTGGGAATCAATACTATCGGGTGGATATATGTGGATGTTGTATGGAGCTATTATTACCTTTGTTCCAATACTTATAGTTGGAATAATTGCACGGATTATGAAAATCAACTACCTTACTATTTGCGGTGTGTTAGCAGGCTCTATGACCGACCCCCCCGCCTTAGAATTTGCTAATTCTGTTGCACCTGTTCAAGCTCAGTCTACAGCGTATGCCACAGTATATCCCCTCACTATGTTTTTACGCATTTTAATGGCTCAAATTTTAGTATTAGTTTTACTATAAAACATATCACTATTATTAACACTACCGGTTTATAACTTTCGTAAAAAACACAAACTGCGAATAATATTCTTTTCTATATTTGTAGACATTCGCATATATACCTCTATGCGAATAGTAGTTTTTATTTACTATTGTATTATTCGCTAATAAACCTATTATGCCATACCGAAGATTACCAAATACCGATGCTGCTCGTATACGAGCTCTAACCAATGCTATAAATAAAACTATGAGTATGCACCCCGATGATATAGCATATTCATACAAAGTACTGCAAAATGCCAAGTTTTTTCTCCCTACTTTCAAAACAGGCATAAACTACCAACGAGCCGATTATTCACAATCGGTAGAAAAAAATTCGAATTATAATTCTCTACAAAAACGTGCTAAAATGTACATTTCGCACTTTATTCAAGTGCTCAATATGGCTATAGCACGCGACGAAATGCCTGCCGATGCCCGTTCGTTTTACGGCTTAGAAAAATTCACGAAAAAATTGCCTCCACTTACCACTGATGATGAAATAATAGCATGGGGTAAAAAATTAATTGACGGCGAAGAAGCACGGGTACAACAAGGGGGAAACCCAATGGTAAATCCACGCATAGCTATGGTAAAAATACAATACGATAAATATGTAAACGCATATCGTTCCAATAGTTTTATACAATCGAAAAACGAACGTGCGTTTGAATATGTACAAGAATTGCGTCAAAAAGCCGATGATATAATTCTATCTATTTGGAATGAAGTAGAACAAACTTTCGCTCATTTACCGGCAGCAGAAAAACGAAAACAAGCCGAAGAATACGGACTTGTTTATGTATTTAGAAAACATGAAAAACCTGAAGATAATGGAAATAACTGAATGTAAACTCATAGATTTACCCAAAATACAAGACCCACGAGGTAATCTGTCGTTTATAGAAGGCGGCAAGCATATACCCTTTGCGGTAGAACGTACCTATTGGATATATGATGTCCCCGGTGGGCAAACTCGCGGAGGACATGCATATACCAATTTACACGAATGTATTATTGCTCTTTCGGGAAGTTTTGATGTGGTGATAAACAACGGTAAAGAAACAAAAACAATTTCTCTCAATCGTTCCTATTACGGATTGTATGTACCACCTATGATATGGCGTTCACTCGAAAATTTTTCAACAAATTCATTATGTCTCATTCTTTCGTCGGCACCGTATTCCGAAGATTTGTATATTCGCAAGTACGATGATTTTTTAAAACAAACTTCAGGTATATGAAACGCATAACAGTATATGATTGTTCGGTAATAGAACTTCCAAAAATTCATAACAGAGCCGGTAATATTACCCCTGTACATGGCAATAGAGAAATACCTTTTGACATACAACGAATTTTTTATTTGTACGACATTCCAGGTGGAGAATCGCGTGGTGCTCATGCTCACAGAGAATGTCACCAGTTTTTAATTGCTGCTTCCGGTGCGTTCGAAATTGATTTAGACGACGGAACAACAAAACGTACCGTAACTCTGAATCGACCAAATTTTGGATTACATATACCTCCTGGAATATGGGCTGCCGAAAAAGGTTTTTCGTCGGGAGCAATTTGTTTGGTACTTGCATCGCATACATACAACGAAGCCGATTATATTCGCAAATACGAAGATTTTATGACTTATATTAAAACTCACACAAATGGCTCAAAGTAAATTCGGCAATTATTTCGAAGATTTTTCGCAAGGCGAAATTATAGAACACACCCTATCTAAAACTATTTTCGAAAGCGACAATAACTTATTTAGCTTGCTTACTATGAATCATCACCCGGTGCATACCAATTTAGACTATGCTGCACAAAACCAACATGGGAAAATATTAGTAGTAGGCACATTAGTATTTAGTTTGGCAGTAGGCATTACCGTACCCGACATTAGTGGCAAAGCCATAGCAAATTTAGGATACGAACAAATTGAGCACCTAAATCCGGTATTTATAAACGATACCATTTATGCCAAAACCATCGTTCTTAAAACCACCGAATCGAAATCAAAACCCGACCGAGGAATTGTGTATGTAGAAACAATTGCATACAACCAACACAAGCAAGAGGTTCTAAAATTTCGACGAAATGTATTGGTAAAAAAGAAACATTGAACATAAAAAATATGCATATTTGTATAAAATAATTTATTATGAATCAATCTTCTGAATTTTTGTTACGCAGTTTACTGTTTGTTCCCGCACACAACGACAGACTGCTTGATAGTGCGGCACGTTTAAATGCTGACGTATTATTGCTCGATTTAGAAGATTCCGTTCAACCTGTAGAAAATAAACAAATAGCTCGCAACAAAATTATTGAACGTGTTCAACGTGGCGATTTTGCTAAACACCACGTATTTCCAAGAATAAACGACAGAGAAAGCGGACATTTACTCAAAGATGTAACATCGCTTGCTATACCCGGAATTGCCGGATTTATGTATCCCAAAGCAAAAAAAGGTGAAGATATCTACTTTATAGATAAATTGTTAGAAACTATAGAATTTGAAAAAAACCTACCCATAGGCACATTCAAATTGATACCGCTTATAGAAACTACCGGAGCAGTACTCAATGCTCAAGACATATGTACTGCATCGAAACGTGTTATTGCCATAGCATTTGGATGTGAAGATTTTGTAAGCGATTTACAAGGTGTACATGATGCTGAAGGTCAGAGTATTTTTTCGGCTCGTGCTATTATAGCCATGGCAGCTCGTGCCAACAATGTAGCACCTATAGACACGGTTCACATAAAGGTACATGATTTAGAAGATTTAGAAAAAAACTTAATCCTTGCTAAAAAATTGGGATACGAAGGAATGTTAGTATTAAACCCTAAAGAATTACCACTTGTACACCAATATTTTTCGCCAAGTGAACAAGACGTTGCCGACGCTAAAGAAATGTTGACGTTGTTCGAAGAAGCACAACTAAACAATCAGGGTGTGGCAGTAAAAAACGGTAAATTTATTGGTCCCCCTATGGTATTAGGAGCAAAAAAAGTACTCGAAAAACATAACCGAATTCTACAAAGAATATGAAATTGTTTGAACTTGCAAAACGAATAATACTGGCATGTATTCCTAAATTTTTACTCAAATATCCTTTGGTAAAACGTTTGATTGGGTTTTCGTTTGTGGGGGTTGTAATAACATTTATTGGAATGTTACAGGTATATATAATGTTGAAAGTATTGCATTTTCATCCATATCTAACATATTTTTTAAGCTATGTAATTTCTATATTACAATCATATTATCTAAACAGTCGTCTTGTTTTTAAATCAGGTAAGTCAAAAAAGAATTTATTTATTTATTATGGCGTATATAGTACAAGTATGATTATTGGATTCTTCACTTTAGTTTTATATAGAAAATTTTTACCATTTGATGAACTTATTCTTAACTATATGGTAATACCTGTTACTATGCTTTGGAACTTCACTGTATCATCAAAATTTTTAAAACCCCAAGAAATACAAAACATTACAGAATTAGATATAGAATAATTTCATGATACGCTTACTTTTCAACATTCCTTTTCTCATTAAACATGCATATTTGATTTTTCGATTCGAATCGTGGAATAAATCAAAAATTGAGAAATTTCAAATTAAACAATTCAAAAAAATATTTGAAAAAGCTATAAAATTACCATTTTATAAAGAAATATACAAAGACATAGACCTATCAACTATTCATATAAATTCAATAGCAGATTTACAAAAACTTCCTATTATACATAAAGAACTTTGTAGAAAACTTAAATACGAAGACTATTTTATTTCTAATGCAATTCCACATACCATAACTACACCAACTTCGGGTTCTACCGGGAAACCATTTCATATACAAATACCTGCTCGTATAGAAATGATTCCTGCACTTAAAGTATTGTATGCAATGCGTCAATATGGATGGAACCCTACGTGGAAAGGTTTGGAAATTTGGCGCGAAGACAATAGTACCCACAAAGGTTTTATGAGAAAATTGGGATTATTACAATCAATTTCGATATTTAAACCTCTTGATGAAATAAAAGAATGTATAGAACAAAAACAGCCTGATTTTTTGTTCTGTAATCGTAGTTTTTATATGATATTAGCCGATTACTTCGAACGCATAGGGTTTAGCTATACCCCCAAATTTTTATTGTGTACTGCCGAAGAAGTTCGCCCCGAACATCGGCAACGATTAGAAACTTTTTTTAATGCAAAATTACTTAATATATACGGTTGCATGGAATCGCCTACATTGGCATATACATGTCCGGAATGCAACAATATGCATATTTTTGAATCTACTGCTATTGTTGAAGTTGTAAACAAACGTGATATTGATGGTGAAACTTTTGGAGATATAGTATTAACAAACCTCACCAACAATATAATGCCATTTGTAAGATACAAAACCGGCGATGTAGTAAAAGTTATAGATTCTACCTGCACATGTGGCAGAAAATCTCAAATTATTGGAGATATTATTGGCCGTTCTGATGATGTAATTCACTTGCCTGACGGAAGAGTTTTAAATTATATACATTTTTGGCAAAGATTCAGAAAACCTTTATTGATAGATAATCCTTATTTAATTCAACAATATAAAGTTCTGTATTTTAAAGAAACAAATACTATTAAATTTTTGTTTAGATTAACAAGACCTAATTCAGAAACTGAAGAAATAATTCAATCAATAATGCAAAATGCTTTTAATGATATACAGCATACATATGAAATTGTTGACACGCTGCCTATTTCAAAATCCGGCAAATATAAAATTGTAGAAATTATTGAGTAACACATTAGCATGATGAATAAAAAATTCATTTTTAAAATACTTAAAATTCTTATTGCTCTTGGGCTACTCCTTTTTATTCTTACGAAAATAAATTTCGAACAACTTTTTCAAATTTTCACTACAGGAAATCCGTATACTACTGCTGCTGCATGTATTGTATTTCCTGCTCAATATATTTTGTTTACTCTACGATGGAAATTGATTTTACAAAAATTTGCGGGGGTTCGCATTCCCTTTTTCGAATTATTAGGCATCATGTATCGAGGTATTTTTGTAGGGTATTTCTTGCCCGGTGGTATTGGTATAGATGTATATAGACTACATGCATTAAAAAAATATAATGTTACCGAATTACAAATATCTCTTCTGTTTCTCGAAAAAATTTTAGCAATTGTCGTATGTTTTTTCCTCATTGGCATTTCAATGCTTTTTATTACGGTAACCGACACATCAATACTGCTTTATTTTAAACATATAATACTATATTCCTCTATTTCATTGGGAGTTGGCATACTTATACTTTTAGTTTTTCGGCATAATTCTATCTTTCAAAAAATTTTGCAAAACATCAATGATTTACTTTATACAATAATCAATTTTTTCTGTTCAAAATTTAACATTATAAATAATGTAAATCCTAATTTTCTTAAGCAAATATTCAAATTTCTAATTAACCCCAAGTTTATCCTTCTCATTGTACTTTTTAGTTTGATTAATCAATTAACCAATGTTGTTGTATCAAACATCGTTTTCAACGGATTTAGTGCAAATTTGAAATTAGTTGAAAATTTATTCGCCAACCCATTGTTAAATATTATATTTTTGTTACCTATTTCGTTTGGAAGTATAGGTGTACGAGAAGGAGCATATATCCTTGTTTTCGGATTGTTTGGAATAGTTTCCGAAATGAGTTTGTTAGTTTCGTTTATCTATTTAACAGCTACATTTTTAAACATTATACTAGGAGGAATTTTGTATATTATTCACAAATCAAAACATACCAATGGCTAAACAAGTAATAATAATAGGCGGTGACGGCAATGGCGGTGTAGCTGCTGCATGTATTCAAGATATGCGTGTAAATTACGATATAGAAGAATATGAAGTTTACGGTTTTATAAATGACTTTATACCTGCCGGAAAAACAATAAACGGATATCCTGTTCTTGGCGGTCTCAAAGATATAGGACCGTATGTTGCCGGTGATTTTTATTTTATATATGCCATTCATAGTATTTCGCATGCACCGTTACGCATCAAATTATTTGAATCGTTAGGTATTCCCGATGAAAAATTGGTAACTCTTATTCACCCGCTTACCTTTATTGGCGAAGGCTGTGAAATAGGTCCCGGCTGTATGATTATGGCTCACTCGTATATTGGTCCCGAAACAAAAATTGGCAAATGCACCTTTGTAATGGCTAATTGTGCCATTGGACACAACAACAAAATTGGTGGTTTTTGTCATTTTTCGGTAGGAGCTATTTGTTCGAGCGTACTTACTATAGGCAATGGCTGCGATGTAGCATTAAATGCAACAGTAATGGAAAAAGTTACCATGGGCGACTTTTCGGTAGTTGGTGCCGGAGCATTATGTTTAAAGGATGTAGAGCCTTATCAGGTAGTAGTAGGCAGCCCTGCAAAACATTTGAAATATGTGAAACCTGACGAAACACAAGAAGATTTTGTAAATAACAAATAACATGATACTTACCACAACACAGATTCATAAATCGTTTGGCGACGTACAAGTACTTAAAGGCATAGATATAGCTATAGCAGAAGGCGAAGTGGTATCTATAGTAGGCAAAAGCGGTGCAGGCAAAACTACATTACTGCATATTGCGGGCACACTACTCAAAGCCGATAGTGGTGATATATCAATACTCAATACCGAAATATCAAAACTCAAAGAAAAACAATTGGCTCGATTTCGTAACGAACATATTGGTTTTGTGTTTCAATTTCACCAATTATTACCCGAATTTACAGCTCTCGAAAATGTATGTATTCCTTCGTTAATTCAAGGAAAATCTATGAGCGAATCGCATAAACGAGCAAAAGAATTGCTCGATTTTCTTGGCATTTCGCACCGAATAGAACATAAGCCGGCACAACTATCGGGTGGCGAGCAACAACGTGTAGCAGTGGCACGTGCACTCATGAACAAACCATCGATAATATTTGCTGATGAACCTTCGGGAAATTTGGATAGTAAACATAAAACCGAATTACATGAATTATTCTTTACCCTTCGTAAAGAGTTTAATCAGACATTTATAATTGTAACTCACGATAGTACATTAGCCCAGTTGTCGGATAGAACTATAACTATGGAAGATGGGAATATTATTGGCTGAAGGTCTGAGTGTCTCAAGGTCGAATAAAATTCAACATAAAAATTTACATTAATTTACCAAACACCCGATTAATCCCAAAGGAATGAAATTATTATAACATCAGTTCAACGTAATTATAGAAAAACCCTTCATATTCAACATGTGGCTTACGCCAACGACCACTCATACCCATCTTTGGTATCTTTAATTACCACACCAAGATTGGTCAACGTATTTCTAATTTCATCTGATTTAGCAAAATCCTTATTTTTTTTAGCATCTAAACGTGCTTGCAAAAGCATTTCAATGGCAGTATGCAACAATTCAGAATTGTTTGACTGTTGGTCGGCTTGCGACTGTAAGCCTAATATGTCGAATAAAAATACACGATACAATTTTTCCAAGACATCTTTATCGGCTTGGGTAATTGTAGCGGCACCTGCTGCTATAGCTTGAATATCTTTAAGAGCAACAAACAAATGCGAAATAAGTATAGGTGTATTCAAATCATCGGAAATAGCATCGTAACATTTTGTACTTAATTCATTTACTTGTACAGTACTTTGTACCGACACGGGCAATTTTTGTATAGTTTGGTATCCTTGTAACAATCGCTCCATACCTTTTTGTGCAGCCTGCAATGCTTCGTTTGAAAAATCCAACGTACTGCGATAGTGTGCTTGTAATATAAAAAAACGAATAGTCATAGGAGTATATGCCTGTTCCAAGATTTTGTGACTTCCACTAAACAGTTCTTGCAAGGTAATAAAATTACCAAGGGATTTCCCCATTTTCTGTCCATTTATGGTAATCATATTATTATGAATCCAATAGCGTACTGCCGATTTTCCGTTGGCTGCCGTAGATTGTGCAATTTCGCATTCGTGATGCGGAAACATAAGATCCATTCCTCCACCGTGAATATCGAATTCTTTGCCCAAATATTTTTCGCCCATAGCAGAACACTCTAAATGCCAACCCGGGAAGCCTTTGCTCCACACCGAATTCCACTGCATAATATGTTCAGGTTTTGCTTTTTTCCACAATGCAAAATCCAATGGTGCACGTTTTTCATCTTGTCCGTCCAAACTTCGGGTATTCGAAAGCATATCATCTATATTTCTACCCGAAAGTATTCCGTAATTATGTTGTTTATTATATTTTTCTACATCAAAATATACCGAACCTTGCGACTCGTATGCAAATCCACTATCAAGAATTCGTTGTACATATTCCTGTTGTTCAATAATATGTCCCGATGCACGAGGCTCTATACTCGGCGGCAACACATTCAAAGCTTTCATACAATCGTGATAATTCAATGTATACAATTGCACTATTTCCATAGGTTCCAATTGTTCCAACCGTGCTTTTTTAGCAATTTTATCTTCACCTGTATCGGCATCGTTTTCTAAATGCCCCACATCGGTAATATTACGAACATAGCGTACTTTGTAACCAATATGCTGCAAATAACGAAACAATACATCAAATGTAACCGACGGACGAGCGTGGCCTAAATGAGCTTCGCCATATACCGTTGGACCACACACGTACATTCCAACATGCGGAGGATTAATAGGAGCAAATTCTTCTTTTTTTCTCCGTAATGTGTTATATATTACTAATTTTTGCATAGTTGAACTTGTTATTATTTGGAGGTCAAAAGTACATGATAATGATTGAAATTACAAACAATCAAACAGAAAGAAAAAAGGCTAAAATCTAACAAACTGCTCGATTTTAGCCTTTTTACGTTATATTTTTTTATGCTTTTTCTATGAACTGTGCAATCCAATCGCCTACTTGACTGGTAGATTTTGCATGTTCTTTCGATATATCTTCGGTTACCACATTTTCCTCGAGCGATGCGGCTACTGCTTTTCGAATTAAAGCTCCTTCAGGCATTAAACCAAATGCATATTCAAACATCATAGCAGCCGAAAGTATAGTTGCTACAGGATTTGCTATATTTTTGCCTGCTGCTTGTGGATACGAACCATGTATTGGCTCGAATACGCTCGTATGAATTCCTATTGAAGCCGATGGCAATAATCCCATAGAACCGGTAATAACCGATGCTTCGTCGGTTAATATATCGCCAAACATATTTTCGGTAACCATAACATCGAAATTTTTTGGCCACTGAATAATTTGCATTGCGGCATTGTCAACAAACATAAATTGTGTATCAACCTCAGGATATTTTGGAGCCATTTCCTGACCAATTTGACGCCACAAACGTGATGTTTCTAGTACATTTGCTTTGTCTACTATAGTAAGTTTTTTGTTACGTTTCATTGCATATTCGTAGCCCAATTTCAAAATACGTTCTACCTCTTCGCGAGTGTACACACAATTATCAAATGCAGTATTACCATCGTCTTTTCTGCCTTTTTCACCAAAATAAATACCACCGGTAAGCTCGCGAATACACATAAAGTTAGCACCTTCTACCAATTCTTTTTTTAATGGTGATTTGTGCAACAACGAATCAAACGTTTCAACCGGGCGTATATTTGCATACAACCCTAATTGTTTACGCATACGCAATAAACCTTGCTCGGGACGAACTTTAGCCGTTGGGTCGTTATCGAATTTTGGGTGACCAATTGCACCAAACAATACTGCATCGGCATTCATACAAATAGCATGAGTCGATTCAGGATATGGGTCTCCAACTTCGTCAATAGCACACGCACCCGTAATAGCTTCGGTATACGAAAATTCATGACCAAACTTTTTTTCAATTGCTTTTGTTACTTTGAGAGCTTCTCGAATAACTTCCGGACCTATTCCATCGCCGGCTAATACTGCTATATTTTTTTTCATTTGTTATTGGTTTAGAAGTTTAAAGGTTTAAGGGTTTAGGGGTTTAAAGGTTTAGGGGTTTAAAGGTTTAAGGGTTTAGGGGTTGGGATTACACCCTTACACCTCTATACCCATTTACCTTTACACCCTTATACCTCTATACCCATTTACCTTTACACCCTTATTAATTATTATCGCAAATTTCGATTTTTTTTTTAATTTGAGAAATTTTTTCAGATTCTTTTATCCCAAATTATAAGACATTTTATAAAGCTCATCCAAAAAGCTAAGATATTAAGGCTAAAGTGTCTTAAAAGAAATCGAATGTATCCTACTCTGCATTTGAAAAATAATTCCTATTTGAGATTATATCGGATAGGCTTTACATACGGATGTTGAAAGATTTTGAACCTTTGAATATCAAATCTGTCAGTATCTTCAGATTTTTAAAACTGCTCTATATACTCCTTCATAAGCTTCAATGCCTTTTTGAAGGGAATAATATGAACATGCTACATTGTGTAATTGTTGAGTATCTATTATAGTGTGTGTAAACATAGAATCAATGGTACGTGCATATTCTTGCGAATTATAGTTGCTAATTACATACCCTTGAGTACAGTCTTGCATTATTGTATCTACATCGCCTACGCCTGCATTACAAACTAACGGGATTCCTAATCCTAACAATTCGCCCATTTTAGTAGGCGACGATGCTTTCTTGGAATACAATGGTTTTATAAAGAAAATAGACCAATTCGAAAGCGATGCATACAGGGGAACATCCTCGCGGTTTGCTTTTACTATACGAAGAGCCGAAAGAGGAATTTGTTTTTTTCGAGCAATTTTTTCGAGTACATGTGGCGAATCGGGTGTAATGCACAGAAATATGGCATTCGATTGTGTGTCTATAAGTACTTTGAAAAAATCAAACATTTCGTCGGTCATATACCATGTGCCAAACGACCCCAAATAACTTAACACAAAATGAGATGCCGGAATTGATAGTGAAGTTCGTAATTCATCAAGTTTTTGCTTAGAAATTCGTGTATTATTAAAATGTTCCAAGTCGGCACAACAAGGAATTACCGTAATAGGTGTAGGATATTTTTTGTGAATTTTCCAAGTTTCAATTTCGTGTTTGCCTGCATTTGTTAAACTTATAATATGCGACGTCTGAGCAATATATTTTTTTTCGAGTTGTTTAAAATGTCGGTAAATTGATTTGAATACGGGATTTTTCATATTCCATATACCCCCGTCGATACGTTCGTCTGCCCAAAATCCACGCATATCGAATATCCAAGGAATATTAAATTTTTTCTTACAATATAACCCAACTTGAGCAGCTATATAACTTCGACAGTGAATAAGTTGAATATTATGATTACGAATTATCTGAATAGCCTCACGTTGTAATTGTTTAATATCATATAAAGTAGAAATTACAGCAGGTTTAGCTGTATAAGGAATTGGGTACCATTCAATGGAATTTTTTTGCAACAATTTCGCAATATGATTGTTACGATGAGCAAATACTTGTGGTTTTTCGCAACTGAGAATATGAATGCGATATCCACGTTTTTGTAAACCTATAAGATATGGGATTACTTGCGATTGCCCCAAATTGTCGGTCATGCCGTCGTACGAAATATATAATACCGATGGATTCATGAATTACTGTTTTTTACAAAAATTTTCTTCCATAAACCGTTGCACCAAAATCATACACCAAATTCTATTGTATACATGATGTTGATTGTGCAACAAAAATCTTTGTACCAATTGTTTTACTTTGTGAGGTTTAAAAATTCCGTGTTTTTTTATACAATCTTCATTTAAATAATCGTGTATAAGAAATTGCAAATCGGTACGCAACCATGTTTGTAAGGGAATTGAAAAACCCCATTTGGGACGTTGAAACAATTCTGCAGGAACATAGTCGTATAGTACTTGTTTGAGGAGATATTTATGCGAATTATCTTTTATTTTTAATGATTCATCTACATGTAATGCAAATTCTACAATATTGTAATCGAGCAGTGGCACACGCGACTCCAACGAATACCTCATTGACGCACGGTCAACTTTGGTAAGTAAATCTTCGCGTAAATAATAATTCATATCAAAAAAAGCTTGGTTTTCTCGTACGCTCAGATGACGAGCTACATTGAAATATTCTTCCAATTGTATAGAATCTTCGCTGTAGTTGGCGAGCAAATCAGCAATTTCGCTCCGACTAAAAAACCCTTGTTCTTGCGAAAAAATATGACTTGGTTTGTGAGCTTCTGAAGGATAATTAATTAATTCTCCTACCCGTTTCAAACGATCGTTACCTTGCTTCATAGCAAACGATATTGGTTTGCGAAATGTTTGTAGCCATGGATTTTGCAATCGTTGAGCCCAAGTGTATGCACCATATCCCATAAAGAGTTCATCGCCACCATCGCCCGAAAGTGTCATGGTAACTTGAGAACGAGCAAGTTGTGATACCATCATTGTAGGAATAGCAGAAGAGTCGGCATACGGCTCGTCGTAAACAGTAAGCATATCATGAGCAAGTCGAATAGCATCGGCTTGAGTTACGAGCAATTCGGTATGGTCGGTGCCTAAAAAATCAGCAACTTTCCGAGCATGTTCGGCTTCGTTATATTTACTATCGGCAAAAGCAATAGTAAAGGTTTTTAGTTTTCCGCTTATATTTCTTTGTGCTACAGCTGTTACCAACGAAGAATCGATACCACCACTTAAAAATGTTCCATATGGCACATCACTTTTGAGTCTATAGCGAACCGATGCTTCTATTAAATCTCGTAATGTTTCTTTTGCTTGATAATAATTGGTAATTGGTTCGGGTTGAATTTTTGAATGAATATCCCAAAATTTTTCGATATGTATACTCGTATTGTGAATAGTAAGTGCAGACCCGGCAGGAAGTTTATAAATATTAGTATAAAAAGTTTCTTCAATACCCGAATACCCCACATGCAGAAACTCTTGTAAAGCCCGTTGATTAAACGATGTGTGTTGCATAACATACGACAGTTGTAATAAGGCTTTAATTTCCGAAGCAAACGCAAAATTGTGCCCATCCCAAAAATAAAAAAGCGGTTTTATTCCCATTCGGTCGCGAATAAGGCTAAGTGTTTGTTTTTCGCAGTTGTACCATGCTATGGCAAACATCCCATTGAACTCGTTGCAGGCTTGTATGCCTTTGTTAGCGAGCAAATGAAGAATAATTTCGGTATCGGAACTTGTATGTACAGGTATTTGATATTCGCGACGTAAATCATTATAATTATACACTTCGCCATTGTATACAATTGTGTGCTGCTTATTGTCTGTAAACATTGGCTGGTTTGCCTCTTGCGATAAATCGAGAATTTTTAAACGACGATGAGCTAACCCAACAATAGAATCGGAGAAGAAACCATCGGCATCGGGACCACGATGAGCAAGTGCATGTCCCATACGTTGTAATTCATGCGTTTGAAAAACTCCAGTAAGTGAATAATATCCGGCAATTCCACACATGAATATTCAAAAATTACATTGTTTTAATTTTGATTTTCATGCCGGGTGTAATCTTTGATTTGGTAGTAAGTCCATTCATTTGTAAAATATCATCGAGACTTACATTGTCGTATTTTTGAGAAATTGCCCACAACGTTTCACCTTTTCTAACCGTATGATAGGTATATGAAGATTTTTTTGAGCTCGAACTAACTTTTTTTTGTGAAGCTACTTGTGAAGACGACGAACCTAATCGTTGCTTTTGAGCATAGCTCATCGATGTAATTTTTGAATAATAGTCCTTTTTATGAGCAGGTACTTGAATCGTTAATTTTTTTCCGACACTTAAAGAATTACCCGAAAGCCGATTCCACTTTTTAATATCTTGCACATTTACATCGTACCATTGAGCAATGAGGCTTAAATTATCGCCTTTTTTTACATAATAGTATACCTGAGTTTTACTGTTTGAATGAGTCGAAATAGTTGTTTCTTGTTTTGCAACAACAGGATTATGTATAAATACTGAATCTTTATATGCAATTATAGAATCTTGAAAAAGTAAAAATGGAGTAACATATTCAACAGGTAAATATAATGCATTTCCGACTTCGGACCGCGGAATTACGCCAACTTTATACTGTGGATTTATGTCTTGCAACATTTGCAGCGGAATGTTCAGAACCTCTGAAATTTGTTGCAAATGTAATTGTTGGGTTACCATTAATGTATCGGTAATTTCCGGAAAGGTAATTTCTCGCGGATACAAATTATGTTCTTTATGATGTTCAAATACGTAATAGGCAGCTATAAATGCCGGAACATATCCTCGAGTTTCGCGGGGTAAATAAGGAAAAATTTCCCAAAAATTTGTTTTACCACCCGAACGAGTTATTGCTTTACGAACATTCCCCGGACCACAATTATATGCAGCTATGGCAAGTAACCAATCGTTGAACATTCCATGTAAATATTTTAAATATTTTGCAGCTGCATGAGTCGATTTATATGGGTCGCGACGGTCGTCCACAAATGATGTAATGTGTAATTTATACATTCTTCCGGTAGCCGGCATAAATTGCCACAATCCACCTGCACCCACCGGCGATGTAGCTCGTGGATTAAGTGCAGATTCTATGATTGCCAAATATTTTAACTCCAACGGAACGTTGTGTGCATCGAGAATTTCTTCAAACATAGGAAAGTAGTATTCTGCGAGTCCCAACATTATTTCTACCCTGTCGCGTTTGCGTAAAGCATAGAGATTTATAAACGCTTGCACCTGATCGTTATACGTAAGAGGTACAATAGAAACCATATTGTCTATCCGTTTTTTATAAATTTCGGGGCTAAAATTAGGTACATATGCCGTGTCTTTGCTCAATACCGGACGATTTGTATATTTCCAATACTCTGATTTTTGTACATACCAAAGATTTACTAATTTATCTAAATTGGTATTAAATTGAGTAAAAATAACAGTATCTGATAATATTTCAGAAAAATCATCGGGTTCTACTTCGGCAATGATAAGTGTATCTTCAATGAGTTCTGCCAATGATGTAGTATCTTCTTGACTAAATGCAATACAACTTAAAAATAAACTTGCAAGCAAGACACCTAATCTCTTCATATGTATTTATTTTATGTTTTTTTAGTAAGCTCTTGAAAAACTTCTTCCAAGGTTTTTTCTTGGAATTGCATTGCAAGAACCGTTAAGTTCTTTTGAACAGCAAAATTAAATATATTTTGTCGAATATCCACATTTTCAATTGGTTTTATGAGCCATTGGGTAGCACTTACCTGCACTAATTCATCAACCATAGGTATGTGAGCGAGTAATTCTTGTGAACAAGTTTCTAAAAATTCTACAGAAATTGTTCCTTTACTTTCGTGCGATTTTTTTATAGTTTGTGAGTCGTTGTTAGCAACTATAACACCTTTATTTATAATAATTACCCTGTTGCAAATAGCTTCAACTTCTTGCATAATATGAGTCGAAAGTATTACCGTTTTTTCTTTTCCAACTTCGGCTATAACATTTCGTATTTCAACTATTTGATTTGGGTCGAGTCCGGTAGTAGGCTCGTCGAGTATAAGTACTTGCGGATTGTGAATAAGCACCGACGCTAATCCAACTCGTTGACGATACCCTTTAGATAATGCAGTAATTTTTTTATGTTGTTCGGCTTGCAATCCGGTAATTTCTATAGTGTGATCTATGTGTTTTTTAATATTTCCCGGTATTGCAAACATACGTGCTATAAATGATAAATATTCGCTCACATACATGTCTACATACAATGGATTATGTTCGGGCAAATAACCTATAGTTTTTTTAACTTCTAAAGCATGCGAACGAACATCTAATCCATTTACCTCAACACTACCTTCAAAATCAGAAATAAATCCGGTAATTATTTTCATGGTGGTAGATTTTCCGGCACCATTAGGACCTATAAAACCTACAATTTCGCCTTTAGAAACATCAAACGAAATAGAATCTACCGCTTTTTGGGTTCCAAATGATTTTGTTAGATTTTGTATATGTATTGACATAATTATTAAGTATCACAAATTATTTACCCCAAATTTCGGGATTTTTTCGCCATTCTTGCAAACTGGCAAGGTGTTCTTGTGTAATATATTTCTTTTCTATAGCCAACGAAATTAATGCATTATAATTACTTAATGTATGTAAAGGACACTGTGCTTGAACAAAATTTTGCATTGCAGTATCAAATCCATACGTAAAAATTGCAAGCATGCCTAAAACGTTACAGCCTGCTTCGCGAAGTGCTTCCACAGCTTTAAGACTACTACCTCCGGTCGAAATTAAATCTTCTATTACAACTACCTGTTGTCCTTGTTCATAATAGCCTTCAATCATATTTGTAAGTCCATGAGCTTTTGACGATGAACGAACATAAATAAAAGGAAGATTTAATTCTTCGGCAGCAAGCACACCCACTGCAATAGCACCGGTAGCGACACCGGCAATTACTTGAGCTTGTGGATACAGTTGTTTTATTTGATGTGCAAACGATTGTGCTATAACTTTTCTGATTGCAGGATACGATAATGTTTTGCGATTATCGCAATATATTGGCGACTTCCAACCGCTTGCCCATGTAAAAGGATTTGCAGGTTGTAATTTTATTGCGTTAATTTGCAATAAATGTTCGGCAATTATTTGTTCAGTTGTAATCATGGAACGAAAAATTTATTTCAATACACAGTTTGTTATTTTATCGGACGGTAAAAATACAAAATTTTTGGGTGAAACATATATTTGTACTAGCAAATCTGAAATTTTACATATTATTACTGAGTATATTACTAACCCTCATACCGATATTTGTATAGTTTTTCCCGAATTTGAATATTTATGGGAGATATTTTCGAAACAATTTCGCTCTATCACAGCCGCAGGAGGCGTTGTGAGCAATAAATCAAATGAAATACTTTGTATTTACAGAAATGGCATGTGGGATTTACCCAAAGGCAAGGCCGAAAAGGGCGAAACTACAGAGCAAACTGCTGTGCGCGAAGTATGCGAAGAAACAGGATTACAATCGGTTGTTTGCACATCGTTTTTGTGTTCTACATGGCATACATACCAACACCCAAAGGGTACTGTGCTTAAACAAACCTATTGGTATACTATGCATACCGAATTTGAACAAACATTACTGCCACAAATTGAAGAAGGTATTACTGATATAGCATGGGTTTCACGTAAAGATATAGATATGATAAAAAAACAAACGTATTCTTCTATTTGCGATGTGTTAGATTGTTTGGAATAACAAACACACTTTCAAAATGAATACTATTAAGACTTGCTCATTTTTTTGCGAATAAATGAAAATGCAATACTTGCAAATAAAATAGCAGTACTTGCATATTCAAACCACGAAAATTCATTATGGGCATGTATATGTGGTAACTGTTCTATTGAAAACCAATGCTGCGGTAAAACAAAATCTATAAGCAATCCAAAACTTACGGCAGCTATCACTATAGATAACACATATAATAGTGTAATTCGTTTACCTACTGTTTGTAACAAAACTGTAATAGATGCAATACTTGTAGCAGGTCCTGCCATTAAAAATACTAATGCGGCACCGGGCGAAATCCCTTTGAGTAATAGAGCTGCTGCTACAGGTATAGACCCGGTTGCACAGGTGTAAATAGGTACAGAAAGCAATAATACAAATGCTATATGCACAAGTGGATTTGTTGATATGCTTGTAAAAAAATCGTCGGGTATAGCAAGCGCTACTGCTGTAGCCAATACTAATCCTATGAGAATCCATTTACCTATATCCTGAATAAAATCAATATATGCATATTGGAATATTGCACGAATTTTTGTTTGTTTTTTTGGAATACTTTGTTCGCATCCACAATTTTTATCGCACGGTGGTTTAGGTAAATTTAACGTAAATTGTGGTTTTGGTTTTTCGGGTTCGCGAAATATATTGGTGAGCATTCCGCCACCTATACCCGAAACAAATGCTATAATTGGACGTGCTATTGCATACGGCAATCCTAATAGCGAATAGGTAGCTATCATAGAATCTATACCTGTTTGGGGAGTAGAAATAAGAAACGAAACAGTTGCTCCGGGAGATGCTCCCTGTTTACGAAATGCTATACCTGTAGGTAACACCCCGCACGAACACAATGGTAAGGGAATACCTAATAACGATGCATATAAAACCGACGAAAATGTATTGTTACCCATATATCTTTGTACCATTGTTTTAGGAACCAAAACATGCATTATACCGGCAAGTAGAAACCCTACCAATAAATAGGGTGCCATTTGATTACTTATTGAAATAAATTCTTGAAATATGTACATTTGTATAAAATTTGAAAAACAAATATTGTACTTTTAGTCCGTTTTTTAAACAAATTATTACATGAATACGCAAAAAGATATACAATTGTATACTCGCATGCAAATGCCCGAGGTGCAAATTGGTAATGTTACTATAGGAGGCACAAACGTTATTGCCGTACAATCTATGACCAATACCGATACCAATGCAATTGATAAAAGTATAGAACAGTGTAAACGAATATTTGATGCCGGAGCACATTATGTAAGACTAACGGCTCAAGGTGTTAAAGAAGCAGAAGCTCTCCGTGAAATCAAACAAGGTTTGGTACAGCAAGGCTATACGCAACCACTGGTTGCCGATATTCACTTTAATCCACAAGCGGCAATAGTAGCTGCTCAATATGTAGAAAAAATCCGCATAAATCCGGGAAATTATGTTACACTTGGATCACTTACCAAAACTGAATATAGCGAGGAAGAATACGCTGCCGAATTAGATAAAATTGCCGAAAATTTACGACCTCTTCTTCAAGTTTGTAAAAAACACAATACAGCTATTCGAATAGGGGTAAATCATGGTTCGTTATCTAATAGAATTGTAAACAAGTATGGCGATACTCCCCAAGGTATGGTAATGAGTATGATTGAATTTTTGCGTATTTGCAACCAAGAACAATTTACAAATGTGGTTTGTTCTATTAAAGCAAGTAATACCAGAATTATGGTGTATGCTACTCGTTTACTTGCACATACTATGCAACAAGAAAACCTTGCATATCCTATACATTTGGGTGTTACCGAAGCTGGTGCAGGTGAAGATGGAAGAATAAAATCGGCTGTAGGTATAGGCACTTTATTGCTCGAAGGTATTGGCGATACCATACGAGTATCGCTCACCGAAGCTCCCGAAAAAGAAATACCTGTATGTAAGTCTATTGTTGCATATAGTAACGAAGTTTGTGCTGAAAGTATTCATACGGTTATTCCATTTGATATACGCCCAAATATATTTGCCTATAATAAATTTGTATCGCATTGTGTGTACGGCATTGGTGGGCAAGCTTTACCTATAGTAGTATCGCAAACTATGAACATAGGTGCCGATTGGGTTTTTCACGATAGTAATGTTCTTACCAAAGAAGATGGTGAGTATGATTTAGAATATATTTGCTTTGAAGATTTGCAAGCAAAACATATAGGTAAACATGTTATTATTGAAATAGAAGTAGAACAAATTCATCATTTGCATACCAAACATATACCCGAAGATTGTATATTGGTATTGCGTTACGGTGGAAAAAAATTACAGTATTGGATACAAAAATTATATGCCGAATTGCAACAAGCACACTGTAATCCTCCAATAATTTTACGATTGCAATATGATGTAGATTCATACGAAGAATTACAAATCCGTGCAGCTATGGATGCCGGTTCGGTTTTTATTGACGGCTTTTGTGATGGCTTGTGGATAGAAAATCAAAATATACCCGAACAACAATGTGTAGAATTAGCATTTGCGATATTGCAAGCTACACGTGCTCGATTCTCGAAAACAGAATTTATTGCCTGTCCATCGTGCGGACGGACATTGTTTAATATAGAACAAGCATTGACTCAAGTAAAAGCAAAAACAAACCATTTGCAAGGTCTCAAAATTGCAGTTATGGGCTGTATAGTTAACGGACCCGGCGAAATGGCCGATGCCGACTATGGCTATGTAGGAGCAGGCAGAGGTATGGTACATTTATATCGCCGACAAGAATTAGTTAAAAAAAATATTCCCGAACATGAAGCAGTTGATGCACTAATTGCTTTAATTCGCGAAAATGGAGATTGGAAATAAACTCAAATATATAAATCTATGAAAAACACTATCAGTATCATTATTACTCTCATTGTCGCAATTTTTATTACTACCTCGTGCGACGAAAATTCATATTCAAAAGTATATACATTCGACCAAAATAAATTACCGAGTAAACCATTAGAATTCGAGTATAATTCAGTATCTTCACAAGATTATTATGATGTAATTGTAAAACTAAAGTATACCCAACGCATTGAACACAATCAGTTTGTATTTGATTATAAACTTACTACCGAACCTGGCGATTCACTTGCTATTACCTTGGGAGTAATTCTCCGATCTCAAGATGGTACATGTAAAGGTATTCAAGATGCCGATACATTTACTCTGGAACAAGTGCTTATGAAAAAACAGCGTTTGCCCAAAGGAAAAAATGTGTTTAGCATTACTCCTGCCATGAATTTAGATACTATTTATAATATTTCTCAACTTGAATTATTGTTGGTAGAATCAGATTAATTTATGAGATTTGGAACTTTGTTAGATAACAAATTTTTTTTAATGTATTTTTAAACCAAATTATATATTTTTGTCCTACAAATTATATAGGATACGTTGTGTAAACAAATAAAACAATATGCAAGAATATTCACTTTCACACTTAAAAGAACTCGAAGCGGAGGCTATTCAGATAATCCGCGAAGTTGCTGCCGAGTTCCAAAATCCGGTAATGTTATACTCTATTGGTAAAGATTCGTCGGTAATGGTTCGTTTAGCTGAAAAAGCTTTTTATCCGGGTAAAGTTCCGTTTCCACTTATGCACATAGATTCGAAATGGAAATTCCAAGAAATGATAGAGTTTCGGAATTCATATGCTCGCGACAATAACTGGGATTTACTAGTAGAATACAACAAAGAAGCGTTTGAAGCCGGTGTTGGACCGTTTACTCATGGCAGTAAAGTGCATACCGATATTATGAAAACGCAGGCATTACTTGCTGCTTTGGACAAACATAAGTTTGATGCCGCATTTGGTGGTGCTCGACGTGACGAAGAAAAATCGCGTGCAAAAGAACGAATATTTTCGTTTCGTGATAAATTTCATCAGTGGGACCCTAAAAATCAACGTCCTGAATTATGGGATATATATAACACCAAAGTTCATAAGGGAGAGTCTATTCGTGTATTCCCTATCTCGAACTGGACAGAGTTGGATATTTGGCAATATATACGCTTAGAAAATATTCCAATTGTACCTTTATATTATGCAAAGCCTCGTCCGGTAGTAGAGTACAATGGTACTCTTATCATGGTAGACGACGAGCGTATGCCACAAGAATTGGCACAAAAAGCCGAAATGCGTATGGTTAGATTCCGTACTTTAGGTTGCTACCCGCTCACCGGTGCTATAGAATCAGAAGCAGACACTATCGAAAAAATTGTGGAGGAAATGATGACAGTTACCGTTTCGGAACGTACCACTCGTGTGATAGATTTTGACCAAGACGGAAGTATGGAGCAGAAAAAACGGGAGGGATATTTTTAATCTATTAAGTGTCTCATTGTCTGAATGTCTCATTGTCAAATAGTAAAGTATGGCAACAATAAAAGAATTTGAAGATTTAGAAATGTGGCAAGACACAAGATTATTTTGCAATAAAATTTACATACATGTAAAAGACATTAAAGATTATAGTTTTAAAGACCAAATACAAAGAGCTTCCGTTTCTATTATGAACAATATTGCCGAAGGATTTGAGAGAAGTTCAGATGCAGATTTTTGTAAATTTCTTGTAATAGCAAAAAGTTCTGCCGGCGAAGTAAGAAGTATGTTGTATTTGGCAGGTGATTTTTCATATATTACTATAGAAAAACGAGATGAATTGATACAAGACTGTAAAAAAATAGCAATAAAAATTAAAAAACTAATAACATATTTACAATCAAACATTAAGACAATCAAACATTAAGACAATCAAACATTAAGACAATCAGACATTAAGACATATTATTATGGAAAATAATTCAAAAATAGATATTCAAGAATTTTTAAATCGTGACGAGAAGAAAGATCTTCTTCGATTGCTTACGTGTGGTTCGGTAGACGATGGCAAATCTACTCTTATAGGGCGATTGATGTTCGACAGTAAAATGATTTACGAAGATCAACTTGCTGCTTTGGAACGCGACAGCAAACGAATAGGTCATGCCGGCGAAGATATAGATTATGCATTATTACTCGATGGTCTAAAAGCAGAGCGAGAACAGGGAATTACCATAGATGTAGCATATCGATATTTTTCTACGAATAAACGAAAATTTATAATTGCCGATACTCCCGGTCACGAGCAATATACTCGTAACATGGTAACCGGTGCTTCTACAGCAAATTTAGCCATAGTTCTTGTAGATGCTACCAAAGGTGTAATTACACAAACACGCCGTCATACTTTTTTAGTTTCGTTATTGGGAATTAAACATGTGGTATTAGCGGTAAATAAAATGGATTTAGTAGATTTTAGTGAATCGCGGTTTCACGAAATTTGCGAAGAATACAAACAATTTGTTTCGCAACTCGATATTCCTGATGTTCAGTTTATTCCTCTTTCTGCTCTCAAAGGAGACAATGTGGTAGATGCATCACAAAAAATGGCATGGTACAAAGGTAAATGTATGCTCGACTTTTTGGAAACAGTTCATATAAGCAGCGATAGAAATTTCGAAGATTTACGGTATCCGGTACAATATGTATCTCGTCCCGATCGCGATTTTCGTGGATTTTGTGCTAAAGTAGCTTCGGGAATTATAAAAAAAGGTGACACGGTAATGGTGCTGCCTTCGCGTAAAACATCTACAGTTACATCTATTGTTACTTACGATGGCGAATTAGAACAAGCTTTTCCACCACAATCGGTTACCGTTACTTTGGCTCACGAAATAGATATTTCGCGAGGTGAAATGTTAGTTCACCCTGATAATTTACCACATGTAGAGCGTCAATTTGAAGCTATGTTGGTGTGGATGGATGAAAAACCAATGAATCCATCAACACAGTTTTATATAAAACATAATACAAATACAACAAAAGCTCGGTTTGATACCATTCGATACAAAGTTGATGTGAATTCGCTCGAAAAATTTGATGTAACACATTTAGAACTTAATGAAATTGGTCGTGTAGTTATTACTACGGTAAAACCATTATTTTTCGATGCATACAAAAAAAATAGAAATACAGGTTCATTTGTGTTAATTGACCCTGTATCACATAATACATGTGCGGTAGGAATGATTTTAGATAAAATTCATGCCGACGGATTGCCACAACGAATTACCGATGCCGATAAACAAAAGATAGATACCGGTATTGGATTAATATCTGAACAAGAATACGAAACTCGATATCGCCAAAAGGGCTCTACTATATGGATAACCGGATTACATGGTTCAGGCAAAAACCAACTGGCATATTCGCTTGAACGACAATTGTTCAATCAAGATGCGGTGATCGTATTATTCGACGGAAGTACTGTTCGTAGTGGCTTATCGAAAGAACTTGATTTTTCGCCAGTCGACAGAGCCGAAAATTTACGTCGTGTTGCCGAAGTTTGTAAAGTATTGAATGATCAAGGTATTATTACTATTTGTTCGTTTATTTCGGCCGATGATACTGTACGTAAGCAAGTAGCTACAATTATTGGCGAACACAGATTTACATTGGTATATATGGATGCCGATTTGAGTTATTGCAAACAAAACAAACCCGAGTTGTACAAACGTATAGAACAAGGAACTATTGATAATTTACCTGGAGTAGATTGTAATTACGACATCCCACAGCAAGCTCATATAGTTTGTAAACCTCAGGATATAGAAGATAATGTTCAAAAAATACTCGTTTATATAACCGAAAAAGGATATAAAAAATAATTTTTTTGTAATTTTTCTCTAAAATATTTGACTATTATATAAATTAAAATAAATTTGCATCAAATAAACAAATATATGAATCAAATAATTACCATATTACTCAACCTGCTGCTCATTAGCTAATGCTAGGGGGTTGTTGGTTTATGCAGTAATATGAGTAACAATAATAAAATTACTAAGAAGCCCCCTTTGCTACTAAGCTTTGGGGGTTTTTGTTTTTTGTGAAATATTTAAAAATTAACAGATATGAATGATAAAGTTTTTGTGTTCGACACTACATTGCGAGATGGCGAACAAGCTCCGGGAAATCAATTAAACATGGTTGAAAAAATTGAAGTTGCAAAAGCTTTAGAACTCCTTGGTGTTGACATTATCGAAGCAGGATTTCCAATTTCGAGTCCCGGTGATTTCGATTCGGTAGTGCAAATATCAAAAGCTGTTACCAATCCCATTATCTGCGGATTGACCCGTGCAGTACAAAAAGATATTGAAGTAGCAGCCGATGCACTTAAATATGCAAAACGCCCGCGAATTCATACCGGTATTGGCGTGTCTCCGTATCATATTGTGTCTAAATTAAATTCTACACCCGAAGAAATTATTCGCCGTGGTGTTGATGCCGTAAAATATGCCAAAAAATTTGTAGAAGATATTGAATTCTATTGTGAAGATGCAGGACGAAGCGAAAATGAATATCTTGCTCGCATGGTAGAAGCAGTAATTGCTGCAGGTGCTACCGTAGTTAATATCCCCGATACTACCGGCTATTGCTTACCACATGAATATGGTGCAAAAATTAAATATTTAATTGATAATGTGCCAAATATTCACAAAGCTATTCTTTCTACCCATTGCCACAACGATTTGGGAATGGCTACTGCCAACACCATGTCGGGGGTATATAATGGTGCTCGACAGGTGGAAGTAACTTTGAACGGTGTAGGTGAACGTGCCGGGAACACTGCTTTAGAAGAAGTGGTAATGGCAATAAAAAGCCATAAATTAGGTGTGTATACCGATATTGTTACTCCTCGTATTTTGCAAACCAGCCGTTTGGTGCAACGGTTAATGAAAAGTCCCGTGCAAGCAAACAAAGCAATTGTAGGTAAAAATGCATTTGCTCATTCATCGGGAATACATCAAGACGGAGTATTGAAAAATCGTGAGAATTACGAAATTATTGACCCAAAAGATGTAGGTGTTGACGAATCGTCTATTATCCTTACCGCTCGTAGTGGACGTGCTGCGTTACGCCATCGTTTGGAATTGTTGGGATTCAAAATTGACGGTGCCGATTTAGACAAAACATATCAAGACTTTTTGCATTTAGCCGATGTGAAAAAAGAAGTAAAAGACAACGATTTACTAGTATTGGTAGGCAAAGAACAACGCGATGCCAATCGTGCCATTAAATTGGATTCGTTGCAAGTAGTATGTGGTAAATCTATGATTCCGTCGGCTACAGTGTCGTTAATCATACAAGGCGAAACCAAAACCGAAACAGCTATGGGTGATGGTCCGGTAGATGCTTCGTACAATGCCGTGAAAAAGTTAATTGATAAAGAAATAAAATTACTTGAATTTTTAATCCAAGGATTCAACAATGGCAGCGACGATTTTGGACAAGTAAACGTGCAAATAGAATGTAACAAAACTATATACTACGGATTTGGTGCCGATACCGATATTGTAACAGCTTCGGTTGAAGCGTTTGTTGATGCTATTAGTAAATCAATGGAGTAAAATAATTGTAAATTGTTAATTATTAATTATGAATTTTTAATTTTTGGTTACATTTGCTCTATAAAAATGAAACATAATATTGAACAATAAAATTATATAAACAATGGGAAAAACCTTATTTGACAAAATTTGGGATGCGCACGTGGTGACAGAGATACAAGATGGTCCAAGTATATTATACATCGACCGTCAGTTTATTCATGAGGTTACAAGTCCCCAAGCATTTACCGGAATAGAAGGACGTGGACGAAAAGTGTTTCGCCCTTCACAAATTACGGCTACTGCCGATCACAACATTCCTACTATGGATCAACATTTACCGATAAAAGAATATTTATCGGCATTTCAGGTTGAAAAACTTAAAGAAAATAGTGCTCGTCATGGTATTACATATTATGGTTTGGGCGATGAGTTCAATGGCATTGTACACGTTGTGGGACCTGAATTGGGGTACACACAACCGGGAATGACTATAGTATGTGGCGATAGCCATACATCTACACACGGTGCATTTGGTGCGGTAGCGTTTGGTGTTGGTACCAGCGAGGTTGAAATGGTATTTGCAAGTCAGTGTATTATGCAGCCAAAACCAAAACGTATGCGCATTACCATAGATGGTGAACTTGGTAAAGGAGTTACTTCAAAAGACGTAATTTTATACATTCTTTCGAAACTTACTGCAAGTGGTGCTACCGGATATTTTATAGAATATGCAGGAAGTACTATCCGCAATATGAGTATGGAAGCACGTATGACAGTATGTAATATGAGTATAGAACTTGGTGCTCGCGGTGGCATGATTGCTCCCGACCAAAAAACATTTGATTACGTAAAAGGTAGAAAATATGCTCCACAAGGTGCCGATTTCGACAAAGCGGTAGCAACATGGAAACAATTATATTCCGATGCCGATGCTACATTCGATAAAGAATATACATTCGATGCAGCCGATATTATTCCTATGATTACCTACGGAACCAATCCGGGATTGGGTATGAAAATTACGGATAAAATTCCTTCGTTGGCATCGGTAGACCCTTCAACTAAAGATACATTTGTTAAAGCATTACAATATATGGGGTTTGAACCCGAACAACAATTGCTTGGAAAAGAAGTAGATTGGGTATTTGTAGGAAGTTGTACCAATGGTCGTATCGAAGATTTCCGATTGTTGGCTGCTATGCTTAAAGGTCGCAAACGTGCACCACATATCAATACCTATATAGTTCCGGGTTCGTATTTGGTTGAAAAACAAATAAAAGAAGAAGGTCTTGATAAAATATTTGCCGAAGCCGATGTAGAACTTCGCCAACCGGGTTGTTCGAGTTGTTTGGCAATGAACGAAGACAAAGTACCTTCGGGTAAATATTGTGTAGCAACGTCGAACCGTAACTTCGAAGGTCGTCAAGGTCCGGGAGCTCGTACTATACTTGCCAGTCCGCTTACCGCTGCTGCTGCAATTATTACCGGAAAAATTACTGACCCACGAGAATTTTTATAAACTTGAGTGAAACTCAAACAATTAAAAATTAATAATTTATAATTAAAAATTATATCAATGGCAATAGAAAAATTTATAACAACAATATCGCGTGTAGTACCTATTCCAATAGAAGAAATAGATACTGACCAAATTATACCTGCTCGTTTTTTGAAAGCAACCGATAAAAAAGGATTTGGCGACAATTTATTCCGCGACTGGAGATACGACAAAAACAATCAACCAATAGCAGATTTTCCGCTAAATAACCCAAAATATAGTGGTTGCATATTGGTAGGCGGCAAAAACTTTGGCTGTGGATCGAGCCGCGAACATGCAGCATGGGCCATAGCCGACTATGGTTTCAAAGTAGTAGTGTCAAGCTTTTTTGCCGATATTTTCAAAAACAATGTACTTAACAATGGTGTATTACCCGTACAAGTTTCTGAAGCATTTTTGGCTAAAATATTTGCAGCAGTTGATGCAAATCCTGCAACTGAACTTAAAGTGGATTTGGTAAACCAAACAATTACTTTGGTGGCTACCAACGAATCGGAAGGATTCGAAATCAATGCATACAAAAAAGATTGTTTGCTCAACGGATTCGACGATATAGACTATTTAATAAGCAAATTGCCGGAAATAGAGGCGTTTGAAAAAAAATATAAAGGTTAATTAAGGTATACTCTCTTTGCCACAAAGGCACTAAGACACAAATATTGATTTGTAGAGGCAATCCCTTGGGTTGCCTTTTACATTCCTTATTTTTCACCACAGACGTGTTCCGCATTAGCAAATTACACGGATTATCACAGCTGTTTTTAGCACAGAAAATCCCATATTTCAAAACTCATCCCTAAACCCATACACCTTTATACCCTTAATCCTATGATTCCCCGTTTCTCCCTCCTTCTATGTTTCACAATCTTTCTTATGAGTTGTGATACTCCTACAAAGCAGTATGATACTGTACCGGAATTTTGCAACTATGTATTCACTGCATTCAAAACCAATGCAATAGATGAGTCTGCGAATATTTGGGTAAGTGAAGAGGAAATTCGCTTGTTGCTTGCACAACAACACCCTACCCCAAACTCTGAAAAGGAGAAGCAACTTGAACAATTTGAACGGATGCAAAAACTCAAAGTATTTGATGTTGACAGTTTGCAAAAAGCGTTTAGAACCTTTAGAAATACTGAAACCAACGAATTTTGGCAGCAACTCCGGTTTGATTCGGTAGACTATAGAATTGAAAATTGGAAAGGCATAGAATTGACAGAAGCTACTGCATTTGTGTCATATCAAAATCAAACATTTCGATTGAAAATAGGTGAATTAATAAAAACTCCCCATGGCTGGAAAATAATGGTACAGCGAGGCCCGTGGTGGAAGTAATGCTATAGGGTTATTCTTATAATTTCCATACACGTGTATTTTTGGTATGGGTTATTTACACAAGCCACATATACCAATATCCAAAATAAATTATCTTTACTATTGTAACTCTACGTTACACTATAACTGCAATCGTTGTTTCAATAATTTATACCCTGCAGCACTTGCTTTAATAACCAAACCCGAGCGAAGTGTAATAATATATTGCTGTTTTTCGTACAATTGTACGTTCGAAATAACATGAACATTAACAATATACGACCGATGAATTCGAACAAATATATCATTTGACAGATGCGATTCGAAATATTTCATTGTTTGTTCTTTCAAATATTTTGAATCGTTTGTATAAATCATTACATAATCGCCTTCTGCCTGCAAATATTGAATAGTTTCTACCGGAATAACATGAATTTTTTGACCATGTTTTACACTGATTCGTTCTACAATTTCTGCTTGGGGTTCTTGTTCAGATTCTATTGAAACAGAAGAATTATCAATGATAGTCGATGAATCATTTGAAACCTTTACAAATCTATACGATTGATATACAAAGCAAAATCCCAAAATTCCTATACATAAAAGAATAGGCATATACAAAACAAATATATGCCACTGTACAACATCTAAAATTCCATATGCACTTGCACTTGTAATTGCTAAAAGTATTGTTTGGAATACAATACACAGAGCAACAATATTTATATACTGTTGAAATTCTCTTCGTAATTGCGATTCAACAAATTGCACAAACATCCAAAGTGGAATAGTGAGTGCGGCAAATACTACTGAAAACACTAAAGATATAGCCAATAATGAAGCAAAGCATACCGAACTCGAACCATACAACATACCTGCCAATACTACAGCAAAAGCTATATACAAAAGCACATACAACACTGTTTTTTTATATGATTGAAGAGCAAAATGTGTCATTTTTTCTACACAGATTAATTTCGTAATTCTGCATTTCCAAACGTTACATTTCCACGAATTATAAGAGCTTTATTATCAGTAGCAACTTCGGCTCCATAGCGTTTGTCCTCAAATCCACCAAAAGCAGCTTCAACTTGAGGTTGCACATTCCAGTTGTATGGCACATATAACACCAGCGAACCAAACGATACTTTAATATTCAAAACTACTTGTTCGTCGGCTAAGGTAGTTTTACGCAAGTCAAGAGTTGTTTCGCCAAAAGAAATTTGTATTTCACCACCTTTGAATTCAGGGTCTAACACAATATGTTCCGACGTCTGAAACGATGAATTTTTGTACACAAAACCATTGGTATTTTCCCACGTACTTTTAGGAGCATGTTGTTTAAAATGCCCACAGGTACCTATAGGGCCATCGGAAGTTTTACATGTACGTTTAACAACTATAAGAATACCTGCAAAAATTAATAATACCGGCCAAAATGTGCCAAAATAATTCTGAGGTAAATCTGTGATAAAACTATTGGGTAAACTTGCAATAAGTGGCACTATAAAGAATAAACCAACACCTGTAAGTACAGTAGCTGCCATAAAATTCTTTTTGTATAGATTATATAAACCTAATACTACAAGCAACATTTGCCACGATATAATTACTGATGCAAACGAATCGGGAAAAATATTGAGTTTTACACTTAACAATAGTCCGCCAATTACAATTAATAAACCGGCAAAACCAATTCCTGAAGAATGATGTGAATGATGTGTTTTCATATGCGTATATTTTAAGAATTAAACATACGCAAAATTATTTGCATATAAAACCTCAGCAAACATTAAATCGATAAAAACTATAGTTTTACCCGATTAAACAGACATCAATATATTTAGAAACTGTTACTCAATAATTATTTTACGGCACATCATACAGATAAAAATTTCCCTCGTTTACACCCACATCATACCTGCCATACGATATAGTCATAGGAATTCCTCGTACCAATGCTTTGAAGTCAAATTCTCCGGAAAGTATTACCTCGTTGAGTTTTGTATCAACATATAATAATTGTGCTCGCTTGCACGAAAATGAACCTGATAAAATTTGTGCTTTATAACGAATAGTATCTATTGTAATATATACTGCATTATTTGTATCGACTAAGTCTATTGTAGTATTGTGCAATATAGTTAAATCCTGAAACGATTCGGGACTATAACCTGATAGTTGAAACGCTATAGACATAGTTGGAAACGAATTGTAATAATCGTAATATAATTCAGTGTCGGGTTTCCCTTTAATACCGTTTAACATAAATGTTAATGAATCATTTGTAAAAATTAGTTTAGCCGGTGTTATTGATTTATTTGAGACAAAAATTTCACGATCGTAATAGGCTCCAAAAGAGTTATATCCCCATTCCGAATATTCAGGTAAAAACTTGTGTTCAGAATCATATACCATTATTGTATCTTGTAATTCGTATTCGCTACATGCACTCCATAGTAGCACACAAAAAATAATATATATATTTAGTTTCATATGAGTTTAGTTTTATAGTGTCTTACATTAATTATCTGAATTTAGTGGAAATTGAGCCGACACTCTCACTCCGGCTCCGGCATCGGGCTGCACCATCCCATACGATTTTGATGGTATAGAAGCAAATGGCACATTAGCTTCTACAAGTAAGGTAGGTTTTGGTTCTTTACCTATTTTAATACCTATACCTATATATGGCGACACATGCATATTAGTTGGTTCTTGTACATCTTGTAATATTTTATCTTCAAATTGTTTCATATTACTATCGTGCATTATAAGTGAAGTCTGCGATTTCATTCGATACCGCATTTCGGCACCTGCAATAATATACGGCGAAGCTTTATAAGGACGACGAAACCAATAATATTTAATTTCTAATGGAATACCTATATACCGATTTTGTTGTGTAATTTGATGTACTTTAAGATAGTCGGTTCGTAAACTATCTTGACTGTATAAATAATAAAAGTACGTTTGATTAGTCCACGATTCGTCGTACGAAATAGAATTTCGCATATAAGTATATCGTAATCCTAAAATAAACCCAAATTTATTAGACACTGTTACATATTCGGCATGTGCTCCAAACGAAGTATAAAACGATAGGGTATTTAAATAATATCCATTGGGGTCATAATTGGAATACAATGTAGAAAGATTTTTGCGAATATTCTCTTTTTGAGTAACTTCACCTTCGTATCCTATTATTAAAGCTTCGGCACCTATAAATTGGGGTTGAAAATCTTGAGCTATACCGCTTACAGCACAGATTATAAAAATACAAACAGGCAGTAAAAATTGTTTCATTGTATAAAAATTATGTAGTTCAAATAAATATCAAACATACTAATTTTTTGTATTTCAAAAACAATTTTATATGTAGAAAATCAAAAAATTACGTTTATCTCAACAATGTAATATATCCTTTAATAAACTCTTCTTTATTGTCAGTATTTATAATTCGTATAGTATACGCATAGGTATCCATAGCTTGTGGTTCACCTTTAAAAGTACCATCCCATCCTTGATACAAATCGTTGCTTTCATATACTAATTGTCCCCAGCGGTTGTATATTTTTACTTCCAAAAATTCTTTAATACCCCACCCCCGAACAAATGCCATATCATTTTCGCCATCATTATTTGGAGTAAATGCCTGAGGTAAAGCTGCTTTAGTTTCAATTATAATATGAAATCGTATAGTAGTATCGGCTTCGAAGCAACCTAATGAATCGACCATATGAACGGTATAATCTATAAATTCAGGAAAATCAATACAACTTGGACGCATAGCAGTTCCACATTGTAAATCAATATCAGGACTGATACAATTGTCGCAACTTAAATACGTAGAAGGACTCCAAGAATAAGCAACACCTTGCACGGGGGTATTGTTTACATTATACAACTGTCCGGCAATTATGCGTGAATCAGGTTGTTTTACCGGTTCAAGTACGGTAGGTGTTTTGTAAAACAAAAGCAATGAATCGGGGGCTCCTTGATAACGGGGGAATTGCTGCACATATACATACACACTATCGGTACTTTCACAACCATAATTAGTTGCCAAATGAGCATAAATATATCCCGATATATATGGGTTATATAACGTAGTTGCTGAATTTGGCATGTTTACTTGCGATTCGGGCGACCAACGTATACTTGTAAAATCACCGGTAGCCGAAATTGTTGTCTGCTCTCCATAACATAATGTAGTATCGGTAGTAATTGTTACATTCGATAACGGATGCGTAGAAATTTGTTTCGTATTATTGTCGGGACACACATTATTGGTTATACTTAAATTTACATTATACACACTGTCTATTGTCGCAAAAGTATGCGTAGGGTCTTTTTCGGTGCTGGTAGTTCCATCGCCAAAATTCCAAATAAAATTGTTTGAAGTAAGACCTGCCGAATTATTATAAAATTTTACTGTTAATGGGGCACACCCCATAGAATCGGCATCGAGCAAACCACGATCGAATTCGGCTAAAACAGGATATATAGTAACATGCTTATAAATATCGCGTGGTTTACAATTTGGAGCATTTACTATAAATTGCACTTTAAACTTATTATCAAGCACTTCGGGTAATGTTGTATACGAATGTGTAGTGTTTGCAATATTTACATAATCGGAATTGCCATCGCCAAATTCCCAGTACGATACATATTTATCAATGTTCAATTGTTTTGTAAGAGTAAAGTTCACATCTTCGCGTACACATACGTCGTATTTGTCGGCTATAAATTCAGCTTCATACCCGGGGACTTCCACATCCATAAGCACCGAATCTAATTGACAGCCATAATAATCTGAAGTAGTATACAATATAAGTTTCTGGTCGCCATAATTATCGAATGTTGCAACCTGAAATGAGTATTTATTGGTAGAAATTAATTTTCGCACATCACCGTCTTCTTTGTACCATGCCACAGTAGAATACTTTGAATATTTAGTGCGATCTACAAATACCAAAAATTTTTGTCCGGGTTCTTTACATTTATCTATTCCTACAATATCAATAGTTGGGTTAAAATCTTTGATATCAATAGTTTTTGAAGTACTCGATTTACATTCATTACCTTCGGGACTCATGCTATATGCAGTAAGATTTACCGTATAGGGTGTTGCTCCTGTAACTTCGGTATACGTATGTCGTGTAGTGTCGAGAAGTGAACCTTCGTAGGTAGTATTATCGCCAAAATCCCAAGAATATTTATGAATATTGTTATCGTAATTAGGGTCGTTGGTATTACGAATAAACATAGCTTCATGATTCAAACAAACTTTAGGATGTTGAATAGTAAAGATTGAATTTGGAACTACCGGTCTAATATATTTATCGCGAGTAATACTATCAACACATCCAAGTATATCGGTAACTGTAAGTTTTGGCGATGTTAATCCGGCTTGCGAATATTCTGTGGTAGTTATGGAATCATTTCCGGTTTGAATAAAACCATTACCAAAATCCCACTTACGAGCAACTATAGTAGTATCGTGTATGGTAGAATCGGTAAATTGTGTTTCGAAAGGCAAACAATCCGAAACTATATCGGCAAAAAAGTATGCTTTGGGTTGATATACTTTTATCGGAATTCTTGCAGTATCGGTACATCCAAACACGTCTTTACCTATTACTATAACTTCGTGAATATTTCGATTATTGAATACATAAAATAATGTATCTTCTGAAATGGGTGGATAACATTGATGTTGAAATACACTATCGTAGGTATATAACCAATCGGCGGTTGCATCAGGTTTTATATAAAATACCGCCGTATCGCCAACACAAACAGTGGTATCGAGCAATCGAAACGAAGTTTTAATATCGGTAATACGATTAGTTACAAATGCCGAATCAATACAATTACATTTTTGAGCATTTACACATTCTTCGTTTTGATTGTATGCATATACCGAAATTCTATAAATACCTCTTCCTAATGTGTCATGGTCGTAGTTTATATGAATACTGTCTTTATTATATGCAATTAACTTTTTAGGTGTAATTGGTAATCCTTCTGAATTAATTTCTTGAATAAACCATTCAACAAATTCGCCACTTTTAGTTGTATCTACATTAATAAATTTTCTTAAATAGTACGAATAATTATAATTATCATCACAGTCTTTTGGAGTACCTTGCAATTCAATAATAGGACCTTTTATATGAATTTGTGTAGGTGGACAAATAGTGTCAAGTGCTATTCCAAAAGGACCATAGATAATTTCACATCGATTTGAATCTACATCGGTAAATTGTTTTTTACATCCATGGTCATCAAGTTCAAATGATACTGAGTAAATACCAATAGTATCTCTAAAATTAGCTTGTAATTGAAAATTAAAAGGCGATGTTGAAGTACCGGAACGGTATAAAGAATTATCAATATGAATAAAATTTACTGTAATATTATCAAAAATAGGAGTATTAATTAAACTATCAATTGAATTTATGTATAAGAACTGCAAAACATCTGAAGCACATATAATTGTATCAGGAAAAACCAAATCGCCTTTGGCTTTGTGTCCAACTCTTACAATTTCGAACGTTTGTTTGGTTGTATCAATGTATTCACATTCTTCATAGGTAGTAATTTTTACTCTCGTTGGATATACACCACGTTTTTCATAGGTATGTGTTTTGGGTCCCTCTCCGGTAAGTTCAAATATTCCATCATTATCCAAATCCCATTCTACAGTTTTTACAGAATCCCTTGAAGTATTGTATACAACAGTTTTATCAAAATCTACCGTTAAAGGAGCACAACCTTCGATAGGTGAAGATATTGGTGAAATTGTTACCTGAGGAATAGCAATCTCAACATTATTTGGTTTAATAAGTTGAGCGGTACATTGATTTGGTGAAATTGCAAACAGCGTATCGGGGAAAAAACCTTGAGTATTATAGGTGTGGCTAACTGTTTTACCCGAATAACGAACACCGTCTATACCCCATTCATATGTAGTTCCCGGCACATTACTATTTGCATCATACGGAATAGTAGCAGGCAATTTACATGCAAATTTTTGAGTAGGAGAATACGAAATTATAAGAGGATCTTCAATTGCATAATTTTTTGTAACAATTTTGGTACAAGCAAGTGTAGTTGCGGTAAGTTTAATTTGAGCAAATCCTCCTGTTGGATTCGAAACACTATATGTAGCATTTTCAGAATCTACCGAACCATTGTTTTGATAATCCCATTCATATTTTGATACAGGTAATGTAGATGTTCCATTGTTAATCATCGAAAAATTCACCGTACCGGGACAAGCCTTATTGGTTCCGGTAATAGCTTTAATACCATCATTAATAACAATATCCGGTTGAAAATCTTCTAATCGAACCGCAACCATAGACGTGCTTTCGCAGCCATTGTTTGCCAATACTCGCAAGACTGCATAGTATGTACCATATCCGTTATATTCATGCGAAAGCTTATTTTGAGTAGATTGGGTACCATCGCCAAATTCCCAACGAAATGATTGAATATTGGTACCTTGCGTAGTATTTTCAAAACTAACAGTAAGTTTATCTTCACATACACTTTTAGGGTTGGATGAAGTAAAAGAGGGAGTTGGGAAATCATCAACCGTAGTTACAGTAATATTTTGACGTTCGCGATTGGTACAACCATTGGCATCTTCTACTGCAACAAAAATAGTATGTGTTCCGGCATAAGAAAACGCATGAGGCGAAGGTACTTTCCCCGAATAACTTGCTCCGTCGGAGGTAATCCACATATACGATGTTATTGGAGCATCGGAATCTTCGGAAACTACCGAAAATTGGAAATTTTTATAAATACAATCAGATTGTTTATCACTTGCAATTACTACATCGGGGTCGCGAAAAGCAGTTATGTAGTTAGGTTTTGAAACAGTAGCAACTAATTGTTGTTCGGGAGTAAATACTTTCATTGTAATAGAATAGTTACCCGGTGATAAATAGGTATTTTCTACGTTGGTAATTTCTGTCGAAAATTTAGAAGGCTCTACAGTCCATTCGTACAAATAATTATTACGATATGCAATATCGGTAGTATTAGTAAACGTAACTTGCAAAGGGGTACAACCTTGTGTGTTGGATGCACTAAAATCAAAAGTTTGAGCTATTATTCCTATAGGAGTAAGTAGAAATAATAAAATTATTTTGAGTAATTTGCTTTGTATGTTGGTCATTTTATGTAATTTTGAATCGCGAACAAATATACAATTTTATTTATTTACCGCATGCAACTAATTCTTTGCTTTTTTTGTCTTTAAGAAAACATGAATATGGTCAACATTCGATACATAGTTTCTATTATAATGACTCTAGTAACCTACCAAATGGTTGCACAGGATATTCATTTTTCTCAATTTTATGCGAGTCCACTTACCCTGAATCCTGCACAAACAGGCTGGTATAAGGGCGATATACGAATTAGCGGAAATTACAGAACCCAATGGAAAGCTATAGACAATAAACCCTATGCAACCATAGGAGCCGGAGTAGAAAAACAATTTCATTATTTTACCAATACATACAGTTTTGGATTACAAGCCGTATCCGATGAAACCGGATATGTAGGATTGGTTTCCAATAAAGTTTTACTCTCCGGAGCATTTTCAAAGAAACTTAACGGACATAAAATTTCGGCAGGTATTCAAGCAGGTGTTGTATACAAAAGCACCAATGTTATTCGATATACCTTCGACGATCAATTTGATTTGGGTGGCAGCAGTGTGTTCAATCCAAAACTACCCACTGCCGAAGTGCCGGGAGAACCTATTCTGTATGGGTTGGTTAATGCAGGTGCAATGTGGAGCAAACGATTAACAAATAGAATTGAACCTGAATTTGGCATTTCTATATTTAATATAAATACTCCCAAAGAATCATTTTACGGATTAGACTTAAACGAAGCACAATTACCTATTCGAACTGCGTTATATGCCAGCGGCAAATATTCATTGACCAATTCAATTATAGTTGTTCCTCATGTGCTTTATATGTCACAAAAAAAAGCAACTGAATGTTTGCTTGGCGGTGAAGTTGAATATAAATTGTCTGAAAATATCAGACCATATATTGGCACAAGCATTCGATACGGGCTTTCACGAAACTTTGACGCATCGTCGTGGATAGGCGGCATGCAAATTAACAATTGGCGTGTAGGACTGAGTTATGACGTCAATATTTCCGGTTTACAACAAGCTACTAACAACCGAGGCGCCTTTGAAGTATCGCTTATATATATAACACCAAGCGTACAATCTACATTTATTAAAATTCCTTGCGATAGATTATAATATGATACGATTTGTAATTTCTTTTCTATGTATTTATTGTGTAAGCACATCCGCGTTTTCTCAACAACGCGACTTACAACAAATTCCTGCAAATAAACTCAAAGCTATGGGAAAAGCTTCATTACAAATGGGCGACACCTATTCTGCAATAGATTATTTTAAAGCATATAGTCAAAAAAAAGAAGATTATGAGGTTATGTATCTTCTTGCCGATTGTTATAGGCTTGCACGAAATTATCCGGAGGCAAAAAAATGGTATGAAAAAGCATACAAAACAAAACCTTCGAAAAACATTTTAGCATTATACTATTTTGCTTGCATGCTCAAAACTGAACAAAAATACGATGAGGCAGGACGGCAATTTAAAGTATTTCGTAAACAATACGACGGGAGCAAATCCGATATAGATTTTAAAAGACTTGCTGCATATCAAATTATAGCATGTGATACAGCTCAACACATGATAGATTCTTCGCTATTAGTAGAAATCAGACACTTACATACATCTGTAAATAAGGCATCAATAGAATTTTCACCACAATTTATTAACGATTCTACATTGTTATATGCTTCGTTACGCACAGACACTGCTGTATATAGTGTGTTTGACGGCGAAAATTCTCACGTACCTGTTCGTCAATTTTATACTGCACATTTAAAAAATTATGAATGGCAGTTCGTAAAAGAATGGGACAATAAAGCATTAAATCCTGACAACCAAAACATTGGAAATGCAGCATTTTCTATCGACGGCAAACGCATGTATTTCACACGATGCGAACAAAATTGGAAATTTCAAACTATTTGCAAACTCTATGTAAGCAACAAACAGGGTTCAAAATGGGGCGAACCTCAATTGCTGCCTGAAATAATAAATACAAAAAATGTAACCAATACACAACCTACCATAGGTACCGAATCAAAAAATGGCGACGAAGTATTGTATTTTGTAAGTAATAGACCTGGAGGAAAAGGTGGATTAGACATTTGGTTTACCATTTATAATGCCCGCAAAAAACAATGGCGTGAACCTAAAAATTGCGGAAACAAAGTAAATTCTGCCGGCGATGAATTAACTCCATTTTACGATAACAAAACACGCACATTGTATTTTAGCTCAACGGGATGGCCTGGGTTAGGCGAGTTAGATATTTTTAGTAGTATAGGCGAATTAGGAAAATTTAATCCTGCCGAAAATATTGGATACCCAATAAACTCTCCGTTCGACGATTTGTATTATGTACTACATACCGAGGGGAAAAAAGGATTTTTTACTTCTAATCGTCCGGGCACAATATCATATTCGCATCCAACCTGTTGCGACGATTTGTTCTCATTTAATTATACCGGCTTAATTCAAGTAGCGGTAAGTGGAAAAGTATATGAAATATACAACAAAAAAATACAAGATATTTTACAATCGCAAATAGAAACCTCAGAAACATCACCAATAGATACAACTCAAAAAAAATATATTGAAGGCTCTATAGTTACATTATATTTACACGACAAAGCCAATAAAGAACGCACATATTTGCAAAAAGACACGACAACAAAACAAGGAATTTATTTCTTTGATTTAACAGTAAACAAAGATTATATACTTGAATTTCAGTCAAATAAAATTCCACCCACAACAGTAGAATTTACTACAAAAGGAATAACTATGTCTGATACACTCATATTAAACGATGTGGGAGTGGAATATTTGTCGAATAAAGAACCATTTATTATTAAAAACATTTACTACGATTTCGATAAATTTAAATTACGCAGTGAATCGCAAAAAGTTTTGGACTCTACATTGTTGGTAATTCTTCGCGAAGCTCCCGATATTATTATAGAATTAAGTAGTCATACCGACAGCAAAGGTAATGACGAATACAATATGGAATTGTCGCAAAAACGTGCCGAAAGCGTTGTTAATTACCTTATTAAAAAGGGAATAGACAAAAACAGATTAGTTGCAAAAGGGTATGGCGAAACTCGACCTATAGCTCCAAATGAAAATAAAGATGGAAGCGATAATCCGGAAGGAAGGCAAAAAAACAGACGAACAGAATTTAAAATTATCGGTAATTTAAGTCAGTATTCCGAAATCATTTATGAGGAATAATTACTCAAATTGTAGTTTATTGTAAAATATTTTGTTTTTGTCTGTAACTCTTAGTATATTTGAGCCGTATAAACATTCTCAAAGGCGTTATTATTTAAAAAATTATAGTATGGTACGTAAATATTTACTTTCGTGTTTGTTACTAATTTTCGTAGGAGCAATATCATTACAAGCTCAAGAAGATTTATCGGTATATAGCACCGGAAAATTAAAAAAATTAGGAATAAAAGCTCTCCAAAACAAGGAACCCTATAAAGCAATTCGCTATTTTGAAGAATTTCTTAAAATTAAAGAAGATCCGGCTATCATGTATCAATTAGCCGAAAGTTATCGTTTTGCACGAAATTATCCGTTTGCACAATATTGGTATGATAAAGCATATAAAGCAAGTCCTAAAAAAAATGGAAAAGCTTTATTTTATTATGCAGCAATGCTCAAAACCAGTCAAATGTACGAAGAGGCTGAAACACAGTTTAAAACATTCAAAAAGGAATATGTAGATTACGACGATTCTGAAATTTTTCAAAAACGCACCAAAAATCAAATTATATCATGCGACTCATCGGTTAACATGGTTAAAAATCCAGTTCAAGCTCGAGTTACTCACATGGGAACCTCACTGAATACCGAAGCTATGGAGTACATGCCTATTTTACTTTCCAATACTTCAATGATATTTGCAGTTGAACCTTTTGATACCGTAAGTTCAAGTGATGCTGTAAAAGCTCCTATTCTATATGGTGCTAATAAAAGTGGGTTTACATGGTTAAATACCGGGGAATGGGATTTAAAAGCAGAAAACACACCTTCTATTGGTATGTTTCACGGAGCATTCTCTCCCGATTTTCAGCGTTTTTATTTTACAAAATGCGAAAAAGTAAAAAAAATGGGAACTGTTTGCAAAATATATGTTTCGAAAAATTCATTTGGTGTATGGCAAGCTCCCGAAGAACTTCCTGAAATAGTGAACGGTAAAGGTTTTTCAAATTTACAGGTTACTGTTGGTAACGAATCTAAAAAGAATGATGAAGTTTTATATTTTGTTTCAAATCGTCCGGGTGGTCAAGGAGGATTAGATATTTGGTTTACTATTTTTATGCCTAAGAAAAGCGAATGGCGTGAACCAAAAAACTGTGGTAACAAAATAAACACTGCAGGTGATGAATTATCTCCATATTTTGACATGGCAACACGTACAATGTATTATAGTTCTACAGGTCATGCCGGATTAGGAGAATATGATATTTTTAAAACCAACGGAGAATTAGGAAAATGGACACCTGCCGAAAATATGGGTTATCCAATAAATTCACCGTATGATGATTATTATTTTACGATTGCTACTGATGGCAAATCAGGAATATTCTCTTCAAACCGCCCCGGTGGAGTTGTAGCTGGACATGAAACATGCTGTGATGATTTATATGAAATAAATTTCGAAAACGTATTTAAAATTCCTGTAGTAGGAAGAGTTTTTGAAGTAGAAGATAAAGAAATTAAAAAACTTATTTCGAAAAATTTCCAAACAGAGGGAATGCAACCAATTTCGGATTCTGTAGATATTCGTTATATTACCGGAAGTACAGTTTCCCTTTTTATAGGTAACACAAACGAAAAAGTATTTTTATCGAAAGATGACACTGATGAACAAGGAATGTACTCATTTAAAGTAGAACCCGGAAAAGATTACGTATTACAATTCGAAAACGTGAAAACCGGACGTGCTTTTATTCCTTTTACTACTAAAGGTATGGAAAAACCTGATACCATTAAAATTCGTGATTATGGTATAAACTTCATAAGCAAAGAAGCTATGGTAATGAAAAATATTTATTATGAATATGGTAAATACAAACTTACTAAAGACCAAAGATCTGCTATAGATTCTTCAATAATTTCTTTGATGAAACAAGCTCCGGAAATAGTAATAGAATTAAGCAGCCATACAGATAATCAAGGAAGCGAAGAATTTAACTTAAAATTATCGCAAAAACGTGCCGACGAAATTGTTGAATACATGGTAAAACAAGGTATTGAACCAAATAGAGTTTCGGGTAAAGGATACGGATATAGTGTACCTGTTGCCAAAAATAATAATGACGACGGAAGTGATAACCCAGACGGTCGTGCTAAAAACAGACGTACTGAATTTAAAATTGTAGGTTCTGTTCAAGAAATGAATGAAGTAATTTACGAGTAAAACTTTTATAATTATCCAAAAACCTACATAATGTAAATTGTGTAGGTTTTTTTATTTATATACATGAAATACCCAGCAATTTCCAATCAGTTATTTAAAAAAAATCGAGAGAAAGTTCTCCGGCAATTACCTTCAAATGCAATAGCTGTAGTTCATTCAAACGATCAAATGCCACGTAATGGCGATTTATTTTTTCCGTTTCGACAACATTCAGATTTGTTTTACTTAACAGGTATTGAACAAGAAAAAACTATTTTAGTTTTGTTGCCAGGGGCAAAGAACGAAGATGAAAAGGCTGTATTATTTATAATTGAACCAAAACCGGAAATTGAAACGTGGGAAGGCAAAAAATTATCGAAAACACAAGCTCAAGAGATTTCGGGTATTACTCAAATTGAATTTGAGCATACATTTCATATACTTTTTGCAAAAATATTACAACAGCACAATGTAGTATATTTAAACAAAAATGAAAATCCACGCTTACAAACTTTTGTTAAATCACGCGATGAAAGGTTTAAACGAATTATTAGAAAACGATTTCCCGAAAAACAAATAGAACGACTTGCACCAATACTTACCGAATGTCGATTACGTAAAGAACCCGAAGAAATTGGATTAATAACAAAAGCTTGCGATATAACTACCAAAGCATTTGTATCTACCATTCCTCATGTAAAACCCGGAATGTATGAATATGAAATAGAAGCATTACTTACAAAACATTTTCTTGAACACGGAGCTTCCGGTCATGCTTTTGAACCTATTATTGCATCGGGTACAAATTCCTGTTATTTACATTACACTAAAAATTCCAATACTATACAAAATGACTCTATAGTACTTATGGATTTTGGTGCAGAATATGCAAATTATGCAAGTGATGCTACGCGAGTAATTCCAACATCCAAAACATTTACAACACGACAAAAACAAGTATATAATGCAGTATTACGCGTGTTGCGACAAACAACACAAAAAATTCATGCCGGAACTACAATTTTGGAATATCAGGAGCATACTAAACTGTGTGTTCAAGAAGAATTATTACAACTTGGTTTACTTACCTCACATGATATTATGCATCAATTACATGGTAAACCCGCATACCTCAAATATTTTATGCATGGAGTTTCACATTTTATTGGAATAGACACTCATGATGTTGGCAGCAAAGATGTTATATTAGAACCAGGCATGGTTGTTTCGTGCGAACCCGGAATATATATTGCCAATGAAGGTATAGGAATTCGGTTAGAAAACGACATTCTTATAACCAACACAGGCAATATAAACTTATTGGAATCTATGCCAATAGAAATCGAAGAAATTGAAGATTTACGTAATTCACTGACATAGAATATTAGAAAATTTTAATTAAAACTTTTCGTACGTAATACACTTCGGTATTCTTCCCAGTTTGTAATTGGATTACGAGCTACTCCCGAATCTACTGCAGCTTTTGCCACGGCATACGATACATATTCACGTAATCGAGGATCGTTGGGTTTTGGAATAATGTAGTGAGGTCCAAATGAAATATTTTTACCATATGTTTTGGCAACTTTTTCGGGCACCTCTTCTTTTCCTAATTGAGCTATTGCATATGCCGCCGCAATTTTCATTTCCTCATTTATTTGTGTTGCACGTACATCTAAAGCACCTCTAAAAATATATGGAAATCCTAAAACATTATTTACTTGATTCGGAATATCACTTCGTCCGGTTGCAAAAATTATATCATTACGAGATGCCATAGCTTTATCGAAAGAAATTTCAGGATTTGGATTAGCCAAAGCAAATACTATAGGATTTGAAGCCATACTTTGCACCATTTGTTCTGTTACAATATCACCTTTAGATAAGCCAATAAACACATCACTCCCTTTCATAGCCTCTTCGAGCGAAGTAAACGGAACATTTTGAGCAAACTGCTGCTTAGAAATATCTAAATCTTTACGATTTGTATGGATTACACCTTTACTGTCAAGCATTATAATATTTTCTTTTCGAACACCAACTGAAATATACAAAAGTGCACATGAAATTGCTGCAGCCCCTGCTCCATTTATTACAACTGTAACCTCAGAAATTTGTTTTCCTGCAATTTCGCATGCATTAAGTAATGCCGCTGCCGATACTATAGCCGTACCATGTTGATCGTCATGCATTACAGGGATATCAAGTTCTTGTTTAAGTCTTCGTTCTATTTCGAAACACTCCGGAGCTTTAATATCTTCCAAATTAATACCTCCAAAAGTAGGTGCTATAGTTTTTACTGTTTGTATAAAAATTTCTACATCCTCGGTATTTAATTCAATATCAAACACATCAATATCTGCATATATTTTAAACAACATGCCCTTACCTTCCATTACCGGTTTACTTGCAAGTGCACCAATATTTCCAAGACCTAATACTGCTGTTCCATTAGAAATTACAGCAACTAAATTACTCTTAGCTGTATAGGCATAAACACTTTCAGGATTTTGATGAATTTGCAAACAAGGTTCTGCCACACCAGGTGAATATGCTAATGCTAAATCATTTTGAGTTGCATACGATTTTGATGCAACAACTTCTATCTTTCCGGGTCTACCATGTGAATGGTATTCCAATGCTTCATTTTTTTTATTGTTCATAATCTATCAATTTTTTTTCAAATGTATTTGGATATGAAAATATATATGAAAAAATATCCATGCTATTTTTAACATATAAACCCGTTATTTGAAATATATTTTTCTGTTATTTTACAGCTATATGAAAAAACTATTTGATTCGACAAAAATTTATTGCCAAATTATTAACGAAACGTGTATTTTTGTAAAAAATTCATACTATGGCAGAATCGTTACAATATTTTTCGACAAATCACAAAGCACCACAAGTAAGCTTTGGTGAAGCATTATTACAAGGATTAGCTCCAGACAAGGGCTTATATATGCCCCAAAGTATTCCAACATTTACAAGCAACGAAATTCAATCGTTTGCCACTATGGAGTATTATGAAATAGCTTGTGCTGTATTTTCAAAATTTTTACGCAATGATATTCCATATAACGAATTACTAAGTATGTGCAAAGATGCATATACGTTTGATGTGCCTCTAGAAAAGGTATATAACCGAAAATATATCATGCGACTTGACCAAGGACCTACAGCTTCGTTCAAAGATTTTGCAGGTCAAATGATGGGACGATTGATGCAATATTATTTAAAACAAAAAGGTACTCACAAACTCATATTGACTGCTACTTCGGGTGATACAGGAAGTGCGGTTGCTTCGGCTTTCTACGATTTGCAAACAATACGTGTAGCAATATTGTTCCCCAAAGATGAAGTTACCCTTCGTCAACGGAAACAGATGACTACTTTGCAAAAAAACATTCATGTGCTAGCTATCGATGGCAAATTCGACGATGCACAAGCTATGGTAAAAGAAGCATTTTCTGACAAAGATTTACAATATTTGGAACTTACTAGTGCGAACTCTATAAACATTGGACGACTTATTCCACAAATTGTATATTATATCTATGCATATTCGCGATTGGCAAAACCAGGAAGTGGCGAACAAGCTGTTTTTTGTATTCCATCGGGTAACTTTGGCGATATGATGGGCTGTGTGTTTGCAAAACATATGGGATTGCCGGTTAAAAAAATATTGGTAGCAACCAACGACAACAACGAATTTGAAGTGTTATTGCAAACAAAACAATATACGAAAATAGAACCTTCTAAAAATTGTTTGTCAAGTGCTATGAATGTTGGACATCCAAGTAATTTGGCACGACTTATAGAATTATATGGTGGCAATATGGACGAAACCGGAATGCTTCACAAAGCACCGGATTTTGCAGCCATGAATCGTGATTTTTATTCTTTAAGTGTTACCGACGCACAAACACACGAAACTATAAAACGTGCATGGAATTCCTATAACGTAGTATTGGAACCACATGGTGCAGTGGGATGGAAATGTGTAGAAACGTATGTAGCACAAAATGGCGAACAAGCCGATGAATTGTTGATATCGTTGGAAACTGCACATCCAGCAAAATTCCCCGAAGCTATTGTTACCAATATAGGTATAGACCCTGCGTTGCCTCCAAGTTTGCAAGGTATAGAAGACAAACCCGAAGCGTTTGATAATATTCCGGCAAATTATCCTGCATTCAAAGAGTATTTATTGAATAAGTTTTAATTTACAACTTTAAACAAATATCCACCTTTCATTGGAACATATACAACATGTTTTAATCCGGCTTTATGAAATGCTTCAATAATTTCATCATCAGAAGTATGTATTAAACCAATATTGGTTTCTACAGAAATGATTTTTTCATTTTTGTAAGTAGCAGGCAAATATATTTTACCCGTAATAAGATTGTTATTAAATAAAACATTTTCACACGTTGCAGAAATTATGGCATCGCGATATGGTATTTTCATTATAGATTTAACACTTACAAATCCCGTAAAATCAGAAAGCATTGTATCATATTTGTAATTATATTGATAAATAATCCCCATATCACCTACATAAACGGAGTCGACCCCAGTAATAAATAAAGGATACCCTCCGGGGAATACGTAACTTCCTAAAAAGTATTCACATTTTTTTGAAGAAGTAAGAGTTTGTATTTGTTGAAAAAGTATATTTAATTTTGTGCCTGTTATTGTATAGTAATTAGGAATTACACTATCAATTTTTATATATAATCCTTCTTTTTTGGAATAGGATATTTCTTTTGGTTCAACAATAATTGTTGTATAACGGGGAACAGATTTACTTTGTATACTTTCAGAATATGTAAGAATTTTTGAACTAATATCTAATCCTAATAATCCTACTTTAATAATATATTCATTTTTCAGTATATATAATTTAATTCTACTAAAGTTATTGTGAGAAATGCAAGGTGTTAAATTTAAAGAATAGTTTCTATCGGGACTAGTAAATATAATTGGATTCCACGTGAGAAGACTTATTCGGTTGAGCTTTCCTCGCTCTGTATTTAATCCACTAAAATAAATGTCGGAAGATATTCTTTGTTTATTCTCTAAGTTAAAATCAGTAATTTTTGATAATCGAGGAAATTTATGATACTCTGAAAGTGGCGTTGGAACAGTAACCTTATATTCTCTAATTGAATTGCAAATACATGTATCAATTTGCGAAAAAGATATATAAGGGAATAAACCTAATAGTATAACATAAATGAATTTTTGTAAAATTTTATTCATGTCCAAAATTTAATGAATACTTCCTATTAGAGGAATTATACAAATATAAGTTATTCTATATAATGAGTACTTTTGAATACTTAATTTCTTTATGTACCTTTGAAAAAAAACAAAAGTGGAAAAAATAATTTTAGGTATTGACCCCGGAACCAACATATTGGGATACGGATTGATACAAGTATCGGGTAATTCTATAAAATTACTAGGCTTAGGAGTTATTAATCTTCAGAAGTACGACGACCATTATATAAAATTACAAAAAATATATAAACGCCTGCAAGGTATTATTCAAGAATTTTGCCCCGACGAAATGGCGTTAGAAGCTCCATTTTTTGGAAAAAATGTGCAGTCTATGCTTAAATTAGGGCGAGCACAAGGAGTTGCCATGGCCGCGGGACTTGCATTTGATATTCCAATTACTGAATATGCTCCTCGTAAAGTAAAATTGGCTATTACCGGAACCGGCACAGCCTCCAAAGAACAAGTAGCTGCAATGTTATCAAGAATGCTTAATACCGAAGCAAAACCTGAATTCCTTGATGCAACAGATGCTTTGGGTGTTGCAGTGTGTCATTATTATCAAATTTCGCGACCAGGCATAGCCAAAGGAACAGCAGCAAAATCATGGAAAGAATTTCTCAATCAAAACCCCAAACGGGTGGTAAAGCCAAAAAAATCGAAGGAGTCTTGAAAGTCTTAATATTCTAAAAAGCAATAGTACCATTTTAAAGAGAAATTTCACACATAATTTGACATTTTGACATTGCACCACTATTATTCAAACACGAAATCTAAACAATTTCAAAAAAAACAATAATTTTGTAAAAAAACGAAAACAATGGCAAAACAAATTACCGTAGGTATAGATATAGGCGGAACAAATACCGCTATAGGATTTGTAGACAGAAATGGAACCTGTGTGTTTGAAACTTCAATTCCAACAAAAGAATATGCTGATATAACACCATATCTTAAAAATCTTGCAGGAATTATTCAAAAAGAATTAGCAAATAAACCTGATTTACAAGTTGTAGGTATAGGTGTTGGTGCTCCTAATGCGAATTACCACAGAGGAACTATTGAAGAAGCTCCTAATCTTTCGTGGAAAGGCACAGTTCAATTTTGTTCATTGCTAGGAAATTATTTCCCTACCATTCCGGTTACTATTACCAACGATGCCAATGCTGCTGCAATGGGCGAAATGATATATGGTGCGGCACAAGGCATTCGCGATTTTATTGTCATAACTTTAGGTACAGGTTTAGGAAGCGGCATTGTTGTTAATGGTGATTTAGTATATGGACACGATGGCTTTGCCGGTGAAGTAGGACATACTACCGTATTTCCAAATGGCAGACAATGCGGTTGCGGCAAAAAAGGTTGTTTAGAAACATATGTATCGGCTACCGGCATGGTTCGAACAATGGCGGAAATATTATGTAATTCTAACAAACCATCGAAATTACGTGACATTCCATACAATGAAATTACAGCTCTTGCGATAGAATTAGCATATAAAGACGGCGATGAATTAGCCAAAGAGTGTTTTGAATATACCGGACAAATTTTAGGTTTAAAACTTGCTGATGCTGTATGTCATACAAGTCCTTCACATATATTTTTATTTGGTGGAGTTGCCAAAGCAGGCAAATTAATTATAGAACCTACCAAACGAGCAATGGAAGAAAATCTGCTACCAATTTTTAAACAAAAAATTACTATAGCTCAAAGCGGATTGCTCAATGTAAATGCTGCGGTACTGGGAGCAAGTGCTCTTGCTTGGAATGAATTAGAAAAATAATAGTTTATCTAAATTTTTTACAAATACGGAGGACATTTAACAGAAGTCATTTTTCTTCGTTTTTTCTGTTCATAAAGAATTGAAGATACACTTATTTCAAATGCTCCATGTCCGTTACTTGCTTTTTGAAGATTCGAAATGTTAATATCGTAATTGCATAATACAGTATAGCCCATATAATTGCAGCCTATACCAAGAATTATGGCATCTTTATCGCGGGAGCGAAACCAAGCACCTCCGGAAATATCTTGTATTGAAAGATTGTCAAAATACTTTATAAACATTGCACCCACATGAAATTCTTTTTGTTTTCCCTGAAACTGCATTTTTGCAGCAGGAACCATATCTACATCGGGTTTAATTTCCACAATAGCCATTGCATGCATAAGAGTTCGAGGATATAATCGTACCGATTTATCATCAAAAAATGAAATATTGGGTTGCGTAAGATTATATCCGGCTATTCCTACAGTATACGTTTGTCGTTTATTGGGTTTCGCGGTAATTTGTCCTCCTGCACCTACATTAAAAAAAACAGAATTAGTTTTATCAAATTCTTCGCTCACTGGTGCATCTGGATTGTATTGAATACCATCGAATTGATCGGGAAACCGTAATACAGTATAGTCAAGCGAATTAAATACAAATGCCGGCATAACACCTCCAGAAATTGTCCATATTTTATTTGGAAATGTATGAATATATGAAAGCGGAAATTGAAGTTGAACGGTATTAAATTGAGAATCGCCGGCAATATCGTAATTTAATAGTACACCATAACCAATAATTTTTCTAAACCCCTTGAGCTTACTTGTTTTTGTATCTATGCCAAACGAAACTGTTTGATAGGGTACTGCTACAGTTCTAAATCTATCGCGATAGGTGATATTGTATCTGTATTTTCCTCGAAAATAACCGGTAAATGCAGGATTAACATTTAATACATTGGTATAAAAATTAGAAAAATGTATATCCTGAGCAGAAACTTGGAGTATACATAAAAGAAAACATATAATATAGAATACCTGTTTCAATGCTTATTTTATAATAGTAATATTACCTTTTGAAATAAACCTTTCTTCATTTAAACAGGTAGCTTCTAAATAATATACAAGCACCTGAGGTTGAAGTTTTTTGCCAAGATACGTTCCATCCCATCCTTTGGTAATATCGGTAGTTTCAAATATTTTTTCACCCCAGCGGTCATATATTGCAAATTCTAAATCGGTAATTACTTTACTTTCAACAAATAACATATCGTTTTTACCATCATTATTTGGAGTAAATGCTGTAGGGATAAATATGAACGGATCGCCACATACCCATTCGAAAACAGTTATTGGAACTGTATCAACTGTTTCGCAACCATACGCATCGGTAGCACGAACATAATATGTAAAAGAATCTTGCGGAAGAATAGTCGCAACTGCCGAATTATAATTTTCCATCCAAATATTAGGGAACCACTGATATTGAACGGTATCGGGGGCATACCGAGTAGCATGAAGTGTTGTTCCTTGACCTTTAAAAAGAATTGGCTGAGCAGCAAAAGCATCTAATTTGGGTAATTTTTCATACATTCCAATAGACACAGGTTGCTCAAAATTTGTAGTACACCCATGAGCATCGGTTACTTGAAGCGAATACGAACCCCTACATAACCCGGCAATAGCCTGTGTAGTATCGCCATTAGACCATACATATGAATATGGTTGTGTTCCTCCTGCAACTTGGGTATGTATAGCTCCGTTGCATGCAGCGTTACAGGTAACATACCATAGACTTGTATCAACTATTTGTAATACATCGGGTTCTATAATTTCGAAAACTCGCGAATTAATACAACCTAAACCATCGGTTATAGTAACTGTATACGAACCTTCACCTATGTTTACTCGCGAATTTTGCACATCACCATTTTCCCACACATAGGTATATGGAGGAATCCCTTGAGGTAACACAACAATAGAAGCATCAGTCTTACCAAAGCAACTTATTGGATTATACACAGAAGTCTCTATAGCTAATAAATCTACATCAACCTGAACTGTATCGGTAACTGTACAACCGGCAGCGTTGGTCGCAAATACTACAAACTGTGTAGATCGTTCGGGACGAACAATTGCTTGGTTGGAATTACCGCCACTCACAACCAATTGATTTGGGATCCATTCATACGCAAGCGACGATGCCGGAATTAGATTCGTAACAGAAATTGTTGCAACATCACCTTTACATATAAGAGTATCGCCCGTTGCAATTACATCATTATGAGCAACCTCAACATAAATAGAATCAATATCTTCGTACTCACAATACGAACTTAATGTATGAACATAATACCACGAAGAATTTGTAGGATTTACAATTATACTGTTTTGTTTAAAATCTGAATTTAAAATAGGGAAAAAATATGGATTGGTTGACCATAAATATCGTTGCGACGGAGCATTCGTTACAGCTGTTAACTTTACTTGATCGCCTTGGCAAACAGGATTTTTAGGTGCTCCCAAAACAGTAGATTCTATAGTAAGAATTTCGTAATCGTCAGCATATACATTTACAACTTGTTCATACACAGTTTGACACCATCCGGAAGTAACAGTAAGTGTATAATCGGTGGTTTCGCCCGGTGTTGCATTTGTTTGTGGGCGATCTGGATTTTCTAAATTTTGCGAAGGATTCCATTCGTAAATTAGGTCGGGATTATAGGTGTTAGTAATTCCTATTACAACAGTATCGCCTTCGCACATATTTTTTTCGGGTAAAATTTCTTGTTTTACATCGTTTACAATTACTAGTTTTTTCTTAATTGAATCAGATAAATTACAAGCAGAACTATCGGCAACTAATAATGTAATTGTATATTCTCCGGGGTTTTGAAAAACATGAACCGGATGCTCGTCGTGAGAAACAGGACTGCCATCGCCAAAATTCCATGTATAGGTAATTTTAGGATTATTATAATGAATTTTACTCGTATTTTTAAATTCTAATTCTTTTGTTTTACACCCTATTTCAGGCAATTCAAAATCGGCTATTAATAATCCGAAATCTATGAAAAATCGCATTACTGCATTATTGCAATTATTTGAATTATTATTATTAGACCACGCTCCGGGTTTTGGTTTTGTAGGGAAACCATTACAAGCTCCACAACTTGCACAAACACTTTGATAAATATATCCTTTATTGTCGAATCTACTTGTACCACCGTCAACATGGTCGTGTCCGCTATACATACATGGTATGTATAGAGTATCTTTTTGATTATAAGTAACCCACCCACCATAGCTTATTTCACCTATATAGGTAGCATAATCAAGATTTTTAGCCTCATCGTCAATTACCATAATATAGAAATCCTGCCCATCGGTATGCGACTGAAAAGCATCGGCAGTAATATCCATATTTTTAGTTCCTTGTAAATACCTCCACCCATAGGCATCGTATCTATAATACCCTAAATATGCATCATAGTACCAAGCGGGTCTCCTTCCATCTGGCCATTCACGTCCAAAGCCGGCAAGGTAAATTCTATTGCAAATATCTACTTCGAACGCAGTGGGCGATATATTTGGTCTGCCATTGCCCGAACCAAATACTGTAGACCAATTTAGAGTAGATAAATCGTTACTAAACGAAGCCAAAAACTGTCCGCTGTTAGGACGATTATACGGAGCATTATGTATAAGCGTAGAACCCGTAGCATTTGTTTGCCCAAATAAAAATACATTTCCGTCATTATTTACACGAACAAAATACGCTTGATCGTATGCTGAAGAACCAAAATAAGATGCAGCCTGAAGTGCTCCATCTAATTGACTCATTTTAAGCACATATGCATCAACAGTTCCGCCAATACGATTTTGAATAAATCCTTGAACCGGAATACCCAATGTTGGCGAACAGGTACCTCCGGTAACATACGTATTTCCATTTTTATCAACGTCCACAGAATACGCAGCATCTTTACTTGCTCCCCCCACATACGTACTCCATTCCAACGAAGTAAGTGTAGGATTAAATTTACACACAACAGCATCTTGCATACCTCCAAAAGTAGGCTGTATAGCTTGTACAACAGGAAAATCAGATGAAAACGTAGTAGACGCAATGTAAACATTATCACTTGCATCAACCATAATTTCGCCACGTGCCCCATCGCCATAATTATGATACAATGAATCGTGTCCGTAATATAAATCAAACTCCCAGTCGAAATTTATTCCATCATTAGCTGTACCACCTAAAAACGTAGACGAAAGCAATTGCGTGCCATCTGTATTCAAACGAGCTATAAACATATCTACCCCATTTTCAAAATCTATAGCATTATCATATATAATACCTTTACCACCATTGAACGTATTATCATAAGATTGTTGCATAGGAAAGTCTTGTGAACCTGTAGTTCCTAAAATGAGTAATTCATCATTACTGTTGGCAATTAAACTATGTGGCATTTCGGCACTGGTTCCACCTAAATAAGTAGCATATAACCGCTGTGTTCCGGTAGGATCATATTTAATAATTCCTATATCCCATGAACCACCTCCATATAGCTCTTGAATAGCTCCTGTATTTGTGGGATATCCAAATGCATCGACAATACCACCGGCATATACGTTATTTTGACTGTCGTACGTAGCCGTAAACCCCCAATTATCGGCTATAGAACCGGTATATGTGCTAAATATAAGTTCAGGATCAATGTATAATGTATATTTAGGATTATATGCCCCTACAGAATAGGATACTTTAAAATGTTCAAGTTCGTATTTGCAATCTACATACACCGTATCGTTTTGAATAATTTGATATGCAACCGGCTTTTTTTCAAATACTTCATTAACCGAAGTATAAATAACAAGTACACCATTAGCATCAATCTCCATTCGAGGAATACCCGAATATTGCAATTGAATATTCGATGGTTTTCCGCCCGGTTTTACAATAAAATCATATTTTAACCCACCATTATGGTCATAGAGCATAAGGTCTATCTGAGAATATATATTTGAATATGTAATAGATTCGAAACTTTTAACCCCTTGTGCCCATTTAGAAGGATTATTCCCTTTATAATAATTTTCTATTCCGGGTAAAGCTTTCTGTGGAGTTATCGCAGTTTTTTTATTCATATTTACAAATTGCACCTTGTACGCATGAGCTTTACCAGATTCTTGATGATGTTCGATACTTGAATTTTCGTGAAACGCGTTTTTAGGCAACGAATCTATAGAACTAGAAACAAAATTTGATAATGCTTGCTGTAATGCTTGTTCATTAATTTCAGCATCATGTGAACCATGAGCCGCGCTATGAGAATGCCTATGCGATGAAGCGTCGGTAAAATAATACGTTAAACCATTTTTTTCGGCATACAAAAAACCTTGATACAACTGTGCACGAAACAATACTCGTGAATCCCATTGATTGAGATTTTCTGTAAAAACTATACGAGGAATCTGAGCCATAGCTTTACATACAAGCACAACTAACAATACAATAACAAAAAAAATACGTTTATACATACTTTTGACTTGGTCAGATTTTGTGATAAAATTACAAATAAAAAAACAAGGTTTCAAATAATATTGTAATAAAACAACTTAATACCCTGAAACACTATATGAATATTATGAATATGTGGAAAAGAATTTATTTCAGTGAATTTGGATGGGAGCATGTAAATAACAGCTGTGAATTATGGGCAAATCATACTCAAATAAGAAACTCACAACTACCATCGAATATTTAATTTTGAATTATATCGTTAACACTTCTAAAATCGAGCTTTCCAAATAGCATTTCAACCATGGAAAATTCTAAAATTTCGCAAAGGATGTATTACAGAAAGTGCGAGTGGCGGTATATAACACAATAAAAAAGCCTTTATAATTGAATATATAAAGGCCTTTTTATGTAACGTCAATTCGACGTAATGTAACTCTTCAAATTATTTAACTACACCTTCTGCAATTAAATATTCCGCTATTTGTACTGCATTTAAAGCTGCTCCTTTACGAATCTGGTCGCTCACGCACCAAAACGTTATTCCATTTGGATTTGTAATGTCTTTACGAATTCTACCTACATATACATCGTCTTTGCCTGCTAAATACATTGGCATTGGATATTCTTTATTTGCAGGATTGTCTATCACGGTAATTCCTTTCATTTTCTCGCATTCAGCTCTAAAAGCTTCTGGAGAGACAGGAGCAACTGTTTCTGCCCAAATAGATTCACTATGTGCACGCATAGTTGGAACACGAACAGTAGTTGCACTTACTTGAATGTCAGAATGCATTATTTTTCGTGTTTCGTTATACATTTTCATTTCTTCTTTAGTATATCCGTTATCGGTAAATACATCGATATGAGGAATAACATTGAACAATATTTGATGTGCAAATTTTTCAACTTTTATAGGATTTCCTGCAACATAATCTTTAACTTGTTGTTCTAATTCTGCCATTCCCATAGCTCCGGCACCGCTTGTAGATTGATACGACGATACGTGCACACGTGTTATATGAGAAATATTTTCTAATGCTCGCAATGCCACTACCATTTGAATTGTAGTACAGTTAGGATTCGCAATAATATTTCGAGGCGCTTGTTTTGCATCGGCAGCATTAACTTCAGGTACTACTAATGGCACATCTTCATCCATACGAAATGCACTTGAATTATCTATCATGATAGCACCATATTTAGTTATAGTGTCTGCATATTCTTTTGAAGTACTTGCTCCGGCTGATGTTAATGCTATTGTAATATCTTTAAAATCATCGTTGTGTTTCAATTCCTTAACAGTAAGCGTTTTGCCCTTAAACGTATACGTACTTCCGGCACTCCGACCCGATCCAAATAACACTAGCTCTTCCATAGGAAGATTTCTTTCTTCGAGAATTCTTAAAAATTCTTGGCCAACTGCTCCGCTGACACCAACAATTGCAATTTTCATAATTGTAAAAAATTAATAAATATGTATTAAAGTCTCATTTTTATGATGGATACGTATGAATAATTTGCTTCATTTTTTTTATTTTTGCACCATCATTGTCGCAACAAAAATATATCTTACAATTATGAAAAGCAACCTTTTATTAGGTCTTCTATATTCTTTCATGTTTTTTTCTGTAAATGGTCAGAAAATCGAAGATTTTTCGAATGCAAAACTATCGTCTTCATATACTACAGGAAGATTTATAGGTATTGATAGTATAGCATGGAATTATGTAAATGCTCGAGGTGGACAAACTACAACGGCAAACAAAAATGCAGCAATAAGTTTACATAAATCTATACAGTCATGTATTTTTTCGGATACTATAGTGTATGGAATTCGTTCACTTCAATTTCAGTATGAGCAAGAATTGACAAGCAATTGCGATGCAAGTGTTTGGATTAATGATAGTTGTATTGGGCAATTATTAAGCTTTAATCAAGCAGATATAACCCAATATTTTTCTATTTCGAACTTGACTTTCAGCGATTCTGTTGTTATTTCTATTCGTCAAAATACTGCAAGTTCCGGACAGCTAACTATTGATGATATTGCAATAGAATATTTTAAAAAACCTTTAAGTCCTTTTAAATTATGTGCAATTGAAGAATATGCAGAATTACATGTTTTGCATTTTTCATATCCTATAACATATTATACTGTAGCGTCATCATCTCCAAATATAATTAAACATACGTATATACAAGATAGTGTGATATATATAGAATTCTTCAATTCTATTTGCGGTACCCATAGTGTGTGCATACAAAACATTACCGATACTTCTGGTCGAGTATGTGCCGATACGTGTATTAAGCGAGAATTTGCATATACACCTTCGATGCATGAAATTATTATAACTGAAATTATGTCGGATCCTTCACCTTCTGTAGGTTTACCTGAATATGAATATTTAGAACTTTATAATACAAGCAATTGCGAAATACAAACAAACAATTTGCAATTGCAAATAGGCACCGAATTGTATTCATTGCCTGCATGTACAATAAAACCTCATACATATATATTATTGGTTTCTAATAAAGCTCAGCATATGTATGGCGATAGTATAACGGTATGTGCCATGTCTACATTTCCTTCGATTGTTAATAGTGGCGAAACTATAGCGGTATTGCAAGACTCTACTATTCTTTCTTCCATTCCATTTTCAATTGATTGGCATACAAGTGCCATAAAAAAAGATGGTGGTTGGGCATTAGAAAAAATAGATATAACAAATGTTAGCGAAACACAAGAATTATGGAAATCGGCGGCAAATTATACAGGAGGAACTCCCGGATATTCAAATTCTATAAGCAAACCACTCGCAGATACTCAATCGCCCTATATATGGTATTTACAAGCATTAAACGATACTACATTGCTTTGCAAAACCAACGAAAATATAGACCCATCGGCGGTGTTGCAAGCTTGGAATACTTCTAATACCCATACTATATATCAATGCAACCCATGCCATGCAAGTTTACAAGAATTTGAATTACTCCTTGAAACACCTTTACAAGCCTCAACTTTGTATGAATTTAATATGTCCGGAAATCTGCTTGATTTTGCGGGAAATACTGCAGATTTTCAAACATTTGAAATTGCATTGTTCGATACAGTATCATTGGAACACCAAATTCTCATTACAGAAATTTTATTTAATCCAACAGCAGGGTGTACCGATTTTATAGAATTGTATAATAATTCAAATTCGTACATCACGTTGTCGCATGTAATTATTGCTAACAGAGATAGTATTCGCAACGAAATTGGAACATTTTACAAAATATCAGACATTCCTATACTGTTTGCTCCACATACATACGTAGTTGTTTCAACACAAGCTGAGTATTATAAAAATAAAAGTGATTGCTACAATCAATCCTTATTTGTTACGATGCCGTCATTACCAAGTTTTCCCGACGAACAGGGTACTGTATGGATTCAAAACAAATGGGGGAAAACTATAGATTCGGTTACGTATAGTAGTTCTTGGCATTCTGCAAGCTTGCGAAGTACAGAAGGTGTTTCGTTAGAAAAACTTAATTATGCAGGAGACTCGTGGCGAAGTTCTTATTGGCAATCGGCATCTACTTTACATGGCGGCATGTCACCGGGCTGCGAAAATACGCAACAATCTAACAATGTATCGCTCGAATTTTCTATTGAAAATACATATATAAGTCCAAATAACGATGGTGATAATGATGTTTTAACAATTACATATACTAATGATACTGAAGAAAAAACACTACAAATGTATGTATTTTCGCTCGACGGAGAATTAGTAAAACATGTTAAAAATAATACCTTACTGGGAACTCAAGGTATTATAAGTTGGGATGGAACATCAAAACAACAAGATATTGTAGATAGTGGTATTTATATAGTTTATATAGAAGTTTTGAAACAAGGGGTATGTGTGTATTCTAAAAAGTTTACTTGTTCTGTAATTTAGATTGTTTTCAAAAACAAAATGTAAACAGTTTCTACAATTCACTTCAATTTAAAGCACTTTGAATAGCGGTATTAATTTCGTGAATTACAAAAGGTTTTGATAAATATTTAAGAATAATATGTTCGCGTAATGCTTTTTGTATTTCGGGAGTTATGTCAAAACCGGTAAGAATAAAGCATGAACATTGAGGAAACTGTTCTTTAACACTACGTAAAAAATCAACGCCATTTACTTCAGGCATCTTCATATCACTAATTACTATTGGAATATGAGGATTTTTTTCTAACACATGTAAGCCTTCTTTTGCATTATTGGCAGTAATTACATGATATTTTGATTTAAAATTAAGTTCAAACAGCATTAAATTAATTGGCTCATCGTCCACGTATAATATAGATGTTTTTGAATCCATATATCTTCAAGTTTTAAGTACATTTACGAAACAAATATACACATATATACGCAACAATTACAAATGTGTTTCAGAAAAAATTAACATTTCACATGTTTTACAATTAAATTCTACTCTATACCTATATTTATTGTCTTTGAGGTAGATAGGAGAGGCCTGAATATTTGATTTTGATTGTTTTGGACACTCTCCACATTCATATCGGATACAATATTTTGTTGTCATAAGCGGAACAGATGTGTCTGCTTTAATTTCGAACGCTGAAGGAACGTTTACTATACCATGACGTTCAAAGAATTTTTGAGCATATGTATTACTGCAGTTTAATCGTGCATCTACAGGTTGCTGAATAGGATAAGGTATTGTATTTTTAATTATCTGTTTTTCAACACGCAACATTGCGTTTTGTCTTTTATTTTCGAGCAATTGAAGGCAATTTCTACGTGTTTCGTTAATTATAGAAATTGGCACAAAAAAAGGGGTATTCCAAAGTATTGACACATCAGTTATTTTAAAAAAACTAGCACCTGTTTTTTGAATATTGTGTGTAATAGTTTCTTGCATTTTTTGACTATTTTGAGCCAATTCTTTTGTACATATATGTTCAACCTGCTCGCTGTAACCATATTGGTCGGTAATTGTAAGACGAAACCCGTTGTCAATTTCTTTAAACATAGCAGTAGCAAAAATATATCTACATGATTTACTTCGTTCAACTTGTTTTATAAACTCTACTGAAACATTTCTCCAAAATGAAGAACCGATATCGCATATAATAGGTTCTGCTAATTCAATATGAGTTCCCGTAACAGAATTAATTCGCACACCCAATAATTCATTATTTCTATAATAACAAAGCCCATCGCCATTAGCAAGTGCTACATTTGTATTTATTTGAATATGTTTACCTTGAATATGTGTAAGTGTTCCAATAAATTCTCCTACCGATTTGGGCGATAAGATGTTTGCTATAGAATTCCGTTTGTTTTGAATATAATAATTAGTAAAACTACGCGAAAAAGATTTATGAACATCGGGAGTAAATGAATACGATACACTGCCATGCGAAGATCTTTGAACAGACGGACGTTTTGCTATTTCAGCATCAAGTATGCGTCTATAGTATGCTGTACAATTTTTAACATATACTTCATCTTTTAATCGTCCTTCTATTTTAAAACTTTGTACACCGGCATCAATCATATCGCCAATATGTTGCGACAGGTTTAAATCTTTGGGCGATAAATAATATGCTGATTGCTTTGAGTGTTGTTGTAATCCAGTAATAGAATATGCATGTCTACACATTTGAGAACATTCACCCCTATTTCCGCTTCTACCTGTGGCAAATGCACTCATATAACATTGCCCACTATAGCATACACATAATGCACCATGAATAAAACATTCAAGTGTAATATTAGTCTGATTGTGAATTTGTTGTATTTGGCTAAGCGATAATTCGCGGGCTAAAACTACTTGCGAAAACCCAACATGTTCTAAAAATGCTACTTTTTCGGCAGTAGTATTATGTAATTGCGTGCTTGCATGCAGTGGTATAGGTGGCAAATTGCATTCAAGTAAACCCAAATCTTGGATAATTAAAGCATCGGCACCTATGCTATATGCTGCATTGGCAATTTCTATAGCTTGATCTATTTCAGAATCATACAAAATTGTATTGAGAGCAACAAAAACTTTGACATGAAATCGATGTGCATACGAAACTAATTGTGCAATATCCTCTAGTGAATTAGAAGCTGCATTACGAGCTCCAAAAGCAGGACCACCTATATACACAGCATCGGCACCATGTTCTATGGCAGCAATGCCACACATAAGATTTTTTGCCGGAGAAACTAATTCTAGAGAATTCATGTGTTCTATAATATTTTACAAACGTCTTTGATTTATTAGGTATAGGAAATTCGACGTAGATTATATTTTTTTTACCTTGTTCAACACTTCATTGTATACCGGTTGAACACATAAAAATAACGAAGCAAAAAAGGAGAAAAATACTAAGCCATGAATTCCATCGAGCATATCTTCGTTAAAAAACGATATTAAACAAATACTTAACCAGCAAATAGATAAAATATTTAAGTTTTTTCTGGAATATATAATCATACCTATAATACTACCTATAAAAATTATGAACCCTACAAGACCATATTGAACAGCTATAAGCATAAATTGATTATGTGGTTTTTTCCAGTATTTTTCGGGCATTTTTGTCTGCTGTTTTGCATACTGTTCGGCCATTTTCTCTGTTATTTGTATCACTCCGGTACCAAACCACATATGCTGCTTAAAAACTTGATATGAACATTTCAAAAATTCTATTCGTTGCGTTACCGAATGTCCCGCCGGACTTCTCCCTAATTTATAATTATGAAATTCCCATATTACCTCATAAATTCTGTGCGAGAGATTAAATTGTTTGTCAAATCTATAATTGGTACATCCGGCTTCAATATTTTTAATATCTTCTTTACTTAATTGTTTT